>JAGUZN010000039.1 GCA_020060775.1 Armatimonadota bacterium
CGCATGTGGCGATTCGATCCCGATAAATACCGTTGAGAATCGGGCATCCGTCATCCGGGCCATTAACTCGGCATCGTCGGCAAGATTCAGGGAGACCTGGGTGTTGAAGGTGAAGGGGTGCTCATGATCCGTCATCCACGTGCTGATTGCCGGGAGGATCTTCTCCTTGACCTGCTGCTTCGGGCCGATGAAGTTATCATCGACAACGAAGACGCCACCGCGCCACCCGAGCGCGTAAAGACGATCCAATTCCGCGAGAATATGCGATGGGTCCTTGACGCGAGGCCTGCGCCCAAACAGCGATGTGATATTACAGAACTCACAGTCAAAGGGACACCCGCGTGAGGCCTGGATGTTCATCGAGGTGTAGTGGTCGAACGAGATCAAATCCCAACGTGGCACGGGGGTTGTGTGCAGGTCTGCCAGCTCGGTGGAGGCATACCGGTGTTGGGCATGACCGTGCGTGAAGTCGTCGAGAAAGCGCGGCAGCGTGACTTCCGCCTCGTTGAGCACGAGATAGTCCACGTCAGCATACTCGTCGGGACTGCAGGTGAATAACGGCCCGCCGGCCATGATCTGCTTCCCCAACGCTTTGCTCCGCGTGATCACCTCGCGCACCGATGGCGCCTGGACCGACATCGCACTGATGAGGATGAGATCAGCCCAGCGCAGATCGTCATCCTGGAGCGCCGTGACATTCATATCAATAAGGCGCAGTTCCCAATCGGTCGGCAGCATGGCGGCCACCGTCAACAACCCTAACGGGGGATAGACAGCCTGTTTCGCGATGAACTTGAGCGCATATTTAAAGCTCCAAAAGGTCTCCGGATATTCTGGATAGACCAGCAAAGCCTTCATAATGGTGACTCCCATACCCTGCCTGACGAGGTAGCATTCCGGGTCGGCGGCAATTGGTGAACGCGATTGTCGACTGAAGGAGATGCTCGCACGTGTGCGTGACCGCTGCCGTCCTGGTCACCCCGGCACCCCGGTCGGGTGTCATCATTGTAGCAGGCCGATGCGACCGCCGTTGTCGATTCAGGCGCAAAGTCCGGACTGGTGGAACCGTGTAGAGACATGGAGGCCAAGGGAAACTGTGCAGTAGCTCGCGGGGCAGACAATTATTCGCGTTGCACATCATGGGATCGAGGCATCTGCGTCTGGATCACTCGTGAGCAGTCTGCCGGAAAGCTTTTCGGCGGCGTATGATCGTACCCATTCTCGTGCAGGGGATTGTGACGATGTCACTGCACCTGATCACCTGCTCGGACAGTGACAATAGACATAGGGTATATTCACTCATTTCTCGACCACATGCTGCAGGTGATGACTGTCGACCGCATCACAATGAACATCACCAGCACTTGCCTCCGGTCTTAATTGATCCAGACCGACTGGATCGCATGTTTATCAATGTGATCACGCATGCAGTATCATTCTCGTCACCCGACAGGCCGGTCCCGACCCGTATGTGGCATAACGATTTCCTGGTGGAAGTCGCGGTGGTCGACGACGGTGCAGGCATTGCGTCGGAAGAAATCCTGTACCTCTTCGGACGGTTCTTCCGCGTGCGGGAAACCCATACCATTGAGGGGATCGGGCTGGGATGGTATATCGTGAAGATGCTGGTGGAAGCCCACGGCGGATGCATCAGGGTGGAAAGCGGAGTGGGCAAAGGGAGTAGTTTGTTTCACCTTGCCGGTATCGTCGCAGCCTGCTGAGCGATGACGTGACCGTCAAGTTGGCTGCAGCAGATCGTTCACCATCTGGCGTAAGCACGGAATGCCCCCGATTTTCCGCATCCAGGCGTCGGCCCCACAGGCATGGGCAGCCGCCTCGACTCCATCATGGTTACTAAACAGCACCGTCTTGCTGTCAGGATCGTGGCGCTTCACCTCGGTAATAAGGACATCACCGTTCATGCCTGGCAAATCCCAATCCACCAGTAGCAAAGTGAACCTATCCTCGGCTATCTGCCCCTGTCGGAGGAACTGCATATCGTCCTGCACCCCAAGGTGCCCATCGCCAATTTGTGTCGCATGCTGGAGTATGCCTTTCGTATTGATTTCCTCGATGGGCGATTAACATGCGACACCTTAGAGGATTACTTCGAGCGGCTCGCGGAGTTCCTTGCCCAGAGTGTGCTCACCCGCGGACGGCGTGGCTGGTATCGTGAGTATGTGACGGACCAGGACCGCATCCCCAGTGTGCGCGGACGAATTGATGCTGCGCACCTACGCCCCTGGGAAGTGGGGTTACCGGCTTGAGGATGACATGGAATTACATGACGACGCGCATCGATTGATACTCACGATTGTAAATTACCAATCCCGTCGTGAGCGGGCATTGCAGAATAAGTGGGATGCCAATTGGCTTATCGTACATGGCGATGTCACGACACCGGAGGGGCATTGGCAATTCAAATGCAGATGCATTTGGCATTTCAGCAGGGCGGGCTGCAGGTAGAAAAACTGGAGATGACATCGGTTAGGTCGTTCACAGCTTTCTGGGGAACAAAGACAAGTACACTCGTATTTCGCGTAATAGTTTTTATCAGTATCGAATGCCCTACCGAACCTAACAAGCGTTCGCTATCAAAGTGATTACCTGGATAGTGAACGCTTTTCTTTTCACTCGCTTGAGCATGTCTTTCATGCTCAATGAACTGATCGTGATGCGGACACATGTTGCATAAATCTTCTCTGCGTTTGCTGCTGTTCTCTGTGGGCGGAGTGATGTCGGTGCATCAGGTACTGTTGCGCCGGTCGTTGCATGCCCCGCAGATGAGGGCGACCTTCCGCTGGAGAGGACTGTCCGTCTTCTTCGATGAGATGGGCAGTGTAGGCGTGGCAGCAGTTTCGGCATCATGCTGTGCCAAGAGGCGAGGGCCCTCTGACCACATGAGCAATCACCAGCGTCGGGGCGCCATCCTTGAGCGCAGCACGCCAAAGCTGCCTGGCACCGCGGTTTTGTTGGAACCGCAATAGATCACGTTACGCTGCACATTGAACGGATACTGATGATAGTGAGACCGATGTGATGGGCTGGCTACTAGACCGGCAGCGGCATGTAACACAGAGGACTGCACTGCCTCACACTGTGCTTCTGTGACAGGCAAAGCCTGCCCTTCGCCGCCAACCGGAATCAGACGCGAATGTCCTCACGCGGGCGAGGCGACACCGCGTGAGGACATCAACGCCATACGACAAATCGTTATTCTGCAAATGCCAGGTACACCCCGGCGTACATCGCCGCCTGCAGTGTGAACTTGATCTCAATATTCCGGTTGGGAATCACCGGAATCTCGAAGCCGTAGGCCATAGCGAAACCGTCATTGCTCGTATCAGCCCAGGAGGCGAGCATCTGATAATCCTGTTCGATCTTCAGCGTGTCCGCGCCATCGACACGAAGGTAGTCCAACACACAATTGACATCGTGCGTGCGTGAGTACGGTCCACCATCAACGATCAGTGCCATCTTTTTCAACGTCGGCTCGGTGACGCTCGGTACAATGGTAAAGACGGTCGATTTCGGCAGAGAACCGGCGGTCGATGAACGGCCGGACACCAGGGGCCAGACCGCACTGGTGCTGCCCCACCCGCAACGTGCGCCGCTAGCATCCAGCGTAATGGCGCCGCAGGGACTCACGCGCGTGTTGCCTTGCTGCGTCTTCATCCAATCCGGGGGCAGCACGGACCCCGCATAACTCGAGGTGTTCATGGAACCATCCGGAAACAGCCAGAACGCCCCGCGGGTGCTACCCTTCTTGTGAAAAGCCAACCCGCGATTCCCACGATAGCCGCCGTCGTATTCCCCCATGATCACGGTGATCCCCTTGGGTTCCAGCGCCGGTTGCAGGTTATCCTTGGCGGCAAGATTGGCATCGCTGGTAGCGACGGCGCTCGACAACAGCTTGCCCAGGGGCGTGGTGATGGCAAATGAGGCGGCCGTGCCAATGGCGACATGCCCATCGGCAAAGGTGGCGACGGCTTTGTTGCTGTGCCGCGCATCGATGTCGTTGTTGCCATAGCAGATGTTGTCGTAGGTCACATCCGGCGTGGTGGTAGCGGCATGCTGGCCATCAACGGTCATGAACTGCCCGGCAGGATTCGCCAGCTCGCCGAGAGGCTTGGAGGAGAGCACATCCGAGTACAGGTACGCGTTCGCGACCTTTTTGCCTTTCGTCGGGCACATGAGGATGTTGCGGTCGATATTGAGCTCTACCCACACGTTAGATGAATCGGGGAGCAACTCGTCGTGATCCTGTGCATACATGAGAATCCCGACGGCGATCTGCCGTTGGTTATTCAAGCAGGACGACTGTCGCGCCTTTTCCCGGGCTTTGGCAAACACGGGGAAGAGAATCGCCGCCAGAATAGCTATGATGGCAATGACGACGAGCAACTCTATGAGTGTAAAACCTCTCCTGAACTGCCGCTGGAAAACGGATGATCGATACATCAGACATCTCCTTTCAAAGTGCTCAACTAGATGATGAGCTGGATAGCGCAATGATGGATTGCCTATTTGACTCATACTATGGGGAAGGGTGTTTATCGTCAATAGGGTGTCATTGTGATTTGTACTGGAACGCGTTACAGCAGAAGCCGTCGTATCAACCCCCTCTCGCACGCATAACCAGAATCGACACGCGTATGTTCAGCGATGTGCGACTGATGTTAACGTGCTCCGCCTTGCCGCTTCCATCACCGGGCGGAGGTCGCTGGATGTGTTTGAGTATTTATCGGTACACATCGCGGGTATGTAGTGGAGGGGCAATATCACATGCATTCGGCGCGCAGCGGTTCGCCGCCGGGGAAGACGGGGATCGATGCGTTCTCCGGCATGGCGTAGAGCGTGAATGCGCTGAACACCGCCTCCCCCTGCCAGACGAGCAGTGCTGTGTGTCCGACCGGTGCGCTGTACGCGGAGAGATACATGAGCAAGCGACCGTCCAGATACACTTGCAGGAACTGCTCGAGAAAGATGATGCGCAGGGTATAGTAGCGATCGAGTTGGAAGTCATGCAGGGGAGCCGTGCAGATGACCGTGCCGTGCTCTTCAGCGAGTATGGCCGTCTGCAGCAAGGCATCGATCTCCAACCGCAGGCTGCCGCGCAAGAGCACCCCGCCGCGGAAATGCATGCTGGCCGTGGAAAACGTCGGCATTTGCAAGGTGCAGGTGAGATCAAAATTCCGCACCGCCGTTGTGGAGTGCAGGCGCGCTTCCCCCAGGTAGGCGCTGCCCAGCACCGCGCCCGCCGGCACGCGCGTAAAGTGATTCTGTGCCGCCGTCTCTTCCCCATTCAACACCCAGGTGCCGCTCGCCGGTCGCCATCCCTCCAGAAATCCATCGATCAGTAACGCGCCGTGCAGCGATGCCAATTGCTGATAGGGCGCAAAGATACAGCGATCATGCTGATCAAAGGTTAACGCCAGCGGCAATGACAGGCT
This sequence comes from Armatimonadota bacterium, assembly GCA_020060775.1. Taxonomy (GTDB): domain Bacteria; phylum Armatimonadota; class Hebobacteria; order CAIYQO01; family CAIYQO01; genus JAGUZN01. The sequence goes on from JAGUZN010000039.1 coordinate 5,454, forward strand.
CCCCGGCATTAAGCGTCCATCCAGCCGTCCCTCCTCGCGTTCGAGCAGGCGGGCAAAGAACAGCCAGGCGCCGTCACGTTCGATGGCCTCGCTGGCGCCGAAGTACGCCGGCAGCACATTCCCCTCGCCGACCTCTTCATACGGTCCCCGCAGCGTCTCGCTGACGGCGTGACGCAAGCCCCCTTCCGGACTGAGCGAGAAGAAGAGGTGGTACTTTCCACCACTGATCACCAGATGTGGCGACTCGCAGTAGAAATGCCGACCCGAGTGGAAGACCGGCGGCAGGAAGGTCCAGTGCACGAGATCGGTCGATTCCAGCGCGCCCACGCAACCGCGACCGTACAGTTCGCCCTTCCCTACCCGATCGCAGTAGAGCATGAGGTATTTTCCGGTCTCAGCATCGTAATGGATGAACGGATCGCGGCGGCTGACATACCGCGCTTCTTCCGGGACGGTGCGCGTCTCGTACCATTGCGCGGGATCGTTGGTATAGACGAACGCCTCCAACGGACTCCAGTGATGCAGGTCCTCGGACCAGCTAATATGACTGATCCCTTTGATCATCGCATACCGTGCACTGGCCTTAATCACGAAGCAGGCGGCACTGAATTCGGCAACGGGTGGTAGTTCGTGCCAATGGATAAAGTCCCTGGTGACGGCATGGCCTTCAGCCAGGTGCTCGTTGCTGAGCGCCGGGCTGCCCTTGGGGGCGCGCCCGGTGATGTGAAAGAGATGCCACAGCTCCTCCTCTCCCTCGATCAGCGTGAAATCGTTCAGGTGATGCCCGATCGGATGATATTCGTAGCGATGCATGCGCGACGTCTCCATTACCAACCTTTCCTCGGAAATACTTCAACTCACGGCTCACGCAGGCACACGCGCATGAGCATACCAACACCCTCTTAATAATCCGCACAACGCAGCGCCGTCTCCACAAACACGCGGTAATTATGCGCAATTTGCGGCGATAGATCAGGCCACTGCTGCTGGCTGGAGCTTGGTCCCAGGATAAAACGTCCGCCCGGCTTTCCCATCGCCATCACCGTCTCCACGGTGGCAGCCACCTCATCGGGGGAGTGCAACTCGAAATCACCACTCTGGACCCCGCCTTCCAGCGTCATTCGCGCCCCCACACGCCGTTTCACCTCTGCGAGGGTGAGTTTGCCGATGGGCGGCGGTTCAATCGGCTGCAGGCAATCGACGCCCATATCGGCAAAGCCCTCCAGCACCGGCTCCATGTCGCCGTGGCAATGCACCCAGCACTGCCCGTCGGCGTCATGGATGCGCGCGATGAGCGGTTGGTCGTAGCGCACGACGAAATCAGTGAAGTCCGTAGGCGAGGCGAGCGGCGGAATGCACATTTCCGGCCCGGCCCACCCGAAGTATCCCCTCACGCCCTGCGCGATCAGGTGATCGGTCAACGCCGTCACCCGTTCTGCAGCCTGCGACACCAGCGCATGGAGTAGTTCCCGCTCCTCATACAGCCAGATGCCCCATAATTCGCTGCCCATGGCGTGGTTGATGACGCCCGCGGGCTCATACAGCACCGTCATGGTAATGCCACGGTCACCGGTCTCGGCCACCCGCTGGGCGTAGGTCTCTGTCGGCGGCATCGGCTGCATGGGGAGTGAAAGCCAACGCCGGGCATCCTCCACCGTTTCAATCGGATGCTTTTTCATGTAGCCGGGTTTGCCCAGGTGGTTCAACAAAAAGATGTAGCTGAGCGGACCGGCAGGCGTGTCAATGACGCCGAGCTCTTCATACCACTCCGCATCCCCGATTTCGCGATGGGTGAGGTGGAAATCCGGCCACAGCGCCCAAGCAGGGTTCCATTCAGAGATGAGGTCAAGCTCGTACTGATCCACTAAGTCGTTGAGCGGCTGCCAGGCGGGATTGTCTGCGCGTCCGGTTCCCGCGCCCCAGAGGCGAATCGGCACCCGATCAACCGGTTCTCCACGAAATACGCGCGCCAGCCGTTCGCGGCTGCTCAATCGTGCGGCCATGGTTCAAGACTCCTTGTGGCGATACCTTCTCCAGCCTACCAACCCTGATGGACAGCGTCAACGCATCCTGCACAGTAACGCGTTACAATTCGCCCGCCACGAGAATAGCGGTTGACGGCAGCGGGTAGACGCTCTAGCATGGACATGCCACGCGTTTTGGCCGGAATGAGCGGGTTTTCCTGCCCATCACACACGTCGCGGGCGTGTTACTCGAGAAGATGGTGGCTATCTAATGACACATGGACAGATGGCTTTCTCCCGCCGAACATATCACCCGATCGAACGACCGGAGGATGCGGCGGACAATCAGGGGGTTGCCGCCCTACGCTCCGATACCTCGCCGGAAGCGTTCGCCTGCTGGCAACGCGAGACGCGGTTGGCACTGGCGCACGCGATTGGCCCGCCCGTGCGTACGGATGCCGTTCCGCTGCGCGGCGAGATCGTCGAGGTGCATGCATGCGACGATTACCTCCGCGAAAAGATCGTCTACGACGTGGAAGAGGGTCTGGCGACCGTCGCATGGCTGTGTCGACCCGCGAGGAGTATGAGCGTACCTTTGCCGGCCATCCTCTGCTGCCATGGGCCGGGACCAGGCAAAAATCCCCTGGTTGGCCTGATGAACGATGGCAGCCCGTGCGCGGAGTATCATAAGCACATGGCCATCCGCTTGGCCCAACAGGGGTATGTGACCCTCTGCCCGGATCAGCGCGGCTATGGCGAGTGCTCGTCATTTCCCGGAGGATACCCCACGGATGCCGAGCTGGCGCGGTTGGATGCCCACTACCTACGGACGCACGGTCGCTCGCTACTCAACCTCAATGTGCTGGACGCCTTCCGTGCAGTGGATTACCTCTGCTCCCGCCCGGAGGTGGACTCCCGAAAGATTGCCTGCTTTGGCATTGCCGACAGCGCGCCCATCGCCGCCATACTCACCGCGCTGGACCCGCGCATCATCGCAACCATACTGGGGTGTTTCATCAGCGATCAACCCGGCTTACCCGGCGTGAGCACCCTGCCCGCGTTGGCGTTCAGCCGTCTCGATCTGTGTGCGCTCATCACGCCGCGCCCCTTGCAGGTGCAAATCCCCGATGCTTGCGGGTTCGTGCCCGCCGGGCATGCCGTTCCCGGCGCCGAGCACCTTGACGCGCTCTACCGCCTCTGTGGCGGTGAGTCCCATCTGCACATCGATCGTTTCGATGGCGTGGTGGAGATCGATTTCCCGGGGATCACGCGGATGCTGGCCAGCTATTGCTCCACCGGGTAGCGCGACGGCAGGCGCACAGGTGCATCCAGGACTTGTGCAGCGGAGAACACCATGACATCTTTCGATACGCCATCACAGACTCGATGGTACTCCATCCTTGATTGGATGGCGGGCATGCGCCAGGAGGTGCAACCGGCCTTGCACTTCGCCGGACGGACCCCATCGGAATACGAGACATGGCGCACGCAATTCGCTGCGCAATACCATCAACTGCTTGGCCCCTTTCCCAACCCCGTGCCGTTGCGTCCTGAGGTATTGCGGCGCATTGAATACCCGCGGTACGTGCTGGAGAAAGTGGTGATCGATGCGGAGCAGTACGCCTCCATCCCCTGCTGGGTGGCATCGCCAACCATGCCGAGCCCGCGAGGCCAGTACCCGGCTGTACTCTGCGCCCACGGGCACGGCGCCGGCAAACAGGGCATGGTGGGGGTGGACGGCGCAGGAAATCCCGTGCCGATGGACGCGCATAAAAATCTCGCGGTACGCCTGGCAGAGGCCGGGTTTATCGCGATCGCTCCGGACTGGCGCACCTTCGGCGAGCGCACCGTGCCGCCGGAAGAACGCTTGTACACCCGCGATCCCTGCGATGTCGCGTTTACGAATGTCGGGCAATACGGCTATCACTTGCTGACGCTGGATATCTGGGATGGCATGCGCGTGGTGGACTATCTGCTCACGCGACCGGAAGTGGATGCCCGGCGCATCGGCGTGGTCGGCCTCTCCTTCGGCGGCACCATGTCGCTGCACCTGGCCGCCGCTGATGAGCGCATTGCGGCGTGCTGCATCTCCGGTTATCTGGCAAAAGCGACCGCGCTGCATCCGTGGAATATGTGCGGCTCACAGACATTGTCAGGGTTACTGAACTGGGGGGATCGCTCGGACATCGCAGGATTGATCTGCCCGCGTCCGCTGCTGGTACAGATCGGCGAATACGACGCGACCTTTCCGGCGACGACGGCACTGGAGGCCTACGCGCATCTCCGTACCATCTATCAGGCTGCCGGACACGCCGATCAACTCGCGTGCGATCTGTTTGATGGCTGCCATGAGATCCATGTGTCGGCGGTGATCGATTGGTTTACGCGTTGGCTGAAGACGGCGTAACTTACCGCCGGGCACGCGGCCTGCCGCAGGAGTTCCGCTCGACGAGCACCGGGGTGATGCTCACCGTCTCGAATTGTCGGGGGCTCTGTTGACGGTCTTCGCCGATACGCCGGAAGAGCAGGGCGGCAGCTTGGCGTCCCACCTCCACAGGGTACTGCTCGATGGTGGTCAACGCGGGCGATAAGTACTGGGCAAAGGGAAAATTCGCACAGCCAAGGATGCTGAGGTCCTGCGGCACGCGCAGGCCAAGCTGGTTGGCTTGCTGAATGCAGGCAGCAGCCACCGTGTCATCCATGGCGAGCAGGGCCGTCGGTTGCGGCGAGCGCTGCATCGCCGTGGCGACGATCTGATCCTCATGGCCTTCGATATCCAGGATCCATGCCGTCGAAATGCCGTGCCGGCGCAGTGCGCGCTTGAGAGCAGCCGGACGCCCGACGTCCGTGTTGCCCAGGGTGGGCAGGGCGAAGACGATCTCACGATGCCCAAGTCCCAGCAGGTATTCCACCGCGATTTCCGCCAGTCGTTCTTCATCGGTCCAGACCCGGTCGAGGGGTGCTGCGACGTTCGTCACTTCCATGGTGACCAGTTCTATGCCCTGACTCCACATTTCCATCACGAACGACCGGGGAATCGGCGCGTAATGCCCGCTGGCGATCAGGATGCCGCGCACGCCTAACTCCGCCAGTGTTTCCATGGCGGTCAAGGTATGCAGCAACACGTTGTGCGTGCGCAAGACAACGACATGGTACGACTCGAGAAACGCTTCCTCCAACACCCCGCTCAACAACGCACCGTTGTAATACGAGGGCAAGCCAGGCACGAGCATGCCAATGGTGCGATTGGCGGTCTCTGGATTGACAGTCTGCACGGTGACCGGACGATACTGGTAGAGGTCAGCCAGCTCCATGATGCGCTGACGCGTGAGCGCATTGATGTTCGGATCGTTATGTAACGCCCGAAACACGGTCGTTGACGAAACGCCGGCAAGACGTGCGAGTTTACGGATGGAAGTCATCGGTTATCCTGATTGGAACGCGTTACAGCTATTCTAACAGTCTCTGTGATTGACGGCAATCACGCAGACCTTTAGCATGAGAACAACCGCATCCGGCGCTGCCCGCCCCTGTCCGCGCTGGGAACCGGATTCTTCCTGTGAGGTGCGTGCTATGCGACGAGATCTGAACGCCCGGCAATTTCGCGGACCGCGCGTTGGCCTGCTCGAAATTGCGATCACTTGTCTTGCCCTCATGTTCGCCGCCGTCCTGCTGTTTCCGATAGTGGCATCCGCGGACGATAATGGTGTGACCACCTGCCTTCAGCGACAGAGAGCGCTCGCCGCTGCCCTAGTGATGTGGGCACAAGATCATGACGGCAAGCTGCCCCCCGCCGCGACCTGGAACACTGGTTTATCCAAAGCCTACCATCTGGACGGCAAGGCCTTCGATTGTCCGGCCAGCCCATTGGCCGGCAGCGAAGCGAACCCCGACTTCTTCTATGTCGGTGGTGGACACTTCCTCGCCGGAGTTGCGGTGAAAGACGTGGCGAATCCGGCGCTTGCGCCGCTGGTCGGCGACCGGAAAGTGGTCGAAGGGGCGTCCGCGTCCTTCATCAACGCCGATGCCGACAACCCGGCGGATCTGGCCAAACCATTCGCCCTGGTCGATGCCCGGCATGGCGACGGTGCAGTATTCGCCTACGTCGATGGACATGCTGCACTGGTGCCCGCCGCACAACTGCACCCCGCCATCTTCGCCCCGAGCCTTACCCCGGCAATTCCCGCTCGCCCGTTAAAGCTGGGCACGTTGCTCGTCAAACCCGTGCGCACCTCGGATAGCAACTTGGGTGCCACGAAAGATCTGCTCAGTGCGTTGTTAATCCCCTGCGGGTTTACGGTCGCCATGGGCGAGTATGACGGCAAGTATCGCGGCCCACGCGGCCTCAATTTCTACCGCGCCGGCAAGCGCGGCGCCTACTGGTTGGGGAAAGCCGGTAATCTGCCTGCCGGAGCGCCGGGTGTGGGCCAGGCTGAACCGCCGCGCTGGTGGAAACGCGGCGATGAGACCGCGACGCGCATTAGCCCGTATGGCGCAGACTTTCAGGAGCGCGGCGGGGCTGCCTTTGCCTGGGGAAGCGACGAACGCGCATACTACCTTATCGCCGGCCGCATGGGGGATAGTACGCTTCCGGCTACCACCGTGTTGACCATCGTGCCGGATGTCCCCCGCCCCACCGTAAAAAAGATGGCGTTACTGGTCGATACCGGTCCGTATGCCCGTACGCACAAAACCCAAGCAACCATCGACTATATCGAAATCGGTGGCAAGGATTATGACTTCACCGATACCGTAACATCGTCTGGCATCGACGACTCAAACGATGCCTGCGCGATGGCGCACGGGTATCTGTTGCCTGTTCATCCCGGACAGGAGATTACGATTCAACTCACCCTGCAGAAGGCTATCTTCGGCGGTTGTTCACTGATCTTTGAAGATTAATCACCACGCTGCCCCGGACGCGGCCTGGCTGGGCAGGCGGCGTCTGCACGGCAATGACCCACTCTATCGAGGGAACATCATGCACTATCGAATTAGCACTGTCGGCTGGTTCTATCCGCTTATTGTATTACTCATTTTCGTGTTAAACGCCGCATGTGTTGGCAAAGAACACTTCTCGACGGTACTGCTCGTCGAAGAAGATCAGGGAATTCATCGCGAACGAGAACCCGTCTGCGGCGGCATCCCGCTGCCCCAGGGGGCAGTCATGCGGGCTGCCGACCTGCGCGTGCGCACCGCCGATGGCAAGCTGATTCCAAGTCAGGCTCACCAACTGGGCCTGGCCTGGCCGGATGGCTCGCTGCGTTGGGCGCTGGTGCAATTCCAGGCTGCGGCGCCGGCCAATGCCATCGCCCGCTTCACCCTGGAGACGGCGAACACCAAAGGCGCTCCCCGGCCTCCCGCGCGTTTGCAGGTAGAGGAGCGCACCGATGGTGTCATGATCACCACCGGACCCCTGCGCGCCTATTTCGACCGCCGTCACTGTCGCCTGCCCAATAAAGTCTGGATCAATGCGAAAGGCGTGTTTACCGGCAAAGACCTGGTGCTGGATGAAGGGGCGCAGTTCGATCTCGTCGCCGATCGTGAAGCGATGACGCTCGACGAATTCAAGCACACCGGCATCGATCCCAATGAACTCAGCAATTTCGGATTGGCTGATGCCGGCAAGCGAGTGTGGAATAAGCTCACCCGCGACATCGACTACAGCCAGGCGCTCACGGGTGCGGTTCAGATCACCGTCGAGGAATCCGGCCCTCTGCGTGCGGTGCTGCGCATTGAGAAGGCAGGCGAGAAACGCGAGGGCGAGATGGGCTTCGTCGCGCGAGTGTACGCCTATGCGGGCCACACCGCCTTGCGCGTGGAGATGACGCTACAGAGCTACGAGCAGTTCATTCCCGTTTCCGCCAAACCGTATGATATGGCCATCTGCAATGGCAAGCATATCCGCAAGTTCACCTACCGCCTGCGCCCCGCATTCGGCCAGGCGCAGCGTGTGGAGGTCGGCGGCGAACAGAATACGCACACGCTTTCGGGCGCGCAGGATGTCGTCATGCGACAACTCCTGCCGGGGAACTATGCACTCCTCACCGATGAAGGTACGGTCGTTGAGCGCGGTGAACATGCCCCCGGCTGGATGACGGCACAGGGTCAAGCACATGACATCACACTGGCAAGCAAGTGGTTCTGGCAGATTGCGCCCAAGCGCATGACGTATGCGCCCGCCAACGGCGAGATCGCCCTGGAATTGTGGCCGTCCTCCGCCAAAGGCACAGGGTATCCGCTGATGGCCGGACGTGAACGCACCTATGAATTTGTGCTGGGCTTCGATATGCCGGGCGCACAGGCGAGCGCCATGGCGCGTGCCGAGTTGCGCCCTATCGCTGAGCCGGAATATCTCACCGCCACCGGCGCCACCCATCGCTTTGTCCCCCTGCAGGACGAACGCTTCTCCATCTATCGTACGTATGTTGAGAATACCTTGCGCCGTATGTATGCCCAGCGGTTATACGGAGATATCGATTTCGGCGATCAGGGTGGATGGCTCGGATTGGAAAGCCGTTGGAATGACTATCACGGCGTTTCCCACGAGTGGATGATGTTCTATCTCGCTTCCGCAAAGCCCGAGCATTTCCGCCTGGCGGAAGCGGCTGTCTGGCATAGTCTGGATGTTGACACCCAACACTGGGGCTATAACCCCGGCTGCCGCGAGGCGGAATATGCGCGCCCGCAAGATCACATCTGCGCCAGCCCCATTCAAGGCGGCATCAAGATGTGGATCTTCGGCGAAATCGATTATTACCTCCTCACCGGCAAGCGCCGGGTCTGGGAATCGTTGAAAAACTCGCAGGACTTCCTCATGCACTGCGGCGGTTCGACCCCCGAGACCTTCACCAATGAGCGCGCCACCGCGTTGCCCTTCACCTATTTGTGTTACCTGTACGAGGTGATGGGCACAGAGGCAGCCATCGCCAAACAGTATCCGACGGCCTTCCCGAAGAAAACCTACCTGGCGCGATCCGATACACTCGACGATGCGGCGGCAACCGCCTGGGTGGAACGGTTGCAGGCGATGGCGCATCACCTGGCGAACTGCTACCGGGCGGGCAATTATCCGCACTGCAGCTTCATGGCCGCCTATCCGGCAGAAGGGCTCTACCGCTTCTGGGAGCTCACCGGCGACACGCAAGCCAAACAGGGCGTCTGCGATGTTGCGACCACCGTCTATACGCGTCTGACCCTGCCCACCGGTATCCCCCTCTACGCCGGCACGCCGCCCTGGGAAAGCCATAGCGCCTGGCAACCGCACGTCGACGAAGTCGAGTTTCCCGCGGCGCGCGCCTATATGGTGTCCGGCGATAAGAAGTATCTGGAATACGGCAAAGCGCCGGTGGATTGGCGCATGAATTATTACCAGGTTCCCTGGGCCTTTTGCGGCAATAACAGCACCACGCCCCTCTACCTTTGGGCACTGCGCGATGCCGGCATGACACAGAACGATCTGTCACGCCTGCGCCCGGATATCGATTACGAGGCGGCGCTCGCGACCACAAAAGAACGCGCAATGGCCAACTTCAATCTTCCGCCCAGCGGCGAACAACGAGCCTATTGCCTGCTGGCCATGGAGGTCGGACGCGTGTTGATCAACCAGGGCAAATACGATGAAGCGCTCGCCTGGCTGCGGCAATGGCAGACACGCAGCGAATCGTACGGTATCGACCGGTTCATTCTTCGCGCCACGATGTTGCAAGGCGCCGCAAAGACACCGTAACACTTCACGGCGATCGGCGAATTGGAGTTGTACATGGCCCCGTACGGATCATTTCACGGCAACAGTTACGTATTGCGGCGGATCGATACGCCCCGCGCCTGGTTCAACGTGCTTAGCAACGACCATTACATGCTCACCCTCTCGCAACTGGGCAGCGGATATTCCGCGTATAAGACCTATCTCGGCAACCAGGTCACCCAGAATACCTTTCCAAATGATGATGCCGGACGTTTCTTTTACGTGCGCGATGCGCAGAGCGGCGCGTATTGGTCGCCCACCGTCTGGCCGGTCGAGACGGATACCGAGCAGTTCGACGATTGGTCGTGCACCTATCATCCCGGTTCGCTGGCCTGGGAAGCCACACGCGATGGGCTTCAGGTAACCTTAGAAGTTACGGTAGCCCCTGATGCGGATATTGAGTTGTACCGCCTGCGAGTGCACAATCGGCGGGAGGATACGGCGCAGCTGGAGATCTTCACCTACCTCGAATGGGCCTTCGCCAATGCCCCGCACGAATTAGGCTCCAGTATCGGCTGTTCCTTCGACGCAGCGCGCAACTGCCTCATCGCCAATCTGGAAATACCGCCGCAGTTCCGCATGCACCAGACGGGCTTCGTCTCGGCATCCGAACCCATCCTCAGCTATGATCTAGCCCGCCGGGCTTTCCTGGGGCAGCCGGGCAGCATGAGCGCACCGCGCGCGGTGCAGCAGGGACGCTGTGCGAATCATCCTCACAAGCGGGCGATTGAACAATCCTGCGCCGCCATGCAGATCCAGCTCACTGTGCCTGCCGGAGAGACGCGGGAAGCGCGTGTTATCGTGGGCGTATGCGCCTCGATGGCCCAACTGGGCGATGTGCACCTGCGCTACCGGGATGCCGCAGCCATGGACGCACAGTTCGCCAAAGTTTCCGCGCACTATGACGCACTGCTCGGGACGCACTGGCTCGATGCGCCCGCGGGGCATGGCGTGGTGGACAGGGCGAACGACTGGCTGAAGGTGCAGGTGGAGAAAACCTTTCAATTTACGCGCTCCGCCGGCATCCGTGGTTATCGCGATGTCATGCAGGACAGCGCCGGCATGCGCTTGCTCGATCCGGCACGCGCCACTGAGCGTGTGTTGGAAGCGCTCGCCCATCAGCGCGTCGATGGCTATGCACCCCGGCAGTACCCGGTGCAGCCCTGGAAGCCGTATGATTGGCGCGATTACCGCGACAGTCCATTCTGGATCATCTACGGGCTGGAGAAAGTGCTGAAAGAAACGGGCGACGTCTCGCTGCTGCACGCGCCGGTACCCTATGTGGATGCCCCCCGCACCGAATCGGCCTTCGACCATGCGCGGCATGCGGTCGACTTCCTTTGGCGCGAGCGCGGTGCGCATGGCCTCTGCCTGCTCGGGCACGGCGATTGGCTGGATTCATTAAACGCGGCGGGGAGAGACGGGAAAGGCGAATCGATCTGGCTGAGCATGGCCCTCTGTTACGCTTTGCGCGAGATGCAGCAATTCGCCGTACTCGCGAACCGACGGGAACTGGTCACCGGATTCCGACAACAGTACGAAGAGCTGAAGGGGATCATCAATGACGTCGGCTGGGATGGCGATTGGTATCTAATGGCGTATAACGACCTCGGCGAAAAGATCGGCTCCGCTTCTTGCCCGGACGGGGGTAAAATCTTCATCAATCCGCAGAGTTGGGCCGTGCTCTCCGGGGTCGCTGACGGGGAACGCCTGCGTCGATCGGTGCAGGCTTGCGAAGACCACCTGAACAGCGAGACGGGCTACCTCTGTTTTTCCCCGATGTATACCAACTTCGACCCGCATATCGGCCGCATCACCCTGTGGCCGAGCGAAGGTGCCTCCGTGTATTCCCATGCCTCGATGTTCAAGGCGGCATCCGACTGTCTGCTGGGTGCGGGCGATCGCGCCTGGGAGAACCTCTGTCGAATTATCCCTGCAGGCAGCGCGGTGTCATCAGCGATCACCGGCGCTGAACCGTTTGCGATCCCCAATGCCTACTGCGGGCCAGAGTGGCCCGTGCCGAACTGGTCCTGGATGGGCTGGTGGACGGCGACGGCGGATTGGGCACTGCAGACGCTGATCGAGTCGGTGTTCGGCGCACAGGCCGATTACGTCGGATTACGCATCACCCCGTGCCTCCCCAGCACGTGGACGCATGCGCGCGTACGTCGCACGTTTCGCGGTGCCGTCTACGACATCCACATCAACAAGCCCACCGGCCTTTGTACCGGAGAAATCAGTGTAACTGTTGATGGGCAATCCCTGTCCGATAACCTCATCCCACCACATGCCGATGGCAAAGAGCATACCGTAGAGGTCGTGGTGACGCCGCGCGTCGATTCGGCATACCCACGGCTGCGGGAAAGGATCAACACATAGCAGCCGATAGCAGCATCGGACTGGGGCTGCTGATGCGGCGGGCAGACGAGAATATCAGAGGGGCACTCGCGCCAGGTCAGGCAATCCGCCCCGATAACAAGATCAGGAGAAACGATACGCCATGGTCGCAGTTCCATGCATTACGGGGTCTTTTCGGCATATACTGTCCCCACCCGGGATGGCCGCAGCGCGGCAACATCGGCCAGATGAGCAATGGTATATCAATGACCATTGCTTCTTTCTCGATGAGCAACACACCCTCCACTGGTTTGGCATCACCAATCCGTACCCCGACGATGGGAACCTGTACGGCCCCGGCACACACCGGCACATCGGGCATGCCACTGCCACCCATCCCTTCGGCCCCTGGGAAGAACATCCGCACGCGATGGCGCTCCCTCTCGGTTCCTCGGGTAATATCGGCGCATGCTTCGTCATCCGCTCAGGCGGCGGCTACCTGATGATCTACGGCTACAACACCGGGTTTTACTGTGCCGGTAGCAGGAATTTGGTTGAATGGACTCCGCTCGATGATATGGCGGTGCTCGATCTGGGCCCGGGTACCCGGGACCCCTGTGTGCTCACCCTGGATGATGGTACCTACCTGCTTTACGGAGCCGCCGGGCATCAAGGCGCCAGCGCCGTGGTGTTGGCGCAGAGCGATGACCTCCGCCACTGGACACCGTGCGAACCGGCCTTAATGTCCGATATCCACGCCGCGTGGGGCGCCTTGGAGTCACCCTTCGTTCACCGTCGTGCGGATGACTACTATCTGTTCGTAAATCATAGCCATCGCCAGTATGAAGAGACACTGGTGTTTCACAGCCGGGATCCGCGGCACTTTGACTGGCAAGCACCTATCTGCACACTGTTTGCGCATGCCGCCGAGATCGTTGAATGGCAGGGGCAGACGTACATCAGCCACTGTGGCATCGAAGATCGGCACTGGTCCGACACGGGCGCACCGTACGGACTTTGGCTCGCACAGTTGGATTGGCTGTCGCAGCCGGCATAACAGCGATCCTTGATGAATTCCGACGCATCAACACACAACCTTTTGCGGGCGGTCGCAAAGCGCACAATGTCGCCGATCTCGGTTCCGATGAGGGCGCTCAATGGGTCAGGGATCGTGCGTAATCGATTGCAGACGGCATCCTCCTGCCCGCGCTATGCAGGAGTTGGCCACATGCCGCTTCTCATATCGGTAAGTCTTCCAGATGCATGAGCGCTTCATCAATTTTCTGAGCCACGAGGAAATGCCCTGCCGGAAGCAACCTAACGGCAGGACCGTGCTGCTGTTACGGCGCTCAAATACATGCGCGGTGGTCATAGTGCGGCCAGCCAGTGACTGAAGTGGTCGTCCGTGTTGGTCGTGGCAGCGCAGGCCGGAGATCCATCACGTGCCGGTGTTACGCACCACTATCGGGCATTCCGTTCCAGCAGAGTGATCACCTCGGCACGGGTCGCCAGCACAGCGGCGGGTGTGGCAGCATCCGGAGCGGCGGCCAGCGCACGGGCTCGCTGCAGCGTAGCTTGTGCGACAGTCCGCCAAGCGGGATCGGGGGATGTCTCGATAGCCGTCTGTAAGGTGGAGAGCCAGGCGGCATCCTGGAAGCCTTCACGCAGCGCCAGCAGACGCAGAGATTCGCCCCAGGGATAGTACAGGCTGCCCAGACGCCCGGGATCTTTAACGAAATTATTATACCCGCGAGGGTTGCCCGGACCGGGCCAGATCGCCATGACCTCGGTGGTGCCAGTCCAGTCATGCACGCGCGCTACCTGTACCCCCTTCAGCCCCTGCGCCCATGCTTGCCAGGCGAGGAGACGGGCGCGCAAGGGCGTGGTGGTGAGCGCGAGCGGACCATAGGGATCATCCGGCACGAATAACCAGCCCTTCTGCGGCGAAAGCATATCCTCTGCTTTTGCCTGGATGCCGGCCTGTGCCAGTTTCGCCAGGTGGTTAGTCAACCAGGAGGGGTCTACCTCCCCGGCCGGTTTCTTTGCATGCACCGCATTCAGATGGTTGAACGCCTTGACGTTGAGGCCGCCCAGCAGCATCATGGTCGGTGCAGGGCGGATGACGTCATGCACACGCACTTCGATGCTGGCATAGGCGGGATCGTCTTCGGAGAGCGGCCACACTCGCACGCGTCCGCGATAGATGCCTGCTGGCTGATTCGCCGGCACGTTGAGGCGCAGACGGATGGCCCAGGATGTATCGGCATGCAGGTAAAAGATATAATTCAACCAGCCTAATCCCATCAGGAAATCCTGGCTCGCGCCGGTGAGATAATTGGTACGCTGCACCCCGCGCGCGAACACAGGATCCGCCCCCATGAATCGCTGGTTATCAGCGGGCACGGCATCCTCAAAGAAAGGTACGAGCGCTTCTGCCGGGATGGCAGCGCCATCTGCCCCGGTCAATGCTTCGCAAGTGACGAATTGCAGAGTGGACGGATACGCGGGTTTGGAGATACCGCGGTCAAACACGATGAGTACCAGTCGGCCGGTGACCGTTTCCCCGGGTGCGGCATCCAGTGTGAGCTTGGTGGAGACCGGCACTTCGGGCACACGGTTATCTACGATGCGCTCCAACCCTGTGCTGGCGAGCAACCCGTAACGCGGCTCGGGCCCCGGGGTGGCCTGTACGATGCGCGTGCGCAGTTCCAGCATGCCCAAACGATGCACCGCCTCCGTGAAGCGCCAGAGCAACGCCTCGATATCCTCTGCTGCATCCGGGTTATGCTCCACTGCCTTGAGCTTCCGATCCCAGTCGCGACACTCTGCAATGATTGCGGCATACCGCTTGCTTAACTTATGCGCTGATGGTAGTGCGCTTCCCGTCTTGGCCAGGGTGTTCAGCCTCGCCTGCAGCGCGGTGCGTTGCTGCGTAGCCGATAAAGTGCTTGACGCCGCCAACGCGGGCAGCGTGAGCAATAGCATCAATGATAGGATGATCCGTTCAGTCATCTTCTGCTCCAGAATGCGGGTTTCGTGTTCAGTGTTACTCCAGAACCACCATCCGCCCACCGGCCTTACCCAGGGTACACAGTAATTTCCCGTTCACGATCTGCGCATCCGTACCGGCGGGGACGCTATGCACCACGCGCAGTTGCGTTGGGTCAGTATAGCCGAGCTGAGTCCAGTCGATTGCAAGCGTGAGCGGCATATCCTGTTCGTTGTAGTTTGCCAGCACCAGGATGGTGCGTTGTGCCTTAGTGAGGTAATAGAGCGACGCATAGACCTTATCCGGCAAGCCGGTGATGAGCGTTTGCGTCCAGTACGGAAAGTAACGGTCTTCCGGCAGACGCGTGCTGAGCAGGCCATATTGCGCCGCCGCTTCCGTCCACAGTTTCACAAAGGGCTGGTAGGCATAGGCAGGTGCGGGCGAAACGTCGTAGTGCAGGTAGCACAGCGCCATAAAAAAGTCAGCGGGGTTGCTGCTCCACCTGTTCCACGCCTCTTCGGTAGGTGCGATAGCCCCCGAGCGTCCGAACTGGTCGAGCAATACGGTGGGGATGCCGAACTGATATCCGAGCAGTTGGGCTCGGAAGGCATCCACCGGGTAATGGAGGTGGTATCCCGGTCGTTCCTTGGTGAGGACACTAGCAAAGCACTCGCCATCCAGATGAAAGTCGTTGAAGCTGAATTGCCAGGCTCCATACCACATGCCTGACTGGTGGAATTGCGTGGCCGAGCCTTCGGGATTGGGCTCTGTGAAGGACAGGTAGAGGCGCTTTACCAATTCGCGCGCTTCCAGGTAATTTGCCCCACCCTGGCGTACGTTGCAATCGGAGTAAAAACCGGCGACGCGCTGGCGTGTCACCTGTTCGGATCCGTTCCACCAGACGAAGTAATCGACATACGAGGGACTGGCAGCACTGGCGTAGTAACATTGCATGCCCCACGATTTATCCAGACGGCGCGTGTTCGGATACCCCATGAAGTCATCTGCCCAGTAGTCCACATCCGGCGAGTTGTCACGCAGCGCGCCCACCGTGACATAACAGGCGCCGTTTGCCATACGATTATCGGGGGTATCGCTGCTGCGGACGAGGGAGCCGATGGCATGCGACGGGTCGAATTCATGCGCCTTGATATCTGTATAAAAGGCATAGCCGGGCGCATAACGCTGTTGATGCCCGACCAGGCGATTCGTCGCGATCGGCTTGGTCGGCGTGGTGATCAGCCCGAAATGCACGGTGAACGTTTCTCCCGCGTTGATCGGCTGGTTGGCGAGCATTACGCGCATCACATGGGCGTGCGGCGTCCTCTCCAGGATGAGAGCGGGGGATTTCTCCGCCAGCCGCCGCACTTTACTGAAATCGGCTTTCGCCACCCAGCCGTCATCGGTAAACCATTGCGTGCCGCCCAGCTCGTTGCCAATCCAAATCGGTTGCGAGGCCTGCCAGGGATCTTCAAGTTTGTCCGGAAAGCGACCGTTGTTGCGCGGGTGGTACTCGTAATAATTCGCCAGCGTGGCCCACGCCGGGCGATAGGGAAATTCGATCTTTGCTTCCTGGATGGGCGCGCCGGCCTTCATCGTCAGCTCGATGTGCATGAAGCCATCGTATTCCATGAAACAGACGGCGGTTGCTGTGGCCGGGCCGAGTTGTTGTACGGCTTGCCACGCATGGCGCGTGGGCTTCGTTTCCGTCCATGTGACCTGCGCCGGTCTATCGGTTGAGCGGTAAATCGTGCCATCTTCGCCTGTGAGTACTAACTGGACCGGCGCCGCCAGCGTAGGGCTGCTAGAGCCCGGTGCTTCCAACTCCGGCGCGGGCACCCAACCCGCCGACCACTCGGGGACATAATTGGTGATCTGACGCGGCAGCAGCGATGCGCCCACGTCGTACGCGCGCCGCCACACCTTGAGCAGCGTGCCTTCCCGGCGTACCGGCTCGAACGGTGCCGGCACTTCGTTCGTTTTGCCGACGGTATTGCCGTACCAGGGGAAGGAAGCGAGCGGACGCTTGTGATAGGGCAATGCGCCCTCCAGCACTAGCTCCTTGCCGCGCGTTACGCGATAGACAGCTTCGTACTGTCCGGCGGGCAGCGCTTCCGTCTTCACCTCGACCCACTGCTCGGCATCCTTCGGTGCGGCCAGCACACCTTTCGCCAATACCGCCGTTTTGCCTGGGCGGGTGATCCACGCCTCCAGTGTCACGGTAGGCAGGTCGGCAGGGGCCACGCGAGTAATATCGGGCTTGATGCGCAAGATATTCAGACTCGGGTAATGCGCCTTCTTCACCTGCGTGAGGCTGGCCATGAACACGGGAAACTGCGCGCGCTGAATCAGGCGATTCCCCACGCTCGCTTCGACCGTCAGTCGGCGCGTCTCCACATTGCTTAACTGCGTGGTGAGGACAATTTCCTGGCGTTCACCAGGGGCCAGGCTCACGACCTTGTCCGCGGTGTACTCCCAGGTATCGCCGGGCAGCGCCAGGCCGCGCTCCTGCGGGGTTGGCAAGAATCCGGTTCCCACCTTCACCTTCACAATCTGCGGATCTGCGCCGGGATTCATAAACGCCAGGCGCAGGTCGACCTGACCATGCGACATCTTGCCGGATTGGCGGAGGCGGGTGATCACATCGTCCTTTCCGCCAAGCAGCAGGCGTCCAAGCGGCGTGGCGGTCATGGTGCCGTCATCACGGCGCAGACCCCACGCCCAACAATCCGTTTGCCCCTCGCGCAGCGCACGCCAGGTGCGGGCCAAATTGAAGCCGACCGTGCGTCCAGCTTGCGGGGTGATGCCAGTCTCAGCCCACGGGATGACGATCTCCGCCTGCCAGCCGCTGTCGATGCGCGCACTGGTCACCACCTTTGCCCCGCTGGTGAACGACTGCCCATCGCGTTGCGCGGCGATGATGCGGGCGTTGTTGAAGGTGAGGGTATAAAGCGGCGCGCCTTTGAGATAATCGTCAGCCAACGCGATGCTGAAGGTATCGTCATTAGCCAGTTCCTCCGGCTTCGTGGCCTTCTGGACCACATACCCGCGCATACCGACGGTAGCTTGAAGGGCCTCTAGCGCTTCCTGGGGAGTATCGGAAACGATGCCGAGATAGAGGTACTCCTGATCGTAGAGCAGATACGCACGGGAAGGGGAGGAGGCAGTGAAGCCGGTGACAGAATCCAGCATCCCGGCGATCTGCGCTGCCCCCGCCCATTTCTCCGGCGTAACGTTGCCGTCCAGCTTCAGTGTCGACGTCCGTACCCCCACCTGCACCACCGGTTCGGTGGCGTTGACGGCGATCATCTGATAGAGGTTGAAGACCTCCTGTTCGTTCAGCGCGCGGTTGTAAAGCATCACCTCATCGAGCAGGAAGCGCGGCTGGGTGGAATGCTCCGTCGGACCATGGCGATCGCCGAACGCGATGGTCCCTTGCGGCATGCGCGGTGTTCCCTGTGCCATGCGCAGGCCATCGACATATACCGTGCGACCATGCGGTTCGCAGGCAATGGCGATCATCACCCAGCGATGCAACAGCATCGGCAGATGCATCCCGTCATACTGCAAAGCACCGTTAAACCAGTCTTGCCCAATATTGCCGATGCCGCCAAGCAGAAGGTTATATTGATTGCCTTCCAGCCTTTTCACCCAAAAGACTAGCGTCGCACCGTCTGACGAGACATACGGACTCACGTCCACCGTGAGCGAATGATCTTTCTCGGCCAGGTAGAGCGCCTGTCCGCGAAAGCCGGGCTGAAAGGTCGCCGGGAAGTTTACCCGAGCCGCATCTTCCACATGACCATCCAGCGACAGATGCAGGGTGGGCGTCACCCCCTGTGCCAGGACGGCCGCGCCCAGGACGATAACGCCTATACCAACAAGGAATAACCTGATACACATCGTACGGCTCCTTCAGACAGCCTGACGCTGTACCAATTTATTCATTCTGCCGAACTAGAGGATATCCTACAGGAGAATGCTACTTATGACGAGCCGAAATGATGTGCTGATAGAATGCAGGATAACAATCGATGCGGACAGTGCTGTACCACGATCCGTCATCTGCCCGACGGAGAGCAGTTCGCACGAGTGCCTGCCCCACGGATCGCACCCCAACGTGATGTCGGGCATTGGCACATGGTGTGCTGCTGGACGACCCCAATAACTTGCGTATCCAACACGGCTTGTTGTTTCTGGAGAGCATCAAGCGGCTCGATCTCTTGCTGGAACACAAATGTGGCCAGATCCGGCAACGTGACACCATCCAGCCAGGTGCGCCTTCCTGGGTGAGCAGTTTCTTCGCCACCGCCGTGCCCCAACTCCGCCGCAAGGAATAGGAACTGACCGACAAGGTTCGGCTCAGTCTCGAATACGCTGTTCGTCGTGGTCGGGCTTCCTCACCCTATCGGACCCGGGGAGTACCTCGAAAGCCTTTCACACCGGTGACAATCATCACGGCGCCAGCCCGCTGCAAGTCGTGGTGAGATCGTTTATTGTCACTCTACCTTTTCGCGCCAAATCTCTTCAAGCAGCGATTCCAGGGCGAAGAAATACGCCTCAGTCAGGCCGGCTTGCGTAAAGAGCGCCCCGATGGTTTTCCCGTGTTGCAGAGTCGTGTGGTAGGCGGCTTGCGCATCAGCGCGACGGTCGTCACCGGCAACACAGGCGCCGAGTGCTTGCAGCATGGCCATCTGCGACTCCATCTGGCGGCAGATGGCGGCGCTGGTCTTCAGGGAGAGGCGTTCACGTTCAGCCCAGGATGGGAGCGTCTCGGGGAGCAGTGACACTGCTTGATCTAACTCATCAGCAGCCCGGCGTACTTCTCTGCGGTAGGCTTCCGCTTCGGCGGCAGGGCGCTCCAGCAGGAATCGGTAGTCAAAGCAGCGATCAAGTGGCCAATCACAGATCGACAACCAGCGTGTCGAGGCCTGTGCCCGCAGTTGCCAGGCCTCCAGCAGGCCGGGCACCCCCTGGGCCAGCCGGCGCAGCGGCTCCCAGGGGTCGGCATCCAGATCCCAGGTCTGCTGGGCAAAGACATGCATATTCAGCAGCACCCCGACCACCGTGCCCACCAGCAGATGCATGGCGCAATCCAGCCCGTTTGTGCGATAGTATGCCAAATCATCGGCAATGACTTCCGGCATGAGCGGCAGCATGGCACGGAAGAGGATATAGTCCGAGTAGTACTCAAACAGCGTCCAGTCGCGGTGATTAAAGTACTCGAGCACCTGTTGAAGGTTGTCGACGAAGTAGCGGTTGCGCGCGCACGCAGGGTCGTTGAGCGCATGACCGTAACAGCGTTCACGCGGGGCGTACAGCGGCTCCAGCGACGGATGGGGCTTTGCCAATCGCGGCGGCTCGAGCGTGTCATGGTAGATCAGATGGGCGGTGTTTATCTGTGCATCAGCTTGACATACCCCTTCAGCTACCGCATTGCTGGTGAGTATCGCCTGATCTTGCGGGGTGAGCCCCATGCAGCGCGCGCAGCAACACCACCCCCCGGCCGGCAGGTCATCGGCCCAGAGGTGGAGGACGCGCACGCCGGGATAGTCCAGGGCAAAGCGCCGGGCATTTTGGCGCAATATATCCAGGGTGTTCACATTGCCGGGGCAGAAGTTGGTATCCGGCGAGCGCGTACGGTCGAAATCGGGTGGCTGCAGCGCGCGAAAGTAATCCGGGTACTCCGCGAATAACTCGCGAGGCACCAACTGTGACAGCACGTGCCCGCCGACCTGCAGCATCATGCCGAAGCGGTCGGCGACTTCACGGATCTCAGACCATGCCCCCGACCCGGCATCAAGAGAGACTTCATTGAAGCCCAGGCGAGCGTACCATTCACACCACTGCGTCCAGTCGTTACGTACACAATGGAAGATGCCCCGCCGGGAAAAGGCGGGGGTGCGCGTGATCGGCGCTGCAGGGCACGGCAGCCCGTGGCCCGGAGGCACCACTTCTTCTCCTGGAGCCGGCCACAGCACCCCGGCCCAGGCCAGATAGCCGTAGACCGCGTTCAGTAGTCCTTTGGCAGAATGGGCCGCCAGCACCAGTCCCGCCGCCCCCGGCCAGAGCACGTAGCCGTCATGCGCCACCCCGGCAAGGAGATTGTCCAGATCGATGGCAGGCCTCTCGCCGATCACCAGCATGTGCGGCGCATCCAGGGTAGCGGACGTGGTCACCGCGCCCTCGGTGCGCCGCGCAGCAAAGTCCGTCAATACGCCAAGCGCCTGGCGTTCAGCCACGGGCAGTTCAGTGCCGTGGTGGATCACGGCTCTATTGAGCACCGTGATCGATTTCGCCGTCGTTGTCTCTACCATAACTAAAGCACCCGTCCGTCCCATACCTTGTGGAATTGCCGGTATAGGCGTTATCCTTCCTACCTGCGTACGCCGTCCACGCCATCGGTCACGCCACGGTACGCCTACCGCTTTTCGATGACGATCATGCGGTAGTTCCAGGCCGTCATGGGAAAGACGAGTGCGCCGTTTTCGATCTTGGCATACTCCTCCGGCCGCACGAAGAAGGCCGCCTTTTCGATTTCCTTGCCATCTGTGTCCTTCACCTTCTCCAAGCGAAAACCCGTGCTGTGTACGGCATTTTCCGCTTTCAGGGTGTCGGGCGTGCCCAGCCCCAACTTCGCCCAGTCGGGCTTCAAGCGCATCTCGCCTTCCCATTCACTGTCGTTGTAGACGATGAGGATTGCTTTATCCTTCATCCCTGCGATTTCATCACGTGCTGCCGCAACCTCCTGCAGCAGGCGCTGCTGGATGTGGTGGGGCAGATGGCGATACATCGCGAAGTACCCGGCGATATCCGGCTGGTCGCCCGCCAGTTTGGAGGGTTGGGCGATAAACCAGGAGGCGTACATCTTCTCCTGCGGCAGGGTCACGAGCTGCTGCTGCCAGTAGGGCACATGTTGGTACGTCCAATGGAAGAAGTTGTGTCGTTCGATGGCCTTGTACAGCCGTGTTGTCACCTTATAAAGTTCGCTACCGTCGTGCACGATGCAGCAGGGCATCATATCCGGGATGGCGGTATCGTGCAGCAGCACCAGGCCTTCGACGTGATCCTGCACCGCCTCCGGACCTCCCGCCGCCTCCACGGCAGCCCGGCGCACGCGGCCCTGCCCGAGCAGGCGTGCCGGCCAGCCGTAG
>JAGUZN010000201.1 GCA_020060775.1 Armatimonadota bacterium
CGCAATCTCCGCCCCGCTCACCGCGCGTTCCAGGTGCTCGCGCAATCCGCTGAAGTTATCCAGCGGGGTCAGATCCGCCTGCGTCAAACAGAAAACGCGATAGAAAATGCGATCGTCGGCGGTGCCGAATGCGGCGCTCACCCACTTGCGCACCTCGCTGGCCTCATGGGTGATCAGCGTCGCTGCATCGCCCTCGCCCAGCCGGTGCAGGTCGAGGGCGCGCGTCCCGCTCTCATCAAAACGGCGGGTGAGTCGATACCGTTCGCCCTCCTGCTCGAAGATGAGAGCGGCGGCAAATGACCCGCCCTGCCAGGGCGCGAACTCCTGAAAGAGGCTGCGCTGTGACGGCTTGCCGAACAGTAGTTGCGCCAGGCAGTGCAGCACCGTCGACTTGCCCGCCTCGTTGGGGCCCAGCAGCACCGTCACGCCCGGCCCGAACGTGAGTGATCGCTCGTGCAGTCCGCCGAATCCGGTAATGTCCAGTTGCAGCAGGCGCATCAGAGCTTATCCTCCAGCGCCAGCGCGGCATAGCGCACGGCGCGCTCCAGCCGCAGGCGTTCATCGCCCGCAACCGTCTGCATCCGCTGCTGCGCCAGGGCGTGCAGCGCGCCCAGCACCCCCTCGCCCTCCGCTGCGGCATGCGGGAGATGCAGCTCGGCGATGTCCACTTCGGCGGCAAAACAGCGGGAGGACAGATCGGCTGCCAGCGCAAGGGAATCCAGCATCTCGCCGGCATCCAGCAGCCCGGTCAGGCGCAGGGTGAGTAGATCATCCTGGTTGGCGGCAGCCAGCGCCCGTTGCCAGATTTCCTCCGCGGTCAGGCCGTCCACCGCGATCGTCGCCAGCCGGTGATGGCGCGTGGCCAGGTCGAGTGGTTCCACCACGGCATCCGTGCCGGTGAGTGTGACCAACTGCACCGCCGCCGGCGTGACCTCGGCTTCCAGTGGTTCGGGAGCCCCGGCATACCAGGCGCACGGCATGGCGTTCACCCGCAACGGGCGATGGTGGTGGCCCAGCGCGAGGTAGGCGCACGGGGGAATGTCGTTTGGGGTGAAGGGGTAATAGCTCGCGTCGGCGGCGAGTCCCGGCGCCAGGCATGCGGCATGCAACATGAGCAGGGCGTCATGCGCGCAACCGGGAAAGGCCGGCCATGGGCTTTGATGCGCCGCACCGCGCGCATACCCGAAGGCCCACGTCTCCGGCCCATCGAGCGCCAGCCGTTGCCAGCCGGACTGCGCGGCCACATGCACGTTGCCCGGCCAGCCGGATTGCCGATAGGGCGATCCCTCATCCAGCGGGTCGTGGTTGCCGGGAATGACCACCACCGGCACGGCGGCATCGGCCAGCGCATGACGCGCGGATGCCAGCAGCGCCGGGGAGGGATGCGCTTTATCGAACAGGTCGCCCGCCACGCACAGCAGGTCCACCTTCAGCTCGCGCGCTTTACGGCAGATGCGCGTCAGCGTCGCCAGCAGGTCGGCACGACGCTGGCCGGCGCGTTCCGGCGGCAACTCGCTGAACGATTTTCCCAGATGCAGGTCGGCTGTATGCAGAATGCGGAAGGCCATGGGCTCCATCGGCGCACACTACCGCAAGCGGAATACGGGATATCAACCCGATCGGCAGTGCGCGCTCCTGCCATTATACCCATTCCCGCGAGTGCTGTCAGGGGCATACCCCTCGCATCGCCACTGTGTTATTCCCCGTCAACCGTGACATGTACGGCCATGAACCGCTTTGCCGGCACGGTGAAGTACAGACGATTCGCATGGACGGTGATCGGGATACCGGCGAATGCGTCGACAGCGCGCAGCTGCCCGCGCAGGCCAAGCGCTCCCATATCCAGCGTAATCGTCTCGTCCACCGGCGTCTCCGCGAAGTTATTCACCATGATGAGCAGTTCCCCGGGTTTTCGATAGAACGCCAGATACGTCTTCGGCCGCAGCGCCGTCATGAACGCGCCGCTCTCCCAGTGGGGATGGAATTCCAGGCCCTCCTGCACGCCGAAGGCGCGCTGCACGCGCCAGAGCTTCGTGTACAACATGCCGTTCTGGCATGGCCAGATGGGCGTGCCGGCTGACAGGCGGAAGAGCGAGAAGGTATGAAAGGCGTGTTCATCGGTCCAACTGCGCTGATCCAATAGCGAGGGCAGCGGGATGTGGATGATCCCCCATTTGGCGGGCCAGAACTTCACGCGCCACTCGTCCGGCGTAAGGATGGCGGTATAGTCCAGGTCTGCGCCCAGCCGACCGTTCCACTCCTCGCCGGATACCGCCGCGGTATCGAAAGTGAGGATCGGCCACTGCATATCGCCATTGCACAGCGTGGAGATGTAGAACGGCACCCCCTTCATACCGTACTCGCGGTAGAGGATCTTGTACATGCGTTTCTTCAACTCGCGTGCGGCGAAGAACGGCATGGTGCGCTCGAGCTGTCCTTCCCGCGAGCGGTAGCCGCAGCCATGTTGCGTATTGCGGCAAGGCGCCAGCACCCCGGTATCAAAGTACTGGCCATTGAAGCCCACCTGCCCCATAGTCTCCACACCTTTCACCAGGCAATCGCCCCAGGCGCTGCGCGGGCAGACCATCATGAGGGGCGATCCTCCCGCCCCCTGCCAGTTCGTACCACTGGGGAACACCCGCCACTCCTCATGGTAGTAGCGGTAATCCGGGGGCTTGTTCTTGCCGACGGTGGTGAACTGTGACCACGCCACCCAGTTATGGCCTCTGGCATGCCATTTGCGGTAATCCCGCTTGGGCAGCGTGCCGTCCGGCTTACGCCAGGTGATGAGCAGCGGATCGAAGAAGACTTCACTGCCCACCAGGAAGCTGTACTGTTCCTGCGCGTACTCCTCTTCGCGGAAGCCGCGCTCTTGATAGATGGGCGGGTTGTACCCCTGAAAATCGCGCATCTGCCAACCGGCGGGCAGCGGCTTCCAGGGTGTGGGCAACAGGCCGAAGGTGATAGTGAACGGGGCATCCACCGCCGTCGGCATATCGATCATGCGCAGTTCCACCACGGTCTCGCGTGTCGACCGGTCGATGGTGATCGCCTGCGTGCCGTCGCGCAAGTTCCATTCCGGAAAGCCCTCGGTGAACCAGCAGAGCCCGACATCGTCGTTGCCCACCCAGAGGTGCGTGGTGCGGCCCAGCGTGGTGCGCCCGGCCGGGAGCATGGCGAACTGCCCGCCCCAGGTATACTGGGCGCCCACCGCTGCAGCCAGCGGAATGCGCAATGCCAGGTAGTCCAGCACAGCCCCCTTGGCGCGCGGCTCCACCGTCAGGTCCACGCGCATCACCCCGTCGAATTCTGTGCGCGTATGCGCGTGGAAGGCAAAGGCCCCGGCCCGGCCCGCCGTATCCACCTCGACCCCCTCAACATCCGTCGTGCCGGCCTGCCACGACACCCCACGCCACCCGGCATCTTTTCCGTTGGCACGCACGGCCAGGGTGATCGGGCGCGCGAGCAACTGGCGCTCCTGGCTGGTGATGGATGTCGGTAACAAGCTCTTGCCGAAGCTGATCGTGCGACCCCAGAGCGTGAGTATGTTGCCGTTGCGCGTCACCGGTATCCAGGGTGGCGGCACCATCGGTTCCAATCCGGGACGATCAACCTCCCACGCCGCCGGACGCGCCGGACGGTAGAAAGGGACGGTTTTCGGCGGGAGGGCTCCGGCGGCATCACCGGTGAGTGCGATCACGATCTCATTGTCGCCGGTCGGGATCTCCTCTTCGGGAAACTCGATGGTGCTCGGTTGTCCCACGCGCACGGTGGTGTGTCGCGCAATCACGGCCGAGGTCTCTCCCTTGCGGCGAATCTGCACCTCGACCGTGCGCGGTTCATTGAACAACGCCGTGTACAGCGGGTCAACGGTCACCTGGAAACGACGTTCCGCCGGGGATGGCGTATACCGCACTTCAAAACCTTGTGAAACGGTCACCGGCAACTCGGCACGGTAGAGAAGATCACCGTTCTTCGCGGCAATGCGGACGGTAATTTCCGTCACCGCGGCATCCTGAATCACCTGCTGGAAGGTGGCGGTGCCGCGGGAGTGTGCGGTAAGGGTTAACTCGCGTGAGAAGAGCGCTGCAGCAGGTTGCTGATTCCCCCGTGCCTGCACCTGCACGGTGACCTGTTGCGCCGCATCCGCAGGGTTGAGCACCTCCAGGTCGAAGTCAATGCGGCCGTATTCCAGTTCACCGAGCCGGACGACGCGCGGCAGGGGGGCATTAGCCGTAAAGTGGATCGTGGCAAAATTCGTCGGATCGGCAAACAACCCCTTGGCCGCAAACGACAGGC
>JAGUZN010000434.1 GCA_020060775.1 Armatimonadota bacterium
GCCCTCCCGCCCTTCTAACCGGTCGAGCCCCCCACGCCAGCCGTTGGGTCGGAGCGCTGGCGCCTGCCGTGAGCAACGCCGAACGGTCTAGCCGGTCCCTCACAGGAAGGCGTCCGTGGCTGCGACCGGCGGTTTAACAGGATGACGTGATGGCATACCACACCAATCACTAACCACCAACCACTACCCACTCCGCAGGCTGCTGCCGGCGGTTTCACAGGACGACGTGATGGCACACCACACCAATCACTAACTGTAGTGGGCCGTCACGTTGTGCCTTGCCTTCCGACACGGTCCTTGTTCAGGTCGCGTTTGGCGTATGGCGTTTGGCGTTTCGCGAGGCGCTGTCCCCTCCCCTGCCGCAGCGGGGGAGGGTAGGGTGGGGGTCATTCCTTGTCCATGCATCCCGCCGGGATACCCGTAGGAGCGCTAAGATGTGTCCACCATGTCTCCGCACACCCGTCCACTATGTCCCCGGTCTATACATTGCGACAGGGGGAGGGAAAGGCCGATCACCGCTGACCTTGCCAGGCAAAATACAACGTGACGACCCACTAACCACTAACCACCAACCACCAATCACTCCTCACTTGCCTCCTGCCAGGGCGTGACAATAAAATCATGCCGGTCAGCATCGATCCGCACGAAAAACAACGCATCGAACCCCTCGGCACACGATGGGGGCTCCAGCTTGCGCCGGGTGGCGTACAGCGCGACATCCGGCACGCACGCCCGTCCCTCGCGTTGCCGATTGCGCGCCTGGCAGGCCTCCATCCGCGACTGAAAATAGTATCCGACGATGCGCGCGCCATACTCACGTCCCAATGCAATCAACGGCGCGCGCACCTCCACCGACGGATTGGTGTTATCGACGATCACGTTCCGCCCCTCCGCAAAGGCCTGGCGGATCATCGCTTCCTGCCGCCGGTCCTTCTGTTTCGCACGACCCATGGCATCCTTGCTCACATACACATGGTCGGCAAAGCGCGACCGCGCGAATGTGCTCTTGCCCGAAGCCTGCAATCCGATGAGGATAACAATCTCCACGATGCAATCCTGTCCGATAGTCTCGTTTCCCAGTATAGTCCCATTTGCTCTACCATGGGTGTTGTACGGATGCGGGACGTGCGCAGGGCGGGGAGTTCGTTATCATGACGGGGGAGGGAAAATCCCATGATCCGGATTATTCGTGCGGCAGAACGGTATACGGCGGATCGCGGTTGGCTGCAGACCGCCTGGCTGTTTTCCTTCGATGAATACTACGATCCAGAGAACGTGCAGTTCAGCGCGCTGCGGGTCTTCAATGACGATGTCGTGCAGCCCGGCCACGGCTTTCCCCTGCATCCGCATCGTGAAGCGGAAATCATCACCATTCCCCTGCGCGGAGAGTTGACGCACGAGGACACCCTGGGTAATCGCGGGGTCATCGGACCAGGCGATGTGCAGCAGATGACCGCCGGGTCAGGGGTGCGGCACTCCGAGCGCAATGAGGGAGATGTGCCGGTGCATCTCTACCAGATCTGGCTGTTGCCGCACACCGCCGGGCTCCCCCCATCATACGACCAGCGTCACTACGATGCCCAGCGCTGGCATAATCAACTGGCGCCGGTAGCCTCCGGTCGCGGCATCCCCGATGTGGTGGCCTTCCACACGGACGCCACCATCTATCGTGCCGCTTTCGACGCGGGACACACGCTGAATTATCCCATTGAGGATGACCGTTGTGTCTTTCTCTACCTCACCACTGGAGCCCTCGATCTGAACGGAGAGCGGCTTGCCGAACACGATCAGGCGCGCATTCGCGGCGAACAACATCTGCACATCCGCGTAGAGGAAGACACCCACTTCGTGCTGATCGACCTCCCGCCCCGCACCAGGTGAAAATGCATCCTGTCATCCACACACCCGGTGAGTTCCGACCCGCACTCTTGACCCGGCGCCGTATCTGTTATAGAATTTATGTTTGATACGCCCACACCTTAATAACCGCATATCGCCACCATCCTTGCAGAAACTTGTCCCACCGTACTCATCCTTTATCCTTTCTACGAAGGATGCTGGGAGAATCAAGGCATACCTCCCCTCTCCCCGCCCTGTCCCCCAAAGCCTTGGCGAAGGGGGATGGGAGAGGGGCTGGGGGTGAGGGAAATCACAAAAATATTTTTTTGGCAAAACAAACCCAATTTCACGCTCACGACTTAACATAACATTGGAAAACAAAGCCAAACGAACCCAAAACGAACCCAAATTGGACCGGTAAACAAAGCGCTCAATGGGGCTGGGATCAAGGAGTACGATGGGCAATACGTGCCATAGCAGAATCACTGGAGCCGCGCTAGAGCCCTTGCCAGATGACCTGTCCGCGTGGCATGATGAAAGCCTGGAGACGCATCCGGCAATAATTGTATAGCAGGCCATCAGCATGTCAAACACGACGCAACCGTTCAAACATGTCCGCATGAAGGATATCGCCGACCAACTGGGCATCTCGCAGACCACGGTGTCGCGAGCGCTGCAGGGTGACCGCGGCAATATCAGCGAAGAGACAATCGCCCGCGTGAACGAAGTGGCGCGCGAAATGGGATACGATCCCTCGCTGGCGTTCGCCGCCCGGCGCTTGCGCCAGCAGCGCGGCGGCCCCGCGGTGATTAACCACATGGTTGCACTGATCATGTCACTCCGTAATATTGATGAACCGTATTTCGGCAAGTTGGTCAAGGGCATCTCTGACGCGCTAACAGGCGAGCGTTTTGCCCTGGTGGCCAATATCCCGGTCCCGCTGCCGCCGACCAGCGACCTGCCCTACGCCTTTTTACG
The DNA here is from genome assembly GCA_020060775.1 of Armatimonadota bacterium. Lineage (GTDB taxonomy): Bacteria > Armatimonadota > Hebobacteria > CAIYQO01 > CAIYQO01 > JAGUZN01. The sequence goes on from JAGUZN010000434.1 coordinate 2,818, forward strand.
CGGCGATATCGATGGGCTCGTCGTCATGTCCAATCCAACCTACTTCGGCCCAAGCTTACACCGGTTGCGTACTGAAACACCCTTCGGCCAGCGGCCGGTCGTGTCGATGCTCGAGCCCATCGCGACCTGTGCGTGCGTGCGGGCGGATGATTACCAGGGAGGGTATGAGATGACCGCCCATCTGCTCGAGTTGGGACACCGCCATATCATGCACTTCTATCACGATGTGCAGAGCGGCTTCCCGCACCAGCAGCGCTTGCAGGGATGCCAGCAAGCCTGTATGGACCGCGGGTTGGATCCGGCATTGTATCTGCACTCCGTGTTCGGCAACGGGCCGATGTTCGGTACGGCGGAACAAGTGCTTCCAAAAGCCTTGCGTGCGCATCCGGAAACCACCGCTGTACTCGCCGAGAACGATGGCACGGCGCCTATGGTGGTGGGCGCCCTGGCGAAGCTCGGGCGCCGCGTACCGGAGGAGATGAGCGTGGTCGGCTTCGACGACATCACCCCGGTACTCGATGAGCACGGGCAGAATATGTTGACGACCGTCCGTGTGCCGCTAATGCAAATCGGTCATGAAGCGGTCATACTGTTGATTCGCCGCATCATCGGTGATGAACCATCGGCCGAGACCGCTCTGGTGATCCCCACACAACTGGTCGAGCGCTGTTCGACCGCCCCCCCACGCTCTCGTGCATGAAATCACACGGGTAGCTGCTGGAGGGCAGGGATGGCAACAGCAGCGGTTTTTTTATAATTTTCATGCGTGTAGCCGTTGACATCCCCCTGGTCATGCGCTAAACTTGACATGTTTCGCATACGTATGCGAGCATACTATTTGCTATTGGAGGTCAACTATGCGAGCTATCCATCAGCCCCGAGGGTTTACGCTCATTGAACTCCTCGTCGTCATCGCGATTATCGCTATCCTCGCCGCCATTCTCTTCCCGGTCTTTGCCAAAGCGCGGGAAAAGGCCCGCCAGTCGTCGTGTATGAACAACCAGCGGCAGATCGCCGTCGCCATCCAGATGTACGCCCAGGACCACGACGAGACCCTGCCCGATTCCTCCAGTGTGTGGCCGGAGATCAACGTGGACCGCAACATCCTCATGTGCCCCACCAAGGGCAAGAAGATCGCCAACGCCTACGTGTACAACAACAACTGCTCCAGTGTGGCACTCGGTGAGTTGCCTGATCCATCTCAGATCATGCTCACCGCCGATGGCAATGCAACTAGTGGCCTGCCCGGCGCCTTCGACAATGTGGCCTACTCGGTGAACGATCTGGACTTTCGCCATAGCAACCGCCTGGTCGTCTCGTATGCTGATGGCCACATGGGACTCGGCGGCGGCACGCGCATCAAGTTGGAGGCGGCAGCGCCTGCCGCCACCTATACGGATTACAGCATCAAGGGAGTGGTCAGTGCTCCGGATATCACTCCGGTCCTCCGTATGCTGAATAATGGAAGCATTGGATTTACAACGGCTGACTGGGCAAATGGGAATTGGTGGCAGTGGTATTACGGTGGCTTCCTGGCGATCCGCTTGAACGACGGCAGCTGGCTCAATGCCATGGGCACGCCCACCGGCCTGACGTACATTTCCGGCCAGAACTATGCCACCGTCCACCGGGAGTATGCGGTGGGCACAGGAGGCATCATGCTGGTCGATTGCCAGGTCCCCTACGATGAGCATGCCATCTACGTGACCATCACCTTTCTCGGGATTGAGGTGAAAAGTGCACAGGTCGACAGTTATTCTTATCCGGGTGGCTTCGTGTATGGCACGCAATATAAACAAGTGACCACAGCCAGTCAGAGCGTCACGTCAGGCGCAGCGGCTCCCTGGCCGATCGTACCCCTCACCGAGCGCGACACCTACGTGTTCAAAGCATCCACCACCAGTTCTTCCCCCTATAATGAAGGACAACTGGGTCTGGTGAAATTGCCTGAAGAGGCCGCCACGGGAAGCGTAGATGTCTATAACGATGCGAATGGCGTCATTACCAAACTGTACTACCCCACCGAGACAAAGCAGATTCATATTGCCTTCTTCGCCTGGGATCAACCAGCCGCCAAGCGCGCGGATGTATTGAAGGGTTTCCAGCAGTCGATTACCAAAGAGATGGGCGTCCTGCGCGGCGGACCCTTCCTCTTCTAGCAGTGTGCCCCACGCGACCGGGGATGCGGCATGGGGCCATGCCGCATCCCTGATGCTGCCCCCGAGAGATAGCATCAGCAGGAAGACCGACTTCAACCTGAAAATACCGTGAGAGCGAACGCTTAACGGGAGGACAAGCCATGACTGATAAACGATGCACCGGCCTGGGCCTGCTACTGATGATCCTGCTGATAGGAGGGGCATTGCTGGCACTGAACGGGGGCGATGCTGCGCAGGCAGCCGGGGTGACTATCAACACGGCAACGGCGCGCTTTGAGTTCACCAGTCCGGAGCAAGGGCTGTTGCTGCGCTCGCTGGTGGATCGTGCGACCGACACCGAGTTTCTGCCGGATGCCGGTGAAGGACTCTCCGTATGGGAAGTGGTGTTGCTCAACGCCGAGCGGAAGCTCTGCGCCGTGCAGGCCAAACCAGGGGCGAGGTACGCCGCCTCGCGCGGCAGGGCCGGCGCCACCGTGCACCGTTTGCGCTGGTCCCGCCTGGACTTGCCGGACGCGCCGGGCGCGCTGGATGTCGAGGTACAGATCACCGTACCTCCCGGCGATCGGCTCAGTTACTGGTCCATTCAAGTGACGAACCGCAGCACGGCCTGGGGGGCGTGGGAGGTCCGCTTTCCGCGGCTGGAGCATCTTGGACCCATCGGGGAACCGTCGGATGACCTCTTCCTCGATCCGATGATCCAGGGGCGGCTGACGCCGAACCCCTACCTCCATTTGCAGAAAACCACCTATATGCGCGATGCGCCGATGCAGACTGCCGGGCAAAGCATCCATTATCCGGGGTACGCCTCGTTTCAGATGTGCGCGCTCTACAATCCTGCACGCGCCGGGTTGTACTATGCGGCCTACGACGGGGCGGGCTATTACAAGCATTTCTCCTTCGGACCTAAAGATGATGGCCGCACGCTGGATCTGTTTGTTAAGCATTTTCCCGAAGGCCAGGGACTGCCCGGCACCGGCTACACGTCGCCCTTTCCGGTCGTGATCGGCGCCTTCCAGGGCGACTGGTTCACAGCCGCCAAGCTCTATCGCCAGTGGGCGGTCAAGCAGGTGTGGTGTTCGCGCGGTACGTTGGAACAGCGCGCCGATGTGGCGCAATGGTACAAGGATCTCGCCGTCTGGGAGTTTATCACCGCCAACAGTTACGGGGCGATGCACCACTACCGCAACCTGCTCGGCGTGCCCTGGGCCAACCACTGGAACTATATCTGGAAACCCAACGGGCAGGGGGATAAAGGCTCGCCCGATCTCTTCCCGCCCAAAGGCGGCGCCGAGCAGATGCGTGCAGAAACGGCGAAGCTGCAAGACGCCGGCGTCTACACGGTACCCTATTTCCTGGGTAGTTGCCTGGATGTGAAATCGCCGCAGTACGCCGAGTGGGACATGGAGCCGGTCCTGGTGCGCGGGGGTGAGTCCCACTACGCGTTGGGCAACCCTAACACTCCCTATATCTGGAACTACGGGCCGGAGACGCAGTACGCCTGGCCCTGCCCGCATCTGGACTTCTGGCATGAGAAAGCTACGGCGGTCATCAAACAGATCATGGAACTGGGTGCGACGGGCGTCTATCTGGACACGACCACCGGCAACGCCTTCCAGTGCTTCAGCAAAGACCACGGTCATACTGTCGGCGGGGGCAACTACTGGGCGCAGGGGAATCGTCGGTATATGAAGCGTGTCCGTGAAACGATCAAGGCCGCCAACCCGGAGGGTGTGGTGACCGGCGAGAATCCCTGCGAGGTCTATAATGATCTCATGGATGGCTACTTGTTGTACGTGGCACACTTCCCCACCAGCGTACCGGCCTTTCAGGCGATCTACGGCGATTATGTCGGCACCTACGGGCAGTTCCTGAGTTCCCCGGCGAAAATTGGCGAGGATTACCCGTTCATGCTGCCGATGGGCATTTGCTTCATCAACGGTGATCAATTCGGCTGTACCGCCCGCACCGACTACACCACACAACCGCCGGGCGCCAACGACATGGCCTGGCTGCGGCGATTGGCGCATTTTCGCGTGAAGGTCGTCCACCGCTATGTCGGGCTGGGCGAGATGCTGCGGCCGCCCACCATTGAGAACGACCTGCCGCAAATATCGGGCTGGTGGTGGGATTGGCCGGAGAAGCCACCGTGGATCACCCGCACCGTCACGCGTCCTGCGGTGCTGCATAGCGCATGGAAGGCGTCAGATGGCAGCGTCGGCATCGTCTTTCTCAATATCAGTGAGCAACCACAGCAGGTGGCATTTCACCTGCAGGGCGTGCAGTACGGCTTTCCGGCGAAGGCGGATCTGGCGATGACGGTGCTGGGGCTGGATGCCAAGGAACAGCCGATGCGCGACGCCACCCAGACGCTGCGCGGTGGGCAGGGGAGAATCACTCTTGATCTGGAACCGCGCGGCATGCGGGCGATGGAGATCGCGTTGCCCGGGCGCTCTCGGTAAGACTTGGTGATCTGTCACGTAATTGTGTATTGAATGGAGAAGTAATGAGATCGCAAGGATTACTCATCGCCATCTTGTTGCAGGCAGCAGCCTGGTGCAGCGTCGCGCAAACGCACCCGCTGCAATTAGATGAGAACCAGCCCTACGGCCGGTTGACCAATGCCTACACTACGCCGCACGTTGCCTGGGCTAATCCTGCCGCTGGCGGTGCGATTAAGCTGCTGGCGCTGGCACCGGAATGGAGCCAGCGTGAAACGGTGGAGTTAGCACAGCGTCTGCAGATCGAATATACGCCATGGATGCCGTTGAGCTTCAATACGATATCCAGGTCAGATCCCGATCCGGCCTTTGCTTTCTTCCTGCCGACCACAATGTTGGCGCAGGATCTGCTGGTGAAGGCAATTGCCGGCACGTATGACGTGGTGATCGTGGGCAAATTGGATTGGCAGATGCTCCCACCCAAGCAGCGCTTTGCCCTGCTGGAGAAAGTGCACAACGGCATGGGGCTGGTCTACGTGAATCCGCCTGCCGCACATAAAGAGTTGGATATCGTGTTCGGCAGTACGCCGGATCCGCTGGGCGTTGCCGCCATTGCCGACAACCTGCCGCTGTCGATCCTGCCGCGCCTGCAAGCGATTCCCCGCGACACGCTGGTAAAAGCGGTCACCTTCGGCAAGGGGCGCGTGGTCGTGCTCAATTATCAGGAGGAAGTACCCTCCAATGAGTCGAGTGGGGCGGGCTGGCCGTGCTTTACCCCGCAGTGGAATAAAGATGAGCCGGTGCGCTCCTGGTCGCCGTTGGAAACGCTGCCCCCGCAGGAGTGGGTCGCCTATGAATACTACCAGGCGCTGGTCATCCGCGCCGTTCGCTGGGCAGCGCACAAGGACTCCCCCGTACGCCTGGGCGCGATCACCCTGCCCGCCACCCTCGCCTGGGGCGAAAAGGGAACCGCCAGTGTAGCGGTGGCCAACGCACCCGCCGGGGCAAAGGTGCGCGCGGTCGTACGCCACGCCGAGGTCTACACCCGTGTGACGCCGCTGCCCACGCACTCCGCCGCCACCCAGGTACTATTTTCGCTGCCGAACCTGCTGGCCGGAACCTATATCCTCGACCTCTGGGTGGTGGAGGCCGACGGCAAGACCGTGCACACCTGGGGCAGTGCGCCCTTTACCGTGAATGCAGACTTTAGCTGGGGGGCGGTGACCTTCGATAAGGTCCAGTATGAGCCAAACGATGCTGTGACCGCCACCGTGGCCCTTCCGCGCGCGCTGCAGAGCGGCGAAAAGATTGTTGCGAGCCTGTGGGACAACTACAATCGCAAGATCGGTTCAACCACCGCCGACGTCAACGGCATGACGGCCACCGTGACCTTCCCCGCGTGGACGCCGGTGACCATCCTCCACCGCCTGCGCGTGGAACTGTTGCGCGGCGGGAAAACGGCGAGCAGTAGCGATACCAGCTTCCCGGTGCGCGCGCGCCTGCGGCACGATGACTTCAACGAGATCGTCTGGGGCAGCGCGGAAAACTCGCCGCTCACCAACATGATGCTGCGCAAACTCGCTGAGCAGGATGAGACCGACGTCATCGATGTCGGCTGGCGCGCCGCCACCTCGGCACGCAATATCGCCGCGGCCAATATGCAGGCATTGCCGTACCGCGACCGCTTCGGTCCGGTCGGCGGTGACAAGGATAATGTCGTGTCGGCAAACGAAGGCAATGCCTATGGCTGCATGCGTCATGCGCTGACCCTGAAAGCGCTGGAAGGGCGCATGAAGGAACACGCGTTGATTCACAGTGCCTATGGCTCCTTCGGCTATACCAATGGCGACGAAACAATTTACAGCTATAGCAACCCTGACCTCTGCTGGTGCCCCACCTGTTTGCACGCGCTCCGCGATGAACTGAAGGTGACCTATGCCGACCTCGCCGCACTCAACGCGGATTGGGGCACGACGTATGCCACCTGGAATGAGGTTATGCCGTTGACCTATAAAGAGGCGAAGGAGACCGGGGCCTATGCACGCTGGGTCGAACATCGCCTCTCATCCAACCGCACGTTTGCCCGCTTTTACGCCCACTCACAGCAGGCATTGCGTAATGCCGGTGACCATGGGGCGCGCGCCGGGTTCGACGGCATGGGAGGCAGTCAAATGCCGAACTCCGGCTTCGACCTCTGGGCGCTCACCCAGCAGCTTGATATCATACAGGCGTACGCCAATTCTGACATGATGGAGATCATGCGCTCCTTCCTGCGTTCCGGACAGATCAGCGGCTGGTGGTATGGCTCCTATGGCCTTGCTGACGCTACGCCCTACAGCCATGCCTTTCCCTGGGAAAGCCTCTTCCACGGCATGAACACCACCTGGTTCTGGACCATGGGGTCTCCCGGACCGTTGAGCGGTTACGCCCCCGACCTCACCAGCCTGCCCTTCATGGAGGCCCGTACGCAATCGCTGCGCGAGATTAAGCGCGGCATCGGCAAGCTGCTGCTCGCCGGCGAGCGGCAACATGACGGCATCCTCATCCACTACTCGGAAGCCTCGCGCATCGCCGACAGTCTGTACAAAGAGAAAGAGAACGATTGGAGTACCGAATGGCTCTATGCGGTGTGGAGTATTAATCTGGCGCTCGATGATTGCGGGCTCTCCTACAATTACCTCGCCACCCCGCAGCTCGAGGCCGGCGCCCTGACGCAGAGCGGGGCGCGGGTGTTCATCATGTCGCGGAGTCATGCCGTGTCGGAAAAGGAAGCGGCGGAGATCCGGCGCTTCGTGGAGGCCGGCGGTATCGTGCTCGCCGACATCGTCCCCGGCATGCTCAACGGGCACGGCACGCCCCAACAGACCGGCATGCTGGCCGCGTTGTATCCCACCGACGATCCGAACGCCGTCACCAACCTCGGCAAGGGCAAAGCCCTGCGCTACGGCACCCTGCTCGACGGGTATGGCAAGGTGCGGCGACTCGACCAGCACGGCTGGACGGAAGTCGACCGCCGTTGGGAACAACTCGGCGCGCTGCTGCAGCGCGCGGCGGGCGTTACTCCCCCGGTCGTCATCACCGCGGCGGAGGAGAAGGCGCTGCCCCCCACCGACATCAGCCGCTTCCGCTGCGGCGAGATCGCGTTCATCGGCCTGCTGCGCGACTACTTCTGCTACGATAACGACCCCTACGCCGCCCGCGTGCGCTTCCCGGCGAAGCGCCACCTCTACGACGTGCGCGCCGGCAAGTACCTCGGGCTCACGGACACGTTGAAGACCACCATCGACTACCGTGCGCATCTCTACGCGCTGTCGCCGTATAAGGTCGAGGCCGTGCAGGTGCAGCTGCCGACGAAGGGGACGGCGGGGGTGCCGCTGACCGGGAAGGTCAGCCTCAAGGTGACCGGCGGCACGCCCTCCCTGCATGCCTTCCGCCTCGAGGTGCGCGACGCCAACGGGCAGGCGCTCCCCTGGTATGCGCAGAATATCATCGCCGAACAGGGCAGTTGTTCGTTCACCATCCCCTGGGCACTCAGCGATGCCGGTAGCACATACACCGTCACCGTGCGTGACGTGATGAGCGGCATCACCGTAAAACGCGTATGCCGATTCTGACGCATATCTCCGTGTAACACCCGAAATGTAGATGAGAAGGAGAACCCAACCGTGGACCAACACTGGCTCTCACTTGATGAACGTATGGATGCAGCACTGGCGCATTTGACGCGGGCAATGGACCGGCGGGACATCGTCCGGGGCACCGGACTGGAAGGGTTGCCGTATTGCAACGCCTACATGGGGCGTCACCTGGTGATGTTGCATAGCGGGTGTGAAATGATGGAAACACCCGGACGTTACCTGACGGCGCTGGCACTCCTGTTGGAAGCGTACCCCGGCTTTTCCTGCGACGGCTTCGCCGGCAAGGCGGCAGCAGAGCGACAGGTGGCCTATATCTGCAGCAAGATTACCGAGCAGGGGCAGTTTGTCACCACGCAGGCTGAACTGGATGCCATCAATGCGCCTGATGAGATTTTTGTCGAGCAGTTAGTGCCAGACGGCACAGCCGAAGCAATTGCACGCTGGAAGGCCGGCTGGTATGGCACAGTGGGAGTAGAATTCAACGGGCATCTCTCCATCGTCATGGAGGGGCTGGTGCGCTGGTATTTACTGACCGGTGATGCTGTGACGAAATCGGCCATCGATCGGGCGATTCGCGGGCGCATCAGCGATCCGAAGCATCCGGAGATCCTTGCCAGGCGCGGCATGGTGTTGCCCGGCATGATGACGCCGATCTCCCTGTACTATGAGGCGACCGGCGATGAGGAGGCGAGAGCGTATCTCGATGAACTCGCCGAGGACTTCGTTCGCAACGTGCATCTGAAATATTTCCCGGACGGCGTGCATGCCCATGGCGACGGCGTCGGCCACCTGCACTGCCGCATGGGTGGCATTGCCGGGTTTGCCCGCTATGCGAAACTGGCGGGCCGGGCGGATTACCTGGCCGCGGCCGAGCGGTTGTTGGCCGTCA
>JAGUZN010000391.1 GCA_020060775.1 Armatimonadota bacterium
CCGCACTGGATGCCGCATGGAGACAGCCAAAGATGCAGAGGGCAAGGAGATCGAGCAGGCCGTGTTCTTTGACCGGCCGGGGGAATACGCGCGCCTCGAAAACGGGGCGGTGAAATTTCCGATAACGAAGTGGAGCTTCCGCTTGATCGTGCTGGAGAAACGATGAACAACACCTATGCGATACTTGCGCTTTGTGTCATGAGTCTGTTCGGGGTATATACCAGGGCGTTGAGCGCCGATGCCCCGGCAACCACCATCACCTGAGGGGCCGTGTGCCACGCCATATGTTAGCGGGCCGCAATCACCGGATGGGTCAAACGGCTCGACGCCGGCAGCAGAGAGTAATTACAGTTAAAAGTATCGAACTATGTGTCAGAATCCGACATGGAATTCCCCGCCGGCACGACGGTCGCACACACAGCATACTAACAATGGATGAAACCGAGCAATACCGAGCCGACGATCCGCACGGAGTTCCTGAAGACCCTCAACCACGACAAGAACGTGCTGGCCGGAGGGCCGTTCCTCTTCTAGCATACTGCCACATGCATAAGCTGCTGACCTCGGAGCCCCGGCACCCAACCGGGGCTCTGCCTGTTATCCGTCAAGAGGTATCCTTCACTCATCGACGTGCGCCCAGACTTTCGAAAGATGTCGGAGAGAAAGCACCGCGTATGCCCCGAAACATGTTTCAGAATTATATCGCACTCTCCTGTTGACTGGTAAGGGAACGTGCAGGATACTTATGCTTAGGGATCATCGCCCAACTTTGATGTGAAAGGAGCATGGTATGAACACCACCCGTCAGGGCTTCACCCTTATTGAACTTCTGGTAGTCATTGCGATAATCGCTATCCTTGCCGCCATCCTCTTTCCCGTATTCGCGAAAGCACGGGAGAAGGCGCGACAGACCAGCTGCATGAACAACCAGCGGCAAATCGCCGTGGCGATCCTGATGTATGCGCAGGATCACGATGAGACATTGCCCGATGCGTCAGATGCCTGGGTGCAGATCAACGTGGACCGCAACATATTGATGTGCCCCACCAAGGGCAAAAAGGTCGCCAACGCCTACGTCTACAACAGCAACTGCTCCAGCATCGGCCTCGGCGAACTGCCTGACCCGTCGCAAGTTATGCTGACGGCGGATGGCAATGTCAGCAGCAGCGTGGGGACATATGACAACGTCGCCTATTCCCTGGAAGATCTGGATTATCGCCACAGCAACCGCTTGGTGGTGTCCTATGCCGACGGGCACATGGGGCTAGGTGGCGGCGATCGCATGAAAGTGGAGAAGCAGACGGTTAACCCCGGAACTGCCACGGAATATTACAACTATATCTACAAGGGCGTGATTACCGATCCCAATGCCTGGCCGGTGATGCGGTTCGCCAAACCCTGGGGAAATCTCCCGTGCCTTACCGATAGCGGCAACTGGGCTGGCACCAACTGGTGGCATTGGTACTATGGGGGCTTCCTGTATGTGTATGTTGACGGCACATGTGTCACCTATTATACCGTACCGACAGTGACCTCTTACAGCGGCCATGGGTACGGCACCGTACACTTCAACTATGCGATAGGGACCAATCAGAATCTGACGATTGATTTTCAGATGCCGTATGACCAGCGCGCCGTCTTTACCACAATCAGCGTGATTGGCACGCCGGCCACCAGCCTGCGGGTGATGCCCATTTGTTACCCGAGCGGGTTCGCCCACACGGCCACAGCTGTGACCACGGCCAGCGGCTCCGCCAGTTGCACGGTCGGCGGGACGGCCAGCTTGCCGCTGAAAGATTCGGACTCGTGGGTCTTTATCAGTTCTACGAGTGACACCCAGCGCGGCATGCTCGGCATGGTCAAAGTGCCGGCCGAGGGTGGGGCAGGCACCGCGTCCTGGGACGATTACGGCGATAGCCTCACGCTGGATTATCCTATTGGCACGCAGACTGCGCACCTCGCCTTTTATGCCTGGAACAAAACCTGCGTGAATCGGGCTACGACCATGAGTCAGTTCTCGCAAGCGGCAACGAGCGATGTCGGTATCCTTCGCGGAGGTCCGTTCCTGTTTTAACAGCGATTCGGCAGTGGGCACATTGCATGGAGCGCTCTGTGTCCACTGCCGTGGCATCGCTGGCGATGGATTGCCCCATCCATCGCCAATATAGTGCCCGTCCTTCCCCATATTTTCGAGGCCCTTTGCCCCGGGTACTCTGGCGGGAGCTGGCTTCTATTACAGCTTCTTAAGATACTAACCATTACCGGTTGAGAAGGCACGACGTTGACTGGACATGCCGGCCTATGGATGCGGCAAGCGGCAAAGACTTCTGCACGGCTGCGGAGCATGGCCGCGCCTTACCCTCCAGGTTTCAGTAACGTGCGACGCAAATTTGCCGTGTCTTCGGTGTAAAATTAAGAAGCTGGTGGCGCCACTGTGCCTCCTGGCGATCACCGTTTCGCCATTACATCCTGCGATAGGCATCTTGCTCTCGGGGAGGAGAACCATGAAACATCTATGGTGGCTTGTGCTGTTGATGAGCGCGAGCCTGGCGGTGCAGGCTGAGAGCCGTTTCGTGCGCGACGGCAGTTTCAATCAGAAGGGTGGGGTGAAACCGTACTTCACCCAGGAGACAGTGGAAGGGCTCCGCAAACAGGGCTGGACCTGCCCGGACGCCGAGAGCTGGCCTGCCTGGTGGAGCGGCATCGGACCCAATATGAAGCTGGCGTGGTCTCCCACCGGGGGCAAGAATAACGACGCGTACGTGCATCTGGCTGGGAAACAAGGGATCCTGACGGGGTATCATGGGTTGGCACTGAAAGATATCGAGATCAAAACCTTCTGGGCGCGCGGGACGGCGACGGTCTTCTCCGGATTCCTTGGCTATGGCACCTCGGCGGATGGGTCGGCCTACGGGGGCCTTAACGTGCCCGGACTTACGGTGAAAGTGAATAGTCCGGAGTGGGTGCGCTATCGCCATGTGCTGTATAAATCGCGCGAATTGACCAGCATTCATGTGGCATTCAATGTGCCAGAAGGCGAAGTGGACCTGGACGAGGTGGATGTCGAACCCGCCACCCCGGCCCTCGCCTTGATGGTTGAAGAAGAAAATGGGCTGTATGGCCAGGGCGTGCTCATCGAAAATAAGAAATGGGCTGAAGTTGATGTGGACTTTAAGCAAAAGGCTTCCGAGTACGCCGCAGCCGTAAAACGACTGCGGGAGAATCCTGAAAATATCAGCCCGTCCCTGCTTGATTCCATCAACCAGCAGACCGAGAGTCTTGACCCCTATGTGTTGACCAAAGGGCTGAAGAAAACACCGGCGTCTCGGTATAATGATATGATCGCTCTGACTCGAGTCTGCAACAACCTGGCGCCCATCGACCCGGTGACGGTCGAACACGCCGCGGCGGCAGACACCGATACCTGGACCTTCCACACACCGGGGGGCGCGAACCCCGTGTTGGCGTTCAAGGCCGGCAACTGGCCAGGATTTAAGTCCCCGCAGGGCAGCAACACGGCCTGGTGGCTATGGTATTGCGGCAACGGCGGGTGCATTATGCCGATTATTAACGGCGAGTACCCCAAGCTCGGTACGCCGGAAGTCACCGTGCGCGACGGGCAATATGGTGCCGTGACGCAGGTCTGGACACTGGCGAACGATGCCAAGCTGTCGATGACATTCACCGTACCGGGTGATGGCCATGCGATCTACACCAAGGTCGATCTCACCCCCGGCACAGTCGAGATCAAAACGTTCTCGCTGCAATTACCCAATTTCCCAGGCGGCATATTGAAGCAACCCGCAGAATTCCACGTCACTGCTCCGAGCCAAAGCGTCTCCTTCACCGGTAGTGAGGCCTGGAAAACAGTGACGCTCACCGACAAGGACTACTGGGTCTTTTACGATGGCGATGCGCCGAATAGCCGTGGATGGCTGGGCCTGGTGTATGAGCCGAAGAATGTGAGCGCCGCGCGGGTGGAAATCGGCAAGTGGAGTAATATCGCCACGAACACATTCCTCGATATACCTGTCGCTGAGCGTCAAGCACGCTTTGCTCTATACGCGTATCCGTATGGAGCGGACCGGCTGCCAGCGACCCTGGCGCAATTCACTGATGCCGCCGAGCACGAGTTGGCGGTGCTGAACCGAATCTATGCCACGAAATAAGATACGGGCCTGCGTGTGTCGGATGACTCACCTGCCCACGATATTGTGAGACCCTCTGCCCCTGGGATCTCTGATGGCAGAGGGTCTGTCACGCATCTCACACAGGAGACATACTGATGACTTTCACTCCACGTCGTACATTGTTTACCGTGTTCCCGGTGCTCTGCAGCCTGCTGTTGGCCGGCATCCACCCGGCCTGGGCTGAGGTAAGCGCCGCAGAGCTGGTCAAAGACGGCAAGACCCTGGTGGTGTTGCGCAATCCGTTCGAGACATTGACCTTCGAACCGGCGCGCGGGGGACGCTGCATCAGCTTCCGCTTCCTGGACAATAACGAAGAGTTGATCGATCAAAATCCCATGGCCGGGATGTTCCTCGATCACTGGGCCAAATACCCATGGCCCAGCGGGCTGATGCATTTGCCCTACCAGTACACCCTGCTCACCACTGAGAAAGGGAAAGTGGGCATCCGCCTCTGGGTAACCGTGCCGGCGATGGGCGGCGGCAAAGGCACTGCGGATGCGAAGAGTTCTGCCGCCATCCAAACCTCACCGGAACTGATCGGCCTGGTGATGAAGAAGACGATCTGGCTCTACGACGCTACCGACCGCATCGACGTGGAGCAGACCATCGAGAATCCCACCAACGAGGCGCGCTCCGTGAGCCCGTACGTGCAGCATAACTTCAACATGGCCGGCAGCCGCTATGCGGATACCTGGTACCTGCCCTCCACGCAAGGCGTGGTATGGAACATCCAACCGGGAGACGAAAAAAGTAAAATCTATGGGCCCAACTGGGTACTCGACCCGGTGGCCGGATGGATGGGCGTGCGGGACCGCAATACGAACCGCGGCCTGCTGTTTGCCTTCGATTACAACTACCTGGAGAAGATCTACACCTGCGGCTCTACCGCCGAATGGTTCATGGAATCGGTGCCGGTAGCGGCCGGGAAGAGCTTCACGACGAAGTACGTCATCAAACCGGAGCAGGGCTTTGACGGCTTCATCTATGGTTCAGCGAGCTTGATGGCCGATCTCCAGGCGCATGAGCAGGGAAAGCAGGTGCTCATCACCCATGATCTCGCGGCCGTGCAGCAAGCGTTAGGTCCGCTGGAGGTGACGATCACCCTGCAGGATTGGAAGAGCAAGCAGGTGTACCTGACACAATCGTACACCGTGCCCAAACTCACCAACACGAAACTGCGCCAGGAATTCACCGCTACCCCCAAGAATTTGATCGGCGGCACAGTGATCGCCGTGACCGTGAAGGGGGAAGGCGTCAACGAACGCTATGAGTTCTACTATGCCGGGGACACAAACGAACACGAGCGGCATTACAACTATTTTGCCGCCGGCGGCGGCGCATTGGTCGGCGCGCAGGGTGATACCTACCATCAGAAGGCTCCGCGCAAGATCAAGCAGATCGACAAGCCGGATTTCGCGAAAATCGCCGGGCCGGCCGCCGGTCAGTTCCACTGCATGGTCACCTTCGGCCTGTATACCGAAACCTTCAATTTCGATGACAACCTGGCCGGATGGATGAGTAAAGACGGCGCAGCTCCCCAGTTTGACTTCATCAATGCCCCTCCGAACGGCATCGAGTCATTCCCCGGCGGTTACGAGGCCCTATTCGCCTACAACACGGTAATCATCAGCAACACCAATTACCGTGCACTGGGCGACATCCGGCTGGAGATGCTCTGCGATTATGTTGCGCAGGGCGGCAAGCTGCTGGTGACCGGCGGCCCGTATGCGCTGGGCAACGGCGAGTATGAGGGCACACGCTTGCTGGACCTGCTGCCGGCCACCCTCTCCGGCCCGTTCGACATGAAATGGGCGGGCAAAGGGAAGTCGTGGCTGTTGACGGCGGCTCCCGACGGGAAGGATCTGCTGAATGGCGTATCCTTCGCGCAGACCCCGCGGGTCTACTGGCAGCATGCCGTTACCCCGAAGAAGAACACGCGGGTGATCCTGACCGCCGGCGGCAAGCCCAGCCTGATTATCGGCCGCTACGGCAAAGGGAAGGTGGCGTTGCTCACCTTGAGTCCGACCGGCGCTCCGGCTGCAGGCGAAACGGCCTGGTGGGCATGGGACGGCTGGCAACCTCTGCTGAACAATATCATGACCTGGCTAAACAGTTAACGAGGAGGATGAGAGAATGCGCGATCAATCAATGCATAGACCAGTAATATCCCTGTGGCTTGGAGTCATCCTACTCGTACTCCTCAGTGCCACCTCAGGCCTGCACGCCGAGAGTCGTTTCGTACGCAACGGCAGCCTGAACCAGAAGGGCGGGGTGAAACCGTACTTCACTCAGGAGACGGTGGACGGCTACCGCAAGCAGGGGTGGACCTGCCCGGATGCCGAGAGCTGGCCGGCCTGGTGGAGCGGTATTGGTCCGAATATGACGCTGGTATGGTCCCCCACCGGTGGGAAGAGTAACGACGGCTATCTCAGCATCAGCGGCAAAGATGGCCTGGTCTGCGTGTATCACGGCCTCCCATTGGAAAGCTATAACGTAATGACCTTCTGGGTGAAAGGCAAGGGATCGATACGCGCCGGTCTCCTCGGCTACAAGGTGGAAAACGGGCAGACCTTCGGCGGCGTGCCGGTGCCGGCGCTGACGGTGAAGGTGGACTCCCCGCAGTGGGTGCGCTACCGGCATCTCTTCAGCAATGAGCATCAATTGAACTCCGTACATCCGGCGTTTACCGTGCCGGAGGGTACCATCGACCTGGATGAGGTGGACATTGAATCGATCAATCCGGCCATGGCCATGATCATTGCGGAGGAGAACACCCTTTATGGTGCCGGCACCCTGGTGGAAAATCGGGATACCGTACCGGTGGACCAGGCATGTGCACAGAGGGTGACTGAGTATACCGGGGCCGTGAAAGCGTTCCGGGCACAGTCGGCCAAAATCGAGGCCAGGTTACATGGTGTGCTTGATGAGCAGATTACGGCGCTGGATGCCGATGTACTGGCCAAGGATGTCAACACAATCCCGGCGTTCCGGTATAACGATATGCTCGTGCTCACCCGGCTGCTGAAGCGCTTGTCAGAGGAAGCGGATACCGCTGCAAGACCTGTCACCGCCACCTCAACATCGGCGACCCGCGGCTATAAGCCGGGGGAGCGCGCCGCACGCCCGGATACCGTGACGATCACCGATATCCATTCTAACAAGGTGCGATATGACGAAAACGAACAGGCCACCACAGTCGTTTCCGTGATCAACACCAGCGGCACCGAGCGCAAAGGCACCCTGGTTGCCCTGTTGCATACAGACCTGGATACTGTACGCGAAGTAGGACGCAAGGAGGTCTCGCTTGGCTGGGGTCAGCAGACCAGTTGGCCGGTGACCTATTCCGTGGGGCCGGAAACGTATGGCCGCGCGCTGGAAGTGCGTTTTATCGATGAAGCCGGCACGGTGGTCGATTCCTGGCAGGAATTCTATGCCGTCGCCGCCGAGTGGTTCCGCGTGCAGCAGCATACGCATGGAGCACAATCACCCGCATATCGCGTCGATCCCTGGGTCACTTACGTGAACCAGATGCATTACTTTGCCAGCGAGCCGACGGATTTCGGCGTCCGCATGACAGATACCGAAACCTATATTTCCGGGCAGCCGTTATATCACATGGATATGCCGGCGCGCAAAGCGATGATCGCCCACTATCGGAAATTCGGCATCAATTTCACGTTCTATCAGAACATTTCCGTGTGCGGGCAAATGGGCTACAAGGTGTTGCAGGATCACCCCGAATATGCCCTCTATGATCCGAATGGGCAGTTCGCCGTTGACCCCATCTATGGCGGGTATCCGAATCCGATGGAATTGGCCTCGCCGATGGAAATCGGCCCCAAGCGCAAGGTGGTGAAGCCGTACCTGGATCGCAAACTCACCAACTGGGGCCACACGATGACTAACACCGCCAACGAAGATGTGGTCCGCTATATGGCCGAATGCATCCACGCCTACGCGAAGGAACTCGGCGCGACCGGCATCTACGTCGATGGCAACCTGGGCGTCTTCCCGGGTTATAATGTTGATGGTTCGCGGAATGTGAAGGAAGATACCATGGAGGAGTACGCGCGCCTGAGCGCGCGCAACCACCGGCTGTATTCCGACATCGTGAAGCAGGATAACCCGCTGTTCGGCACCTGGTTTAACTGGTCGTATCAAGGCAACGTCTACTTCATGAACCAGGGGTATAAGCTGACCGCCGGCAGCGGCGTGCCGGGCGATGTGAGTGATGAGGCGATCCGTTCGATCTATTCGTATAAAAATGTCATGACGTTAGCTGAATATCAGCACTCGCTCATTGGTTCTGAAGGCCCCGATGGCACCCCGATCGGTTTTCTTGAGGGGTTGCTGCTTGAACGCGACGATGTCATCCAGAAATATGGCGGTAACAAGATTATGGGTTATTTCGGCATCAGCCCGGTAGACAAGGATGATCCAGGACCTTCGAATTGGGGCTGGCCGACGCTGAACTATTTCGGCGCGCAGATGATCGCCACCCAGTTCCATTTCGTGTCGTTCTTCCGCCCCAGCATGCGGCCCACCTTGCAGTTCCAGACCCGCTACTCCCGCTTCCTCTGGGCGCCGGATATTAAGGCGCTGCCGGCCACGCAACAGGTGGTCAAGGTGACCTCGCTTGAGGAGGACATCTGGTGGAATCGCACCGTCTATCGCTGCGAGCGCGCCGGCGGGTACGACCTGATCGTCCACCTGGTGCGCATTCCGCCCACGAAGCGTTGGGACCTGGAATGGACGCTGGAACCCGATCCGCTGGAAGGCGTCACGCTGGAGGCCAATATTGGACAGGGGACCGTTCAAACCGTACACGCTATGCGCCCGTTCTACTATGAAGAGGAACAACAACCGGTGCAGACCGTGCTGCACCCAACGGTGAAAGACGGCGTGCTGCGCGTGGACGTGCCGTCGTTCCGGTACCACACGATGCTCGTCATCCGGGTGAAGAAGTAACCGAACGCTCTGCGTAACGAACAGGACATCCGCGTGAGAGGCGCTGTTGCCGGCCTGGAGGCAGAAAATTGCTGCGTGACGATTTCCGCCTCCAGACCGGTCTTGCCCAATTTCGTACCTGATAATTCAGGCTATCCTGTCAAGGGTGAATGCGATACCGAAACAACCGTCATTGAGCGCCGGGGGCTGGGAGAAGGCATCGCGCCCAATATACACAACACCTACATCACATCAGCTGGCGTTATCGGCAGGTATTATTCAGGTAGCGAATGCGGCACCCGAGCGTCAGCCGTCGATGAGACGATTTTCGGACTGGCGCGCACGCAGTTCAACACTTACCAGTGCTACAAAGACGGTGTCGCGCAGGGCAGTGCCTTCTCTCCGGCAACGGATCTAGGCAATTATCCGCATGCGATGCTGCTCATCCAAACACAATACAAAATGTACCCGACATCTGCGACTGCCCCAAAGTTCGACTGGATGCGCGTGGTAACGAATTAGCCTGCAAAAGCCCCGGGGCGATAGCCAGTCGTCCCGGGGCACCTTACTATTTGCTGGCCACTATCCTCCGTTGCGATCCCGCCTGTTTGCGCAAGCTGCATCGGCCTTCGTAAAGGTAACGGCTTGACACTCGGACGCGTGAGCGGTAAAGTGGAATGCCTGCCGCTGCCCCATGACGATATCAACACCGTACCCCATTCGTGCACACGTGCCCGTGCAGGTATCGCTGTGCAGTCATCACTGAAGGAGAGGCTCCACCGATGAGTAAAACAATCACCGGTACAGTGTATACGACGCTGTTACTCCTAGCCTTTGGGCTCTTGATGCCATGCATCAGTGCGGAGGAGGGACGCGTGCCAGATCGGCGCATGTACGGCATCGATGACCTGCCCAAACGGGTGGGCGTCGTGCAGACGCCAACGCCGCCCACCATTGACGGCATCATGGAGCCGGGGGAGTGGGAGGCGGCCGCCGCCATCACCGGCCTCACCGTCGGCACCGTGTCGCTCTACCATTTCTGGGGCCTGCAGAATGTCGCCGGCGACCAGAGCACCTTCTGGATCACCTACGATGACGAGCACCTCTACGTCGCCCACCACAGCCCGCCGCCCGCGCGCATTCACGGCAACCAGGCGTTGATCCCTGTGATGCTCAGGCGTACAGAGACCGTGCATGATGGCAACACTGATTTCGACGACAGCATCCGCATCTCGATCCAGGACCCCTATCCCGGTGGGGACGAGTACTGGATCTACGTGAACTCCATCGGCACCACCTACGAGTTCGCCCATGGCAGCGGCTACGCCAGC
>JAGUZN010000399.1 GCA_020060775.1 Armatimonadota bacterium
AGGCAGCGGGGCGGTGGGCATCTGACGCGTGAGCGTCAGCCCCTGCTGCAACAGGGTGATGGCCTGGGCAATGACCTCGGACGCCTCTGGGGGGAGAGTGGCCGGCGCCGACGCATCGGCCGATTTCTTCTTGTCCGTCTGCTTGCGCAAGCTCTTCTGTGCGCGTTCGGCTTCATCTTCCGCTTTCTGCGCCCGGCGTTGCTCGCGCTCCAGGGCATTCTGCGCGGTGTCCAGTTGTTTGCGCAGCGCCGCTTCCTGCTCGGCATGGCGTTCCGCCTGCCGCTCCAGGCGCGCAACCTCGCGGCGGAGCTCATCGCGTTCTTTCTCCACCTCGCGCAACGTCTGTCGCAGCTCTTTCATCTGTTCGCGCAGGTAGACGAGATCCTTGACTTTATCCGGGGGAATTGCACTGAGCGCGACGGGTTCCGGCTCGAATTCGGGCGGCGCGGCCTCCCGAATCTCCTCAAGGCGCTCTGCCCAATCGGCGGCGTCTTCCCGCTCGCTGAACAGCAATGCGGCGCGCAAGGCAGGGGCGCCATACTCCTGCAACAATGGGAACAGGGTGTCGGCGGAGAGCGACGGCAGGGAGGCTAACCGTTCGCGCAGGGATTGGGACAACTCTTCCCAGCGCACGCGCAGGGCGTCAAGCGCGTCGGGATACTGCGGAAGTTCGTTCTGCAGGCGCTGACGTACTACTGGGCGCGAGAGAGAACTTTCGCGGACGGAAAAGCCCTGGAAGACGGTGCGCGCGAGCAAAGGTTCTGCCTTGATGACGCGCAACAACGCCGCGTTGGGCAGCGCGGCAATGAGCGCTTCAAGCTGTGCGAATTGATTCGATTGGTTGGGCGCATCATCCGGCATGGCATACGAGTATACCAGGGGCGCCGGGGTTGGAGCAATCATTCGAAAACCTCTACTGTGATAACGCGCGCATATCGGGAGGTATACGCAGCAGTTGGACGAAATAAGTGTGGGATTCTCCCGGAGGTGTAACGGATGGAACAGCAACAGAAGCCGTGTTCGTTATTGGAAGCGATGGCCGCGCCGGTCACGCCCGGCTTGCCCTGGCATGTGCGCGCCGTGCAGCTTGACCTGGCGCGTCAGATGGAGCCGGTCGACTTTCTCTGCCGCTATGCCGAGTTTGCCGCGCGCGTGGGGTTCAACGCACTGGTGCTCTACCTGGAAGGCCGCGTGCGCACCGACAGCTTCCCGTACCGTCCGCGCGAGGAATCGTACACCCTGGAGGAGATGGCGCAGGTGGTGCGCGCCGCGCATAACGTCGGGGTCGAAGTGGTGCCGGCGCTGCAGTCGCTGGGCCATGTGGCGCAAATCGTGGGATGTCCCGAGATGCGGGCGCTGGCCGAAGAACGCGAGGGCGGCAGACGCTTCCCGGGGGAAGAATCATTCTGCGCATCGCAGGAGGGCACGTATACCTTCCTTGAACGGTATTTCGCCGAACTGGCGCAGGTCTTCACCAGCGAGCACTGGCACATCGGCTGCGACGAAGTGTGGAATATGGGGTACTGCCCGGCATGCCGCCAACGCTGGCACGATAAAGGATTGGGTTCCATTTTCTTGAGCCACCTCCAGCGCATGGAGCACATGGGAAAGGCGATGGGCAAGCGCCTGTGGATCTGGGATGACATGATCGAGTATTTCCCGGAGGTGCTCGACGACGTGCCGCGCAGCCTGGTGCTGTGTCACTGGGTCTATGAGCCGCTGGATGTGCATGGCAAGCAGGCGCATTTTCTCAATCGCGAGCGCAAAGACTGGCTGGCCGAGTATGCGCGGCGGGGGTTGGATGCGCTGGTCTGCCCGTGGGCGATTCATCAGCATAACATCACACAACTCACCGATTACGCCCGGCGCTACCCGGTGCGCGGCGGATTGCTGACGCAATGGGCGATGTCGCGGCAATTCCATGGCGAGATTCTTCCGGCAGTCGCCTTCACCGGCCAGTTATGGAGCGCAGCGTCTTATCAGCATGACGCGGCGTGGCACGCCGGGATGCAGGCGGTGCTGCCCGGCGCGAGCCCAGAGTTGGAACAGGCGGTGCGCCTGCGCCTGAGCGTGGCGCCGGAACTGCCCGGCGATCAGTTGCTCGCCTTCCTGCGAGGGGCGCTGTCGCCTGCTGAACACCTGCAGCGCACCACCGTGCACGCCCTGCACGCCTTGCTGGAGCAGGTGCGTCCATCATACCAGGGCGTCGATGACGGCGGCGTGCTGGACGATCTCTCCACTATCAGCCGCATCGACCGGTTATGCTGGGAGTTGCGCGCACTGTTGCCCGCGGTGTACGACCCCCGCCGCCCGGCGGACGATACGCCGCGATTGCGCGAGGCCCTGCAGGCTTGCCGCGAGGAGGCAGAGCAACTGGCCGACCTGCGCGCCTGGCAACATGCCGCCCTGCGTGCCGGATTGTATCCCGCCGACGTAGGAGCGAAGCAGTTGCGCGGGCTGGTGCAGCGCATCGACGAGGCGATCGCACATCTCGTCGCCATGCCGGACGATACTGCGTGGATGCTGCAGGCGCGCCTGTTCCTGCCGGATTGTTACGGCAGCCCGCAGTTGCGCATCACCGTCTGCTGTGGTCGCGATGAGCAGGTGGTCGCTGACGGGCAATTCAAAACGTTGGTGCAATTCGCCGGGGAAGCCTATACCCTGCAAGTCCCCTTTACCTCCGCCTGCACACCCGATGGATTGCGCGTGGAAGGGTGGGGGTACGGCGGCCAGGGGATGACCTACGTCGACGTCTTCAACCGCCATACCGTGCTCGCGCCGCGGAAAGTCCGCGCGTTCAACGGACCGGTGTCCACGCCGGAAGCCCTATTGACCGATAACTCGACCTGGGCCTACCTGGGGCGGTTTGACATTCGCCGCGCCTATCACCATCCCGAACTGGCGGATGAGCACGGCGTCATCGAACTGCTGCTGGGGTGATGCCCGCTACTGCTTGCTAAGGGCGAGGGTGATCATCAGTAAAGCCATGCCGATGATCAAAAAGGCGATGAAGTACATGCCGATCACGTGCAGGCGCGCCAACGTTCCGCTGTCATCCGCCTCTCCAGTCGAAGGGGGATCGTCAGGCCCTGCCAGGAGCGCACCGGTATCGGCCGATTGCTTGAAATCCTCGATGAGGGCGGTGGCACGCGGTGCATCGGATTCCCGGACACACAGTCGATAGCCGTGCATGCCCGGGTGAAAGTGCCCACCGTGAAGGTGTGCGGGGCGTTCATGGCGCGTGAAGACCGGGATGCCCGCCTCCTCCAGCATACTCTGGTACAGCGCTGCCAGCGTCGCATCATCCGTGCCCATCACGGCTATGATACGCTCCTCAGATGGCGTGGTCTTCTTCATCGCGGGTTTGCTCCTCCGTGGGAAGCTGCAGCGCGCCGTTCTCCGCCGCTTCGTGGAATGCGATCACGTACTGGCGGGCGCGCTCGGCATCCTGCTCCAGCACCAACAGCTCGTATTTCGGTTTGTCCGGGGGCGTCACGATGCCGATGATAAACAGATCTGCCGAGGACCGCCGCATCACCGAGATGCCCGCCTCCCGCAGCATGGATTCGTAGAGCAAGGCTTCGACATCCGTGTATGCCTGAAAGACGACGACTTCACGAGCTTCTCCCATACCATCACCTTCCTGCCTGTATGCATACCCGTATCGATGCTCCGCGACACGAGCCTGCATGCAGTATAGCAGAATACAACCGGCCTGGCTTCCTGAACTCTACCGGCAGATCGGCGAGGCGCTGCGCCCGCTGCCCCTGCCGGCCGAATGACGCCTCACCCGCAGTAGGCGGGATAGCGGCCGAATGCGCGCGCCGCCTCATACATGGCCAGCACATTTTCCACCGGCGAATTGTCCTGGATCTGGTGGGTGGGGGCAAGGGCATACCCGCCGCCGGGCATCATGATCTCCAGCGTCTCTCGCACTTCGCGCTGCACGTCGTCGGCGGTACCGTAGGCGAGGGGACCGGCGGTGGAAATGCAGCCATGGAATGCCAGCTTGTCGCCATACCGCGACTTCAGATAGGCGGGCGACATGTCTTTGGCCTCTGGCTGCAGCGTGTCCACCACGCTCACCCCCATTTCGATGAAGTCATCATAGACCCAACTGCTCGATCCGCAGGAATGCACCATGACCGGGATGTTCCAACTGTTCGCCAGATCGATGTAGCGCTGGTGGATGGGGCGCAAGTGCGTGCGGTAGAGGTCCAGGCTGATGAGCGGGGTGTGCTGCGTGCCCAGGTCCTCGCCCATCCACAGGGCATCGATGTTGCCCTCGCCCGCCTCCAGCGTGCGCGCCATCACCTCGAGCAGCACGGCGTTGCGGCGCTCGACATAGCGCAGCACCGCCTCATCGTCGGTCATCAGGCGCACGAGCACCTCCTCCATGTTGAAGAGCATGCCGGTGCTGTTGATGATATCGCCAATGCCTGCGCCGCCGGCCACGATGTAGTAATCGGCAAAGCACCGGCAGAGTTCGCTGATCTGCGAATAATCGTAATGATCGGGCGAAGGCATGGGCCAGGCTTCAATGTCAGCCAGTGTGGCGTCCTGCAAGGGGAAATCGCAGAAGTCCCAGTAGCCGCCGCTCTCATGTTCTGCCCAGCGACGGTGGATGCCCCACTCGCAGATCATGCGGTCGGGCATGTCTGGAAACAGCTTGGGCCCGGCATACGGTGCGCCGCACCCGCGGAAGTCGACCTCCAGGGCCTCCAGCAGGCCAATGTGATCATCGGCATCCAGGCTAAAATGCACTTTCAATCGGCCGTCGATGCCCGGATTGCTGAGGTAATTGACCGGCACACGATCCGGTTCCTGGTGAGCGAACGTGGTGGCCACACGCTCCTTTGAGTTCATGCACTTCGCCATAACGGCGCTCCTTGTGTTTGATTGTTCAGGCGAGAGCCGGCGTCGACAATTCTGTGGAAGTGCCTCCGGCGGACGAACCGGCTCTTAAGATACCGATAACGGGAATGTAATGCAAGAGGTATGTGATCAGTCATGGGCGATGGGCAGCGTGAAATGGAAGGTGCTTCCTTCGCCCAGCACGCTTTCCACCCAAATCTGCCCCTGATGCGCCTCGACCAGCATGCGCGTGATGTAGAGGCCAAGGCCGATGCCTTCCGGTTTACGTATGCCTTTGCCGCGATAGAATCGCTCGAAGAGGTGAGACATATCTTCCGCGTTGATCCCTTCTCCCAGATCGGTCACCGCCACATGCACTTCGTGCTCCGCCCCTTCGATGGTAACGAAGACGGGACGCTCTTTCGGCGAGTACTTGAGCGCATTGCTCAATAAATTCGTGAAGATGCGCTCCAACCGGTCGGGATCGGCAAAGACCCTGGGGGGTGTCCCGTGCACGTTCACCTGGATGCGTGCCGTGTCAAGCACCAGGTGCGCGCGATGGAGAATTTCGTGGAGAAAAGTCGGTAGATCGGTCGACTGGCGGTTCAGCAGCAGTTGCTTCCCCTCAAGTCGTGCTGCATCCGCGAGGTCCTGGATCATGGCATTCATGCGCCACACGCTGCGTCGGATAGTATCTGTGCTTTCGCGTAATTGGCCGTTGATGCCAGCGATGCGCAGCGATTGCTCGATCAACTGAGTGTGTCCGTGGATGGTAGTGAGCGGGCTGCGCAGGTCGTGTGACACGATATGGATGAAATCCTTCTGCTGTTGTTGCAGCGTGTGCAGGGTGGTAATGTCCGTGAAGGTGATTACCGCGCCGAGATGCGTGCCATCCGGCGCGTAAAGCGGGCCGGCGCTGGTCGCCACCCAGATTGCCCGCGTCGGAGAGGTATGCAACATCATCACCTGGTTGAGCACCCGTTCGCCATGCAGCGCACGGTACGCCGGCATCTCCTCCGGCATATACCGCTGGCCATCCGGAGTTTCCGCCCGCAGCGACGCGACATAGCGCGGCAGCGCTTCGTCGGGGACATCAGTATAGCCCAGGATATTGCGCGCCGCCGTGTTCATGCGGCTGATGCGCCACTCCGGCGTCAGGATCATCAAGCCATCTGCCATCGAGGATATAATGGCATCCAATTCGGCGGCATGACGTTGCGCCTGTTTGGTGAGTTCCTCCTGCGGCGTGATGTCGCGCCAGCCGACAACGGCTCCCTCGATGCGGTCATCTATGACCAGGGGAGCTGCGGAGGACAGGATGCACAGTACCCGGCCACGCACGTCATTGAACTGCAACGGCGCGTTCCTGACGGTTTCACCCCTGAGGGCACGGGACGACGGTAATGCGTCGTGAGGGATGGGAAGGCCGCCCGGCAGACTCAAGTCGACCATTCTCGCGAGTTCGTCACGGCTTTTACCCATCGGGTTCGTGCCGTACAGATCCTCGGCCGCACTGTTCGCTCGGATGACGACGCCTTCGCGGTTGAGAATCAGATAGGGCTCGGGCATGCAGGAGAGCACCGAGTTCAGCTCGGCAAGCTGCCGCTGATGAGAGAACTCACAGTCCGATGCGTCCTCCTGACGGGTCTGAGACACGGTGGCATGACGTGCATGAAGCTCGGCAACTTCCTGTTCCAAAGCGCGAATACGCTGTTGGGCGTATTGCAGAGCTTCGTCAGGCACCTGGGGCATGCTTCCCTCCTCGGACGCATATAACAGAACAATAGAGGTGTCATCGTTCACATCATACACGAGTCGCGCGGAGTTCTGTGCGGTACAGTCGAACACCCGCGTGCGTTTTTCCCGCAAAGGTGCTGCCGTCGGCGATCAGATGCCCATTTCTGCCCATGTGCGGTTCCGGACCGTACAGCACCGGGAGTGATCGTCGCGGATGTCCGTATTCTATCACGCCGGGTCAGACATGCCGCGCTACGCTGAGGCTGCTCACTGATCCACATGAGGAGGGTGCTATGCCACTTGAAAAACATCTGGTTGTGCATTTGCAGGAAATGCACATGACGGAGCGGGACTTCCGCGATTACCTGCAGGAGAAGGTCAATCAGATCCAAAATCAGCAATTGCGCTCCATGGTGAACAAGCAAATCGACGGCATCGGCATGGAAATGAACAACCTGGAGCAGTGCCTGGACATGATGGGCGCACAGCCGAAAGCTGATGGGAAAAGCCCCATCGTGCAGGCATTTCGTCAGGAAGACGAAATGACCATGAAAGAAATGCCCAACATGACCTCGGAGGACATGGATGCGCACCTGGCCATTACCGATGCCGGCTTTGGCGAGATGGAAGAAGGGATCTACCAGAGCATGATCCTGATGGCGCAAACGCTGGGCAAGGATGGCGTGGCGTCCAAGTTGAAGCAGACGATGGATCATGAGGTGCAGGATCTGGAGAAGATGCAGAACTTTTTACCGACGCTGATCGAACAATCTCAACAACCGCGCGCCTGACCTGCAGGCCGTGACCAACATGCCGCACCCCCGTAGCGACCATGCACGGGGGTGCGGCGCATTGGGAGAGCAAGGCTGCACATTGGCAGCGAGCGCCGGTCTGGTATAATAGAGTATCCGTAGAATCTCGATGCAAAGGCCATGCCAATGTTACGCACGCTGTTGACCTGCGCTGTCCTCTGCCTCATTCTGGTGGCGAGAACATGGGCGGATGATCCGTCCGCTGAACCTGACCCCAAGCCGTCCGGGCGCAATTGGGTGCTCGCACCGTCCGTGAGCGTCTACCTGCCCGATGACCGCCAAACGCGCGACCTGTTCGGTGATCAATGGGCAGGTATCGGCATTGCCGTCTTGCCCGGTAAGGAAAAGATCCGGCGCAATGCCGTCAAGTTCGATCTCGCGTTGGTGAGCGCGAAAGCGGGGGAGAATTACGCCTATCTTCTGCCGCTCGGGGTGAGCTACGAGCATCGCATCCCCATGGGTGATGCTGTGGCCACCACGCTGGGGGCCGGCGCGGATTTCGTGGTGTCGGATGTGCGCATCGACCAGGCCAATATTCCGGCCAAGCTGCGTACGTCGGGAGGGTGGTGCCTCTACAGCCGCACACAATTGGGCAACCGTGTGGAACTGCGCGTGCGCTACAACGGCCTGGAACCCGTGCGCGGCTACGATTTCTCTGGGACGGCTGTCAGCCTGCTCGTGCGCCTGTAGGATCGCCACCCGCCCCCCGCTCGGGGGGGGCGGGACGCCTCGCGAGGCCGAGCGAGATCAGGATGTTTGTCGCGCCTCGCGATTGACCATGTCCATCGCCTCATCGCGGGAGATCATGCGACCGTGTTGATCCCGCACATGCTGCTGCACTTCCATCGCCAACTCGTCTTTCGAACCGGCCGTCAGGTTCGACTGATCGGAACTGCAATAGAACGTCCAGGCCATCGGCACACTCCTTTCATGGGTGAAAGATGTATACGGATGCTAGCACGTCCCCGCACAGGCCGAAACCCACACGTCGCACAACACCCCCGTCCCTCACGCCAATGTGCCCAATTCTGCTTGTCTCCTCCAGACGAAAGCGATGCCGACAACGCGCAGCTTCGGTATGCTCCTCGTATATGTGTGACGACAACAAGCCTCGTGTGAGCGATGTCGATGGAGTCAGCGTCTGTGGTGATGGGCGAACCATGCCTGCCACTGCTCGACGTTATCCCCGAACGGTTCTTGTGTTATGGTGCGCAAGGCTGTCACGGCGACAGCGCGTAGACGCGGACTCTTTTCCTGCGCCATCATGCCGATGAGCGCAGGTACGGCATCATGGTGGCCGATCTGTCCTAGTGCGCGCGCAGCCAGCTCCCGCCGAAGCGGCAGCTCCTGGGCAAGGAAAGCGGTGAGCGCCGGAACCGCCTCGGTAGAATGCAATGCGCCGAGCGCAATAATTGCCGGGAGCTGCTCGCGCATCTTTCCGGTAACAAGTAAGGGCAGGAGAGATGGGATGGACCGTTGCAGCGCTGGCCAGCGATTGCCGGTGCTGGCGCGTTCGCCAATGAGAACGGCCGCTAGTAGCCGTGGACTGCCGTGCTGCTCGTGGTTGAGCATATCGAGCAGCACCGCTAGGCCGCGTTCGTCACTCTTGTGCATCAGCAGGCGTGCGGCGAGCACTCGGGTGAACTCGTCCGAATCCTGAATGGCGCGCACGGCGACATCGCTCACGCGTGGGTCGTGCAAGTCGTGCAGTGCGATGAGCGCAGTGTAACGTACGGCAGGGATGGGATCATCCAAAGCCGCCACTACAGCATCGGTGCCTCTGGCATCACCCAACTGCGCGAGCGCAATCGCGGCCTGCAAGCGCAGAGCAGCATAGTGCTCATCTTTCTTGATGGCAGGGTATTGGTAGTGCGTGAGAAAGGCGATGAGATGAGGCTTCGCGCGTGGGTCCTTCAGGCGACACAGCGCCTTGCTTACCGCAGACCCCATCTCGTAAAACCACGGATCCTGAAGGCGCTCGGTTGAAAGGTAAGCAAGAAGAGCCTCGGCCGCGCGCTGGTCGCCAATCGCGGCCAGCGCGTTGACAGCCGTAACACGCAGGCGTGGGAGGTGTTGGATGAGTGCCGGTACCGCCTCGCGCGTCTGCAACGCGCCGAGCACTTCCGCAGCTTTACGGGCCAATAACATGTCCTCGTGTTCCAGCAAGTCGATAATGGGCGTGATAACTTCCGGATGCGTAGTGGGGTAGCCCTCGCGTTTGACTGAGGTTATGCCCCAGGAAATACGGAGCATATCATCGGGAACAATAGCGCGTAATGCCTGTGTGCGTTCGGCCGTGCTGCCTTCGGTCAGCATGCGGAATACCGTATCCCACCCACGGTCGTCCCCCAGCCGTGCCAGGCTGACAGCCGCAGCCTGGCGCAAGCTTGCATCTGACGCCGTAAGGGCGTCGGCTAACGGCTCTACGGCGCGAGTGTCGCCGATAGCACCCAGTATCTGTGCTGCTACATAGCGCAACTGCAAGGAGGGATCGTGTTGCAGGGCATCGATGAGCGATTCCACGGCACGCGCATCACCGACGTGCCCCAGAGTGAAGAGGGTAAGCATGCGAGTGTCCGATGATGCCGCGTCAGTACTGGCGAGCAGGGGGGTGATGTCCTCAATGTACGAAAGATCACAGATGGCTTTTGCCGCAAACTGTCCAACCTCTTCGAGAGGTTCATGCAGTGCATTGAGCAATGCCGGCAATACCATGGCATCCCCTGTCATGCCAATGGTGAGCAACGCATCTTTTGTTGTTTGCAGGTCATCGGCGGATAGCAGGGGAAGCAACGCGGAGGATGCTCGCTCATCGATGGCGCTGCACTGCAGCGTCCACCAGTAGTTTAATGATGGTTCCCCGAAGCCGGCAATGATCGGGTGTATCGTACTGACCACTTCCCACTGCTGGCTGTTGCGCAGCGCATGCAGGGCGGACTGGCGTACACGACGGTCGTCGTGTCGCAGCATGGCGATCAGGGCCGGGGTCCCGCGATGATCGGGAACTTGGGCAAAGAGATCAGCGGCTGCCACACGCAGTGGGAGAGGAGTATCCGGCTGCAGTGCACGCAATACGGCCTCGCGCGCCGGGATGCCGAATTGCCGCATGGCCTTTCTGCTCGCCCACAACAGTTGCTGGTAATGCTCTTCGAGATCATTGGGTGACCCATGAACATCGATGGGAACGCGTGCCAGGGCTTCCAGCAGCGGCGGTATCGCCCGTGGATCTTGTAGCGTACCCAGTGCACCGGTGACAGCATGTAATGGGATAGGGAATCGAGCCAAACACGCGATGAGCGGTTCAACAGCCCGCGGGTCTCCGATGTTGGCGAGTGCTGATGCCGCGCTCGACACCACCATCTCACTCTCATCCTGCAGCATCGCGATGAGTGGCTCCACAGCACGCCGATCACCGATTTCCCCCAGGGCAAACGCGGTGACACTGCGAGATGTCCACTCTCGATCGTGAAGCTGTGGCAACAACACCTCAACTGCGCGCGTGGCGCGTAACAAGCCCAGGCTTCTGATCGCCGTGTTGCGTACGCGAGTATCCTCATCCTGCACCGAGGCCAGCAGGGCATCGACGGTTCGCGGATCGTCCAGGAAACCGAGGGCTCTGGCTGTCGCGCGGCGCGCGGCAGGCTCTTGATCACCAAGGGCGTTGAGAAGGGCAATAAGCAGGGCTTCCCGGTCAGGAGGGGTGATACTGTTTGAGAGCAGGCTGTTGATGCTCAAGCATGCGTTCGATCGCACCTGGTGTTCTGCGTCTGCGGCCAACGTGGTCAGCGGCAGATAAGCCTGCGGATTCCCCGTCATCCCGAGCACAGTCGCCAGTTCCGCGCGCACATCAACATCGTCATCCTGCACCACGGGAAGGAATGTAGCGAGATTGTTGAGCAGTTGCTCTGCAGCCTGGCGGTCCTTCTGAATCTGTGCGATGGCCTTGAGTGTGGCCAGGCGAAGCCGGGTATCGGGGAAGGATAGTTGTTGAAGCAAGCGAGGTAGATCCTGTTCAGTTGGCGGATGCGGTGCGATCTCCGGTTGTGCGGCAACAGGGATGGCACAGAAAAGAAAGAGGGCGACGACAAGCACTGATACTCCTGCATTACTAAACACTACGGCTGACCTCCTGGTCGAAGAGTGACACAGCAATTATACCATGAGTAAGCAGGCGCATGATTATAGGCAAAGTGTGAAGGAGATCGATAGCTTACCGTCGTTTCCCCAGGCGGCCGTAAAAGCCATCAAGCAGGCCGCTGAGGCGGGCGTGCAGGAAGGCCCAACGCTGGTCTTCGAAGAGGAGGTCACCTACCATAGCCCGGGTCTGGTCGTGAAGGAAGAGCCAGAGCGCCCGGCGATCAGGCGGATAGCGCGTGATGGTGTAGAAGCCATTGCGTGCACCGTAGTAGACTTTCCAGGGCTGCAGGGTGCCGCGGATCTTCTCTCCGCCGAGAAAGCGAACGGTCTTCCGCTCGTAGAACTCGTGATACATGGTTGCCCGTGGGATGATGATGCTCGGGATGCCCAGCCGCCGCAACCGCAAGGCGTATTCGACATCGTCAAACCAGATAAAGAACTCGCTCCGCGGCAGTCCCGCCTGCAGGATGGCATCGCGCGGCAGCAAGGGGCCGACGAAGGTAAATAGGTAGTGACCGACAGGCAGTGTCTCATCACCGCAGGGGATGCTCGTCACCCGCCCTGCCCACACGCCCGGGTCGGTGCGGAAGCCGGTGCTGTCGCGCATCAGCGGAATGCGCACGCTGGGTCCATCGTCTTCGTTCAGCAATAGCTCCAGGCAATCCTCCGCCGGGCGGCAGTCGTCATCCATGATCCAGATCCAGTCATGCCCATCCTGGCAGGCGCGCCACATGCCCGCGTTAAATCCTCCGGCGCCGCCGAGATTGTCCGCCAGGCGCAGATATTGCAGGTCGGGAAACTCCGCGGCAATCATCCCTGCCGTGCCGTCCGTGCTGGCGTTATCCACCACCAGGATGGCGTCGACAGGACGGGTTTGCTGATGTACCGCTTGTAGACAAATGCGCAAGAGGTCTTTCCGGTTATACGTGACCACTACGGCGCAGACGCGAGCGCACATGGGGCAATCTCCTCCTGGAACAGATGCAATGCCCGGGCGACGGCGGCATCCATGCTGTAGTAGCGATATTCGCCAAGCCGTCCGGCAAAGAAAATGCGCGGGCTCAGCACAGCAGCTGCACGACGATAGTGCTGCGCCGTCTCCTCGTGCTCATCCCGCGGGATCGGGTAATACGGCTCATTCTCGCCGGGAACGTAGGCTTCCGGGTACTCCGCCTGCACCGTGCTGCATGGCATCGGCTGCGCGGTGAGGTGCTTGTACTCGGTCGTGCGGGTGAAATCGTACTCATTCGGATAATTCACGGTGGCAACCGGCTGCTGCGGACTCTGCTCCACCGGTGTGTCGCGAAAGCGTAGACTGCGATAGGGCAGCAGGCCATGCCGGCCCTCGAAATATTCGTCGAGACATCCGGTGTAGATGAGGTGGTCGCAGGCGATCTCCTCCGCCACGCTGCGATACGCTGTGTTCAGCATGAGATGAATCTTCGGGTGGTCGAGCATGCGCTGGAACATCGCGGTGTATCCGTGCACCGGCATGGCCTGATAGGCATCGTGAAAGTAGCGGTCGTCGCGGTTGAGGACGATGGGCACGCGCGCGGTGACGCTGGGGGAGAGTGCCTCCGGTTGGCAGCTCCACTGTTTCAGCGTGTAGCGGTAATACACCTTCTCGTACACGAAATCGGCGAGGTCGCGCAGCACGCGGTCCTCCTGCTCGCGCAATTGCAGGATCGGAACGCTCGCCCCGAATCCGTAGGCCCCTAACAGTCGCTGCGTCGCCCGGCGTGCTTCATCCTCGGGGAACAGCATGTGCAGGCTGTTGAGATTGAATGGCAGCGGGATCTGCTGGCCATCGACGACCGCGCGCACCCGGTGGTAGTACGGGCGCCACGAGGTGAACGACGACAGGTACGTCCAGACCTGCCGGTCGCTGGTGCGAAAGATATGTGGACCATAACGGTGGATGAGCACCCCGCGCGCGTCATACGCATCATAACAATTGCCGCCGAGGTGCGCCCGCCGGTCAATGAGCAGCACGCGCTGCCCGAATTCGCGCGCCAGCCGTTCCGCCAGCGTAACTCCCGTGATGCCCGCCCCGACAATGCACCAGGTGACGCGCATGGTGCCCTCCCTTGCATCAGCCTACGCTCACTATACCGGCAGAGGTAGTATGATGGGGGTGAGCGGGCGCCCTAGCTGTGCCGGGACCCGGACAAACAGCGCGGGCATGCCCACAAGGGTGTCGGCATGATCAGTCTGAAAGTGGTGGGGTGGGGAGGCGTGAGATCAACACGCGGTCAATGCGTGTGCCGTCCATGTCCACGACTTCAAAGCGAAATGCTTCCCACACCATGACATCGCCGACGTCGGGTACTTTGCCCGTGTAGGTCATTAAAAAGCCGGCCAGCGTGTGATAATCCCCCCGCTCCTCCTGTGGCAGCGACGGAACGGCCAGCACCTCTTTCAGTTCATCGGTGGGTAGCAGGCCATCGACCAACAGTGAACCATCGCTGCGCTCGATCACGGCGGGCTCTTCGCTCGGGATGATTTCCCCGATGAGTGATTCCAGGATGTCCGTGAAGGTCAGCAGTCCCTCGGTGGCGCCGTATTCATCGATGATCACCGCCAGATGCGCCTCGCGCTCTTTCAACCGCTCGATGGCGCGCAGGGCTGAGAATCGTTCTGTCAGAATGAGCGGTTCGCGCGCTAGTTCGGCGAGGGGGAGCGGCTGGCCGGCCGCGATGTGTGGAATGAGGTCTTTGGTATAGACAATGCCAATCACATGGTCGAGGTTCTCCTCGCACACCGGATAGGCGCTGAATGGGTGCTCGGCCATTACACGCAACACCTCGTCACGCGGAGCCTGCGCCTCCAGCCAGATGATCTGCGAGCGCAGCGTCATCACCGCATTGACCTGTCGATCGCTCAAGTGAAACAGGCGGTTAACGATCTCTTTCTCCGCCCGCTCGAATACGCCCGCCGTGATGCCCTCTTCAAACAGCATGCTAATCTCTTCGTCGGAGATGGGCGGCCGGTGCGCGGCCGCACCGCGGAACAGGCGCAGCACGGCTTCCGATGTGGCGCTGAGCACCGTCACGATGGGAGAGGCGACGGTGGCGACGACCCGCATCGGTTTCGCGACGCGCACCGCCCAGACCTCAGGGTTGAGCAGGGCAAAACGCTTGGGCACCAACTCGCCGATGATGAGGGAGAGGAAGGTGATGGTGATCACGACGAGGAGAAAGCCGATCGTTTGCGCATAGGGACGCAGGATGGGAATGCGGCTGAGTAGACCGCTGACTTCATCGGTCAGGGTCGCTCCACCCAGCGCGCCGGCGAGGATGCCGATTAGCGTAATGCCGACCTGGACCGAGGAGAGAAAGAGGGAAGGCGAGCTCGCCAGTTCCAGCGCCAGGCGCGCCCGATCATCGCCCTGATTGGCCAGGTGCTGGAGTTTGACTTTGCGCGCAGAGATGATCGCCAACTCGGATAAGGCAAAAAACCCGTTCAACACGATCAGCAGGCCGATCAACAGAACTTCCAGCACCGTCACCGTCATGACCATTCGTACTCCTTTGAAGCCATTGTACCGGACAATGGCGTCGAAAGGCCAGATGATCCCACCTAATCCCTTGCTGAATCATGCGGGAACGAGTACAGTCAGGCAGGATGATCAGCACTGTAGGAGGAGGGGTACCCCCCATGTTGCTCACTATCGCCAGCACGACGACGCTGAATAACGGCATCGCTATGCCCCTGTTCGGCCTGGGCACCTTCCGCATGGGCGATGAGGCCGATATGCGCCGGGCGATCGACACCGCCCTGGACTGCGGATATCGGCTATTCGATACCGCCTCCGCCTATCAGAACGAAGAGGAGGTCGGCGCGGCCCTGCGGGCGAACGGCATCGATCGGCGTGAACTGTTTATCACCACCAAAGCGTGGACTGATGAACTCGGCGTCGCAGAAACCCGTGAGGCCTGCGAGGGCAGCCTGCGACGGTTGCAGATGGAATACGTGGACCTCTATCTCATCCACTGGCCGGCCAAAGGGCGGTGGCCGGCTGCCTGGCAGGCGATGACCGATTTGCTGGCCGACGGCAAATGCCGGGCCATCGGCGTGAGTAATTTCACTATCAAACACCTGGAGGAGTTGGCGACGCTCTCTCCGATTGCTCCGGCGGTGAACCAGGTGGAGTTCAGCCCCTTTCGCTATGATGCCGCCCTCCTGCAGTACTGCCGGGACCATGACATTCAACTGGAATCGTACAGCCCGCTCACCCGTGGCGCGAAGATCGACCATCCCGTGCTCCTCGACATCGCGCGCCGCCATGTGAAAACCCCCGCCCAGGTGCTCCTGCGCTGGCAACTCGAACTCGGGGTCGTCGTCATCCCCAAGGCCAGTTCGCCCCGGCACATTCGCGAGAATGCCGATATATTCGATTATTCCCTATCTACAGACGAAGTGGCTGCCCTGTGCGCATTGAACGAGGAGTACTCCATCGTGAATCCGGAATGGCGCGCGCAGTTCGAGTACCCCGGGGCTTTAAGTAAAAATTTTCGGCAACCGCATTAGTACTTAACAACCAACTCTTCGGTACACTGGTTGAAATATTAAGATATTCACTAATGTATACCGGTATACGAATTGATCGTTTCTTGACGTAACGTTAACCTGAAGATCAAGGTGGGTAGGGGAGGTTAGCGAAAGGAGATCAGTATGATTATACTGAGAAGCTGTTTTCACAGGACCTGTCCGAGAGTCACGCTGTAGATGCTCCTGCCCGTCCGTGCCGGGACGACCCGGCGCTGTCCAGCGCCGATAGGGTAAGGAGAGCCGGCACGCCCAACCACAATGAGATCACGCGAGACCGGACAGAGACGTTGAAAGTAGTTTCCGAGAAGCTGCTCGGAAAGTTACGATGGGGGCTGCCATCATTGATAACCCGCATATGGTAGACCCGGTACGGGACTTGGCGGACAGCTTCACAAGGAGGTTCCCGATGCCCAGACGCATATGGAGTCGTGAGACCGTCGTTGCTGCGATTCGTGCTGAAGCGCGTGCCGGGCATGACCTCTGTTATTCGCGGACAGAGGAACGCGTGCCCTCGTTGTTGCGTGCCGCAGAGCGGGTCTTCGGCACTTGGGGCGCGGCTGTGGAAGCGGCAGGGTTTGACTATGCCAGCATTCGCCGCTATCGCAAGTGGTCGCGGAAAGAGGTGATCGAACGCATCCAGCAATGGCACGAGGCTGGCGCGGATCTGAGCTGGCGGCATGTCATGGAGGAACTCGATCCTCCACTGGCGGCCGCCGCCTTGCATGCCGGACGTTTTGCTTCGTGGAACGATGCGCTGAAAGCCGCTGGGCTTGATCCCGAGCAGATCATGCGCTACCGTCGTTGGACCGTGTCGAAGATTCAGGAAGAACTCGCGCGCCTTGCCGAACAAGGCATTCGCTTCGACCAGGACACGCTGGAAGTCAGAGCTCCAGCCCTATTGGCGGCGATCTATCGCAAAGGGCAGGGGTTGAATGCCCAGCGACAGCAGCTTATCAGCCAGCATCTTCTCACCAGCGACTACTACACCGCCCGGTCGAAACGGCAACTCAACGATCGCTAATCACTGCGACATGCTCTTATCCGCAGCCCGGCTGCGCTGTCGAGCTGCGACACACCAATGCGGTGGACAAAGTGATCACCGTATCCTCCTCCAACTCGCCCGTAATGCGACGAATGATGGTGCGCGCCGCCACGCGCCCGATCTCCATTATCGGCACCTGCACTGTGGTGAGGTGATTGCCTCCGTTGGCATCCAACCAGGCCTCCGTATCATCAAAACCCACGATACTGATATCCTCGGGAATGTGCAGGCCTGCCTGTTGCAACAGCGGAATGGCGCGCACGGCCATGTAATCATTCGGCATCAGGAGAGCCCTGACCTCACGATGGGCATACAGATACTCAAGGGTAGCGTTGACGGCAGAGGCGACCCCGGTCTTTGGCCAGGGCAGGTAGTGCAGTGCGCTCGCCGGATCGAGCCCCGCGTCCCAGCAGGCCTGGCAGATCCCTTCAAAACGCTGACGGTACAGCGCATACCGGTCATCATAATAGTGCAGAATGTGGTGATGACCCAGGGATAACAGGTGTTGCGCGGCGATATACGCCCCATGATAGTCATCGGCGACCACCGACGAACACCCTGGGAGTGCGTGAATCATCGATAACAACGGACGGCTGCCAAACGCCGGCTCTTGCAGTAATTGCTGCAGCACCCTGTCGTGATCAAGCAGGATGGCGCCGTCCACATCGCCCCGGCTGAAAATCGCCGGCAGGGCACACTCGGCCGACCCACGCGACGTCAGGTTTGTGATGAGCGCATATTTCTCCTCGCTGAGTACCTCCTGCAACCCCCGGAAGAGGGCGGCGAAGTACGGGACTTGAATCTCTTCGAGTGGGAAGAAGAGGGCCACCACATGGCTCAGCACTCGTTGGTCCAACTGGCTGTAGCGCAGACTGCGGGCGGCATGGTGGTACGCGGAATCATACCCCATCTCACGCGCAACGGCGATAATGCGTTCCATGGTGGCTTGCGCGACCTGACGTCGGTCGCCGCGTAGGGCGCAGGAGACGGTGATTTTACTCACCCCGCACCGTTCGGCGATATCTTTGAGCGTCACCGGGCGTGCAGGACGGCATGATTGGATAGGTTGGTGTGTCATGGCAAGTTAGCACTTCACTAGTAACTACCGGGAGTAGCATCACAGATTGTGATTATACGCTGCCGGTGCGATTGCTGCCACCTGGCGCTCTGCTCACCGGACGTGACGTAAAAAGCGCATCTCACGTGCGATCGGTTGTGTCAACGCGGCACGTGAGATGCCTTGAGTATAACAAGCTAGAGATGGCGATTAGAGGTCGGTCAGGTTCTCGCCATCGAGCGTGGATCCGGTGAAAGCACAACTCACCGTGCCGCTGCTCGAATCATATGTCCAGTGCTTAGTAACGTCTGTCTCCGTAGCATCGAGGAACGGATTGCGCGGGAGGCCGGGATACCCCGAGATCTTGATGCCGCCGCTCGGAGTCAGGTACGGGCCCTTGTAGCTGGCTTTTGCCGTCGTGTCTGTGATGCCCAGGTTGCTGCCATCTGACTTGGCAACCAGATCCGTCAACGCCGACGGATACGTACCGGTGTCAGCCTGGAACATCGAGATCGCATTGCGCAGTTGGAACAGGTTGCCACGCAAGGTGGCTTCCTTTGCCTGACGACTTGCTCCCATCAGGCGCGGAATCACGATCAGCGCTAACGTGGAAATCACGGTAATCACGATTAACAATTCGATCAACGTGAACCCTGATCGGCGCGCCGAGTGCTTTGGTACTCTCATGGTGTGCAACCCCTTCTTTGTGGACCGGCCCACCACCGCGGGCTGTCAAGTGTTGCGAAATAGTATATCATGGTACGCAACCTATTGAAAGGCGAACAAAGGCTGTATCGGTATACTGCTGACCGAAAGTCTCCTGGTGGGGTGAAGCATGGACAAACATGTGAACATTGGGTGGTTGCAGGGACGCGCCTGGCGCGCCGCGGCCCGCGGGCACGAAGTGATTGCCGACTCGACGCACGAGTCGGGTGGGGAAGACCTGGGGATGACTCCGGGGGAGTTGATGGTGACGGCCATGGGGATGTGCGTGGCGATTGATCTTTCCTACTATGCCGAGCGTCATCCGGGCATCGACCTGTCCCAGGTCAGCATCGATCTCAACTGGGAGGATGCGCCGGACAAACCCAGCCGCATTGGCATGATTCGCGGCACGATTACCCTGCCGGGCGGGTTGAGCGAAGCCGAGCGCGCGGCGCTGGCGCGCGTGGCCGGGTCGTGCAAAATTCGCCGCACGCTCGAGCAGGGCGTCGATGTCCAGGTCGCTATCGCCTGGCGCGATCCCGCACCAAGCCTCTCATAACAACCGCCGGCCCCGGCTCATGGTGAACCGGGGCCGGCAGACGCCACGCGCGTCAATTACTAATTCAACATCTGCCACGAGGCGATGCTCCAGGCACGAGCATCATCATCGTCGTCATCATCGCCACCACCGCCGCCCGGCGGCGGGTACGGGACGTCGTTATGCGGCTTTCGATAGTTGATCTCCGACCATGCGGTAGTCTCACAGGTCTCACCACTGACCATACCGCCATTCAGCACAATGTGTGACGCCGTCTTATCTATACCGGAGACGCCCCCAACCGAATAGACGAAAGCGTCAATCGTGGTATGCGCGGTAATTTTGACATTCCCGCCGGCCATCAGCAGCAAGTAGGAGTTAGTGGCGCTGTCGGTGCGGGTGTGACCGTTGATCATGACATTGCCTGTCACCACGATGGTACCCACGC
The DNA here is from genome assembly GCA_020060775.1 of Armatimonadota bacterium. Taxonomy (GTDB): domain Bacteria; phylum Armatimonadota; class Hebobacteria; order CAIYQO01; family CAIYQO01; genus JAGUZN01. Next base: position 19,882 of record JAGUZN010000399.1, read on the forward strand.
CGTGAATGAGGGTGTGGCCTGTAACGTGCATGTCCCCTTCGATAAACACAACACCGCCGGTCGGAAAAGTGAAGTCGGTCGTCATTTGCCAGTCACCGGTGTGATAAGCACCATTCTCCCGTGCGATGGCTTCGTACCAGGCGTAATCGATGGGCGGTAATGCGACAGGTGCATCCATCATGACGACTTCGTCATATGCCACATTTTTGTTAATTGAGACGGTATTCCCCTCCAGGGCAAACACTTTTCCGCCGATATCGGCTTTGGCTTTCAAGTCGATACTTCCGTTCGACCCCACATCGCCCCCGCGTACGGTCGTATTGCTCTTGATATTGAGTTGTTCACCGCCAAAGAGCGCATAGTCGAACGCAGCCGGAAGCGGATTGGGGGTGCCCGGCGGTGGGGGCGGCGGCGGCGTAATAATCTTCGGGGCACGCACCATGACCCGTAGAGTGCGCTCGTATCCCCGGTAATAGCCCTTGGCGATAATCTGGTAGACCTCGGTATTGCCCGGTACGGTGAGAATCCACACGGCACTGGTACTCTCCGTAGAATTCCCCACGTTCAGTTGGGTATCCGGAGCGAGCCCGGAACTCGTCTTCAAGGCATATGGATTGATCCCATCCCCGGAGCGAATTGCGTCTTGCGAGGTTGCGCCCTGCTGTAAGCGGATCATGTAGTTCAGGCCTGCTTCGGCCGCGGCCAGCGCTTGGAGCGCGGAGAAATCGCGCCGCGCATCGCGGAATTGCTGCAGCGAAGTCCCCAAAAACAACACACCGATCACCAACATCACCACCAGGGCAATGATGGAGGTCATGAACACAAACCCGGGTTGTTTTATCTTTCTCATCGCAGTGACCTCCTGCGTGTTATCCCTCAACGCGCTGAATATCGAGATTGCGTAAACTGAATGAAGTCTGCATGGTGTGGTTCACCGTGCGAATACCTGACGGTGTATGCTCTTTCAGCGGCACGGTCAGTGTGATACGGATCAGACGCGTTTCATCCATGAGGAATCCCTCTTCGTCGAGAGGGGCATACGTGAACACTGTCGTGGCGATCTCCCGCGTCGGATCAGTGGGGTCCGGGACCATGGGCGTGCTCGCCACCCCTTCGATAATTATTTTCGCCTGTGTGTTGGTGTAAGATGAGGACAGCGGCTGCAGGAATCCAGCCCCCTCGATGCGGAAAATCGTGTCGCCAAGCGGGTCAGGCACGGCACTCCAGGCCGTCTCGCCGCCGACTTTCTTCCCCAGGAAGAAGCAGACATGGTTGCCTTCCTGCAAACTGGTGCCCGTGATGACATTCATGCCGTTGGTTTCCCGCAGCGGCAGCACGATTTCCACCGTGCTGTCGGTTGAGTTCAACACAAAGAACATGCCATCGCGGATTTCTCGCTCCATGCGTTTCAGCGCCAGCATGAGCGACGCCTGCGGCTCCACGTGCGCTGAGGTGCGCGTGTAGACGCGACTCGTCTGGATCATCAGGCTGAGCAACACGCCGGTCACCAGGGCGATGATGACCGTCATCACGAGAACTTCTGGGAATGTGACACCGGTGTGACGACATCTCATCATGGTGTGCTCCCTCCCGTCGGGGTAGGACCGGTCTTATAGGTCACGATGCGGACGTTGGTCTGCGCACGCGGCGCACCGTCCCAATCGATCTCGACAACCACCTGCACGATATTATCAACAGGGGCTCCGCCTTCCTGATAGGGCTGCACGGTAATCTTGCCACTGCCACCAACCAGGGTATCGACGGGAAACGTCACGCCGTGCGGGTTGGTGGTTGCCGTGTACACCGTGCTCGGGAACAGGGGGTTCTGGGTCAGGGGGTCTAACTGCAGCCCTTCATAGCCGACGGCATGCACCTTTTCCAACTCTAACTGCGCGCGTTCAGTGGCGAGCGAGAGGCTGCGGCTCTTCTGGTACGTCCACATCGCCGACATATACAACTGGCTCAGGGCGACCAGCCCGATACTGATGATCACGATGGAGACAAGCAACTCAATGAGCGTCATCCCCCGGTGCACGCGGTGCGAGTATGCGGTGCGCGCAGCGAGGCCCTCGCTTTCACCTGGAGCGAGTGCTCGTATTGCTTGAGAGGTCTGTGCGGCCCAAAATGCCATTGCCCCCCCTCCCTTAGTTCGATTATACCACAATTCATTTCCGATCTATCATGCCGCAGGAAAAAGGTTGGTTCAGAGAGGAAAGGAGGGGATGAGGGGGGCACAAGCGGCAGCATTGACTCGAACGGCGGCCCGCACAGCGGCGGGTCGCCGTCCAGTTCCATGCATTGCCGCCTGTTCAGGCATGCGGGATATTGGTGGGTTCGGAAATCTCTTCAAAGACCTCGGCAATCTCGTCGGGCTCGTCGATTTCCAGCGCAATGTCGGCAGTGGAAATGATGCCGACCACCCGGTTGCTCTCGTCCACTACCGGGATGCGGCGCACCTGGCCGTCCTCCATCTGATCGATGACGTCATCAATGGACGACTGCGGGGAGACCGTCCACAGCTTGCCGCTCGTCATCACATCCTGTGCGGTCGCCGTGTTGCAGTCCATGCCATCTTTGGCAAGCACGCGGCACACAATATCGCGATCGGAGACCACCCCGACCAACCGTTTTGCATCATGATTGTCGACCACCGGCAACAATCCCACGCTGTTCTCCATCATCTGGGTGGCCACGCTGCGGATGCTGTCTGACGGCAAGCAGCATACGGGGTCTTCCGACATAATTTCTCGGGCTTCCATCTTCGATCCTCCTTCGTGCACAGTAAGACCTTTCGTTTCATTTTGCCGCATGAGAAAGGGGCGTGGATGGTGGCGGACGCGACATGCGTGCAGGGCTGTCGGAGAAGGCCCACATCACGACAACGGGAAGACGGCTATGCCGCAGCGAACGGGAACCCGAGAGCTTCGCGCTGGCGAATGTAGCCGGTGGCGCACTGGTGCGCCAACGCGCGCACGCGGTCAATGTACACCGCGCGCTGGGTGACCGAGATCGCCCCGCGCGCATCGAGCATGTTGAAGAGGTGTGAGCATTTTAGCGTCGCATCGTACGCCGGAAGGATGTTGCCGGCAACCAGCAGCGAGACCGCCTCGGCCTCGTAGGTATTGAAGAGGGTGCGCACCTGTTCGGGATCGGTATGCTCAAACGTGTACCGGCCCCAGTCGTACTCATCCTGACGGTGCAGGTCGCCGTACGTGCGCTGCTGATTCCATTGGATCTCCTGGTAGTGATCGACTTTCTGCACCGCCATGCAGATGCGTTCCAGCCCGTAGGTGATCTCTACCGACACCGGGGACAACTCCAGGCCGCCGGCAATCTGGAAATAGGTGAACTGCGTCACTTCCAGCCCGTCCAGCCACACCTGCCAGCCCACGCCGGAAGCGCCGAGGGTGGGGGAGTCCCAGTCATCGGCGACAAAGCGCACATCATGGTGCCGGGGATCAAACCCCAACGCGCGCAAGCTGTCGAGGTACAGCTCCTGCACATGTTCGGGCGACGGCTTGAGCACGACCTGGTACTGGTAATGGCGGTACAGGCGGTAGGGGTTTTCGCCATACCGGCTGTCCGCCGGGCGGCGCGAGGGTTGCACGAATGCGGCGTTCCACGGTTCCGGCCCCAGCACGCGCAGAAAGGTGGCGGGATGCATGGTGCCCGCCCCGATCTGAATATCGTAGGGCTGGACAATCACACACCCCTGGCGAGCCCAGTAGGCTTCGAGCGCGTTAATCGTTTCCTGGAACGTCATGGTCGGCCTGATCGTACGGAGTTGACTGCCTCGCGATTATAGCACGCCCCCTGCCGGTGGACAAGCAGATGCTCGGCCCACCAACGACCGATGCCGGAGCACAGTGCTCCGGCATCGGTGAACGGGCGTCGCAGACGGCTTATTTCATCCCTTCGAAATAGCCGACGGTCGGCAGGGTGCCCACCAGTGGGCGGGCATAGTCGATGAACGCCGGGGTGACGTAATTGCCGGTGGCGGCAATGAATTCATCCGGCAGTGAGCGGGTTTCCTTCGCCACGTTGGCGAGCGCGGTGCAGATGTAGTCAAGGCCATAGGCGCCCGACTCGGTGCGGATCATCGCCACGCTACCGTCCACGTCGCCCTGGGTGGCGAATTCCACCGCCTTGCGGCCGCACATGCGGGCTTCAGCGGCATCCACCGAGCTGACCACGCCCGGGAAGGAGCGCTGCAGATAGCCGAAAGTGTCGGCGCGCACGCGCAGCGTGCTGCCCAGTTCGCGCTTCAGATAATTGGCCAACCAGTCGCCCAGCGCGCCGGATCCGGAAAGCTGGATGTTGCCGTGGGTGTCCTTTTCGATCTCCGCGGCTTCGCTCATCACCACTTCGGTGAAGGTCTTGTGTCCCTCGGCGGCGGCATCGATGATCCCTTCGGACACGGCGATGATGCAGCGGCCCAGGCGGTTGTAGACTTCCGCCACTTCGTCGCGGAACTGCTCGCGGGTGATCGGGCGCTCGGGCAGGTAAATCAGGTGCGGGCCATCATCGCTGCGATCCTTCGCCAGTGCGGAGGCGGCGGTGAGGAAGCCGGCGTGGCGGCCCATGATGATGTTGATCTTGATGCCGGGGAGCGAGCGGTTGTCCAGGTTGTCGCCGATGAACGCCTGGGCGACGAACTTGGCGGCGCTGCCGAAACCCGGGCAGTGATCGGTCACGCGTAGGTCGTTGTCAATCGTTTTCGGCACGTGGAAGCAGCGCAACTCATAGTTGGATTCCTTCGCCATCTGGTTGGTGATGAACGCGGTCTCCGCCGAGTCGTTCCCGCCGATATAGAAGAAGTAGCGTACATTGTGCTTCTTCATCACTTCGAACATCTGCAGGCATTCGTCGCGGGTAGGTTTCTTGCGCACCGAGCCCAACGCCGAGGACGGCGTATTGGCGACGGCTTCCAGCGTCTCTTTGGATTCCTTGAACAGGTCGACGAAATTTTCGCCCAGTATGCCTTTCACGCCATGGCGAGCGCCCAGCAGCGTCTCGATTTCCGGCATGCCGGCCGCGGTCTCGATGACCCCGACCAGGCTCTGGTTGATCACGGCGGTGGGACCGCCGGACTGCCCGACGATCGCATTACCCCGAAGCTTGGCCACAGTGCTTACCTCCACACGAAAGTCAACCCGGCCATGTGCGGCCGGGTATACAAAATCCGGCTTAGATTAGCGGATTTTACCCTGTCTCGTCAAACGTGCCTGGAGGATGCTAACTGCTCTCGCGTCCAGCGCAGCGCGCTCGCAACATCGGGAATGCCCTCGCCCACGCCGCAACTCTGCAGGATGACGCCGGTCAGGTCGCCGGCGCACAGGCGCGGCAGCACATACTCCCCGTAATGCCGCATCGGCTGATCGCGATATACGTCGCCGCGCGTGACGTCGTTCACGTCGATGAAGCAGGTGATGCTTCGGCGGGCGCGGTTGAAGGCGTACTCCTCGTCAGCCCGTTCCGGCAGCGGGAATTCGCCCGGGCCGGCATGCGCCTGGATGGAGCGGATATTGGTGAGGTCCAGCAGGTTGTCGAGGTTGTGCCGGTAATCGCCGCACGAGTGGATATGCAACCCGCCGAACGCTACGCCGATCAGGTTGTTGTACGGCATGGCGAACTCGCGGTACATCGCCGGACTGAGCATAATGAGCGGGGTATCATCCGCGAGGCACACGCCGATCGGCTCATCGATGCTCGGGAAGTTGAGTCCCGGGAAGGCGGGGTGCTCCATTTGCGCGATATGCCGCTGCATGAAATCGATGCTGAAATCGGTAATCATGCGGCAGAGGTGGTGCACCGCGCCCGGGTCGGTCAGGCAGGCGCAGAGCAATTCCTGCGTGCCCATCACCTGCGCCGCCACGCTGAACGGACTCTGAATGTCCACTGTCCAGTACGGCACCTCCGTGCCGAGCGTGCGCTGCGCGTAATCGACCCACGCGAACAAACGGCGGATGAGCGGGGTGTCGTCGATCGCGCGCGGCGTCAATGACCACACCTGCGCGATGTCGCTGACCGCCGGCTTCGCCCACGGGTGCCCATGTTCATTGTATTCGATGGTGCACCCGAACGCCTGCGGCACCATCGGCACTGTGCACAGTGTCATCAGCAGCGGTGGCCAATCATTGTCCACGCTTGCTAACCCGTTTGCCTGCGATACGGCCTGGTACGCCAACGTCTCCAGATCGCTCAGCGCTTCCAGCGGGGTGGGGAGGGTCAGCGGCTGCGAGATGGCGAGTTCCACTACCGGCGTCTCCGCGCCCCTGCGGCGCGCATAGGCATCGGCCAGCCGCCGCCGCGCCAGCCGAATCCGCTCCGACGCCGGATCAAAATTGAACGAGTGCCGGTCGATCATCTGACTGCCCTTTCCACATCATCTTCTGCACACCCGTGCATCTTCATACACAGAGACTTGTCCTTGCCTGATCGTGAATTTCCGAACTTCGCGCCAGGTGGCCGTCATCGCCCCGGTTGAATAAGCACAGTGCAGTTCATTGACGTCGAACGCGCGGCAGGCTACAATAATGCACACCTCACCACACCTCATGGGCCGGTGGCGCAGCGGTTAGCGCAGGGGACTCATAATCCCTTGGTCGCAGGTTCGAATCCTGCCCGGCCCACCACGATTTTTTCCTCACGCTAGTACTACTACCATGCTTGGCGAAGACCGGCTCAGAGCTACGTTCAGCGCGACTTGGTGTTCAGGTGATCGATTCTCTGGTGCTTCGAGTTTAGTTGTTGTCGCTCTCAGACAAGCACGGTAGTAGTACTAGGCGACCTAAATAATCCGAGGGACATCTCGAAAATCAGCATGTCCATTACATGTATTCTACACTTTGTACTTATGACCAATCCACTCTGACAACTTGATGCCGACTTCCTACGCAAGCTGTGCAAGTATATCGGCGGTGGCAAGGTGTGGGTATTTTCCGTCTTTGCGCACGCGCTCGACTGAGAAGTGCCGGTCTTTGATTTACATGAAGTGCCTGTAGAGCAAGTTCTCAGTGACGGTTTGTCCTTCATTTGCCTTGGCGAAGGAGGAAGTTACGTCGATTACTGACCTGTTTTATTGATAACAATGTCTGGAAGCCGGAGCTTCCACCAGGCGGTGCCCAGACCGGTGCATGTGCCATCCATGCGGCATTCCAGGTGTTTGACCTTGCCGCTTCCCGGCGATATGGGTGACGGGGGTAGTGGTCATGGACGACGGTGAGGGCCCAGGGCAACCGGTGCGGCGCGGGCGACGGCGGTGGTGGGTGCGGATGCTCATCGCGCTGGTGGTGGTCGGGCTCGTGTTGGCGAGCATTCCGCTGGTGATGACGGCGCTGTATCGCGGCCCGAATTCGCTGGAGCAGATCAGG
>JAGUZN010000377.1 GCA_020060775.1 Armatimonadota bacterium
CGTCCGGATGTCGTGCGCAATTACTTCGAGGAACCGCACGTCCAGTACGCCAAAGCCGAAGCCGCCTAATGTCTACATTATGATTGTCGGGGTAGTATCAGTAGCAATTGGGTAGATATTGATGTCGACAACCTAACTTCAGCAGACAACCCGATCGAATCAATAGAGTTTATTAGAATCACTCCTCCAATTTATATAGGCTCTCCAGGAGATGGCGATTACTTACGACTAACAACGCTCGGGTATACACTTTTGTTATACCAAGAGAGGGGGTTTAGAGAATCGAAAATGTCATATAAAAATATTGTGTTAGGAGTATTTGATAATAGCGCAATAAATTCCATCCCTATATTGCAAGACATGTCGTTTTATAAAGAGAGAAAACTTGACGAATATATACCACGAGGGCCCCGAGAGGACAAATAGACAGAGGGAAATTGAGGCCAGCCTCCACTGACCCCGATTTCTTTGTTGGGTTGCCACTGGCATGCTATACTCTCGTGATGCCTCGCCTGGCGCGACTGGGCACCCGCGTGGGCCGTTCCCCCCTGTCCCCGGTAGCACAGGAAATCCCCATCCTAACTCCCCCTTCTCCCCGCTGGGAGAAGGGGGCCGGGGGGATGAGGGTAATCATCCACACTGCCGGGGGCAGAATCGCGCGGGCGGGTGTGCGCGCCGGCATGGCGGAGATGCACGTTGCTCCGCAAACGGAGGAGCTGGCGCTTCGCATGGTATACTGGTAGGGAGAATACAGGGACAGGTTCTTTATTTCTCTGTTGCCGCTTCTTTCGCACAGAGGAGTATTGCATATTCGGGGAGAAATACATAACCTGTCCCTGTATTGCTCTGTATTGCTGCGTGTCCATGTATTGCTGCGAATTTGACACTGATCACCCCACAAGGGATAATAAACAAGTCCGTAGAATCACTTGTTGTGCAGGGAAGAAAACATGCAGGTAATCGGGACAGGAACAGAAACTTACATCCTATTGAGTGGTATTGCTGTGCCGCAGGCTATCGCACTGAGCGATCATATCCAGATTCAGCCCGCAGATACATCGCACCTTGATCTTCAGACGACGCTTTCGGCATGCACGCATCCGGATGATATAGCAGTTGCCGCAGCCTTCATCCCGCGCATTAAGGCCCAACTGCATATCAAAGCCTCGAGTTCCAAGGAACTGGCGGTAATTGCATGGAACTCATCGTGGGATGTTCTGCTTCTCAGTGCGTTGTTCAGCACCGAAATCGGGTTCAATCTCCAAAGCGATGTGAGTTCGGAGTCGATATCCGCCAAAAGCCTGCTTCGGGCGACGAATCTTCATATGCGTGGGCTGAGCAACAGCGCTTCGTACGAGATCACCATCGACGATTCCCGGTGGATTGCCGATCATTTTGCCAGCGCGCGACACCTACTGGACAACGAGCGGTTTCAAACGGCAGTACATTGTCTGGCGAGCTTCCGATGGCATTCTATGCCCCGGGTTCAGTTGGCTGTACTGTGGGCCGGAATAGAGGGTATGTTTGGTGCGAATTCTGAAATCAGGTTCAGAATCAGCCTCTACATTGCGCGTTTTCTGCATCCACAGGAACATGAAAGTCGCCGCAAAGTGTTCGATGCCGTGAAGAAACTGTACGACTCCCGTTCCGCCGCAGTTCATGGATCGAAGATCGCCGCGGACCCCTCAAGTGCAGTGAGCCATTCGCAGACCATTCTGTGCCAGCTCATACGAAGATGTGCGGAACTCAAGGCACTGCCAGACGAAAAGGAACTCGCCCCATAGAATCTGGGGAAATTCGGTGACAGACTACTCAACGTGCGGCTGCACCGCTGCCTCGACCCCACTGCCCTTGCGTTTCCGGCCCCGTTTGCCGGGGGCGACAGGGCGCACGTCGCCCCCGATGGCGTCCTGATCCTCCTTCGCCTCATGCCGTTCGGTAAGGCCCGGGCACTCCTCCACCCCCCGCACCCTGACACCCGCAGCGCGCATGATTGATCCCCTGGACGCTACGGCGCACCGGCTGCCGGCATCGCAATCACTTGCCAGTCAACCGGCTCCCAATATGGCAGCCCTTGCCGAAAATTCACCACGTTCCTGACAAAGGTCAGAAATGCCTGGGTCGGCAATAACAGGCGGACGTTATAGCGGAACAGCAGGTAACGCTCACCAGGATGGTCAATACACGACGCGACCTTCCGTGCCGTCTGCTCAACCATCGCGTGCCCCTCGTGGAACAGGGTTTGGCATGATTGCAGCAACGTCAGCGCCTCCCCCGCCTTGCCTGCCGCTTCAGCCTGGAAGGCGGCATCCATGGTCAGGTGGCCTTGCATCAATGCGTTCAGCGCTTGCAGGTGCATGCGATAGGCTTCCGTCTTGTGGATGAGATAGCCAAGTTCCTGCTGCGATTCCGTCTTCACCAATGGGGAGGCTTGCCGCAGCACGGTAAGAATATCATCCAGCCGCGTCAGGCTTTCGGTGAAGCGCTGCAGCCGATACCGCATGGTGCGTAACATGGCGCTGTGGCGTTCATCTGCGGGATCCGGCCCGAGGCACGGTGAGCGCGATTCGCGATGCCGCCCCATCCAGGTCACATCCCAGCTGTCACCGTAGTTGATGAAATTGCCTAACCCCTGGAAGCAGTGGCCAACTTCCTCCAGATCCACCTCCACGCTCAGGAACAATTCGAGCGCCTCCAGGCGTTGGTACGCTTCACACAGGAGGTCCGTCGCTTCCAGACCGAAGAGGCGTCGACAATAGCCCTCATAAAAGCGTTGTGGGGACAGCGTGGTATCCCAACAGCCCTCGGCCGCATAGCGCGCGTTGTGTTCCAGGCCACGGGTTCTGCCCACCTGCAGCGCAATGCCGGCAACACTGAATTCGCGACTGCCCGACAGGACGCGGTCGTGATCGTAGATGCTGGTATTGCACTGCAGAGCGAACTCGTCTTCATCGTCACTCAAGCGCGGGACCAGAAACGTGTCGCGATCCGTCAGGCCACCAAAGTTCTGCATCGGGACGCCGGAAGTGCGATTCCAGACCGGACCGGATTCCATGCTCTGTAATGCGACGCCGGCGGGCAGCACGGCATCCAGTGCGGGAAACAGGTAGGAGCGCCCCAGTACTGAGACGCCCAGCCGCGCATCAGGATATGCGGCGCGTAAGGCTTCGGCGAGCGTTTTCCCATAATGCACCAGGCCAAGATCGCCGTTCGCCTGCCGTTCCTCATCCACATGCACCAGGTACTGGTCGTATCCCATCGCGCGCAACTCGTCCAGCGCCGGCAACAACGGGCGTAGATGGTCATAGCGACTGAGCACGGCGTTCGTCGCCGCATCATCAAAGCGGTAATACCCCTCCGCCAGCCACATCCAATAGCCGTCCGCCTCGGGATACGTCTCAATAATACTGCGCATTTGCGCCGACCAGATCTCCACCCCCGCTGGATCGCCCGGGGGGATCATGCGGCCAAAGTCGGTGTATTCACCCTGGCCGGCGTAACGACCCAGATTCGCCGGTACCCCGGGACAATCGCCAACGCCAAGCCAGATTTCCAGCTTGCGTTCGTGGGCATAGCGTATCATCGCTGTCAGCATCTGCCGGGCGACGCGATAAGCATCTTCGGGGGTATCACACGGCTGAAATTCCGGCGCACAGGGCTTGCGGCCGGTGAACTGCTCCCGTCCGATCGCGACGTCGTCATAGGTAAATGTCCCGCTCTGCATCCGCCAGGCCGTATACCCGGACTCAGGGGAGTACATGTCGCCGATGAGCTTTGGCTCACCGCGATAGCAATACTCCACCCACGGAGAGCCGATATACCAGAAGAACTCCAGATAGTTATATTTCAGTTTGACAAGCTGATCAACCAGACGCTGAAAGTCATCCAGCCCCATCCAGGGCATCACGAAATGCCGCATATGCAAGCCGCGATACTTGATCTCCGGTTCCTCGCGCACATCCAGGTCCGGCAGCGCCAGAGTGGGGGCGCACTCGGGAATCACATCACCGGTGAGCTGAAAGACGAGGCCGAGCTGTTCCAACAGCGCGTAGGCCGCGTACATCGTGGCGCGCTCATCGTTCCCCCCGATGATCAACGAGGGCGCCCCGTCAAGGAACAGACGCCTCAGGATGAAGCCATCCGGTTTCAGTCCGGTGAAGTCCACCAGGCCGTGCGCTTGGGCATCGCGCGTGACCGGATGCACCGATGGCCCCCCCACGATCAACCGCGTACTGCCCACAGGAACATCCCCGCTGGACAACACGATAGGCAACTCAGCGCCGGTCAGTAATCGCAGGTAGCGTTGCAGTTCACCCGCCACCCATTGGTAAAATGTCGGGCTCTGGTCTGCCAACAGAATGACAGCGGTAGCCCGTCCCTGCTCTGTGAGCCTGGCTTCAACTTGCTGCATAACGTAATGTCCTCCAGTGGTCGCGGCGATGCGCCTGATCAGGTGTTGACCGAATAGTCGATGAGCGTCTACGAAGCCCCTGCGAAACTGTGTGACAAGGATCGGTTCGCGGATCGCATCGCGAACCGATCACGCGAGAGCGGACAGAGACTGTCTGTACAGCTGCAAAGTGATACCTTTCGTTACCTCACTGCTGTCCAAGGTAATTTCCGCATCCGGTTGCATAGTCCTGCCATCGCCAACAATTTCTCGCTACGGCGGTCGCCTCACTGGGCGACAGGGCGCACGTCGCCCCCGATGGCGTCCTGATCCTCTTTTCGCCTCATGCCGTTCGGTAAGGCCCGGGCACTCCTCCACCCCCCGAGCTCCGCCCCATCTGCCATCTGGAAACCGGCCATCCCCACCCATCCTGCCATCCTCCAATCCTGCGCATCCTGGTTCACACCATTGACCATCCGCCCTCTCTGCTGTAGAATATTTGTTTGATACCTCTCGCACCCTGACAACCGCATACCGCCACTATCCGTGCAAAATCGGGAGGCACGATATGTACTATTGATCCGTAGTGAGTCGTCACGTGATACCGCGGGGCAATCGCTACACGACCCAACGAACGATCGCCCTTCGGGATGCGGGATTCGGGCTGGTGTCCCGACGCCCGAAACCCGAACCCCGATGCGTGGAGTGATGGCGTGGGTCATCGCGCAGAGATCAACGTGATAACCCGGTACATTCATCCCTTAGCCTTCATCCTTTCCTGGTCCATCCTTCACCCCCATCGGGGGTGCGCGTCAATAGCCCACAGCGCAAGCTGTGGGACACCGATCCCAATAAGCCTCCAAGCCCCCGGGGGGCGACAGGGGGTGAGGGCACACTCTTTACACCCCTACACCTCATCGGTCACCCCGCACTTCCCGGTCCAGGAACCATGCCCGATAACACAGCACGGGGAACCACTATCCCGCCCGGTCCCAGCGGGACCGTTGACAATAGCGCGGCACTTCAGTGCCGGGAACCGGAGCCACCGAGATCTTCAGAGTCCCAGCGGGACGACTGATCCTCTTCCCCCTCTACCCGCCCTGTCCCCCCGTAGCTTTATGCGAAGGGGGATGGGAGAGGGGGATCGAGGGGGTGAGGGAAACCACCACCATCGCACACCAAACAACCAACATCAAACATCGGTTCCCGACCAAAAACATTTTTTGGCAAAACAAACCCAATTTCACGCTCACGACTTAACATAACATCAAAAACAAACCCAATTCAAAGCCAAATTGTACCGGTAAACAAAACGAAAAATGGCTTCGTTTCATGAAAAAGCGGTCATCCGCTTCTGTGAGATCGCACACAAATCTGCACAAAACGCAATCAAGGGTTCTATACACACACCGGCCATCCGCGCGAAATCGCGGCGCACGCGCAATGTATGACGATGCCGTTGGGGGGATGGCCGTCTCCGACCGACACGACGTCGGCGATCATGATGGGGCGGGGAGGGGCAATCTCTGCCCCTCCCCGTACGTTCAGCGGTGATGGCGTTGCTGGTACGCCTTTTGCAGCTTGCCGAGTTGCTTGGCCCGGCGTTTGCGTTCACGTTCGAGCCCTTCATCTTCGCGCGAGGCGAGGTAGTCGAGTTCGCGGCGCATCTTCAGGTAGTTCTCAAAGTGCTCCGCATCCAGCTCGCCATCGTCCAACGCCTGTTGCACGGCACAGCCCGGCTCCTGCTCATGCCGGCAGTCGGCATACTGGCATCTTGCCGCCAGGCGCGCGATGTCGGCAAAGGCGGCATCCAGCCCCTCGTCCACATTCCAGAGCTGCAATTCGCGCATCCCCGGCGTGTCGATGATGGAGGCCCCGCCCGGCAGACAGAAGAGCTGGCGGTGGGTGGTGGTGTGGCGGCCGCGGCTGTCATCGTCGCGCACGTCGCGCACCCGCTGCACCGCCCCGCCCAACAGGTGATTCACCAGCGTCGATTTCCCCGCTCCGGAAGAACCGAGCAACACCAGCGTGCGCCCGGCCTGCAGATAGGGGGGAAGGATCTCGAGCCCCAGGCCGTGGGGAACGCTCACCGCATGCACCGGTACGCCCGGCGCGATCTCCGCGACGGACGCCAGGCGCCCCGCGACGTCAGCGCACAGATCGTCCTTGGTGAGCAGCACGGCCGGATCAGCCCCGCTCTCCCAGGCCAACGCCAGGTAGCGCTCGATGCGCCGCGGGTTGTAGTCGCGGTCCAGCCCGACCACAATGAGCGCGGTGTCCACATTGGCCGCCACCACCTGCCCGGCCAACCGCGCGCCCGCCTCCTTGCGGATGAAGGCGCTGTGCCGGGGCAACAGGGCATGGACCGTCGCCCACTGCTCCTGCGCGTCGTGCAGGCGGATGACCGCCCAATCGCCCACTGCCGGCAATGCCTCGCCGGAGTCGGCCTCATACAGGTACTTGCCGGTGAGCACGGCGGAGAGTTCGCCCGCCTCCGTGCCCACGCGGTACTGCGTTTTCTGCGCTTCGATAATGCGTCCGGCGGAGTATCCCTCCTGCCCGTACGCGGCAAAGGCGTCGGCCCATGCGGCCGACCAGCCATAGTGTGTTAATGACATTGGCGTCGATTCCCTTGTGATGTTCCAGATACGGCCCGCGCGCGGCGGGCATGAACATGCCGCGAGGTCAGAGGTCGTGCGGCTGGGAATCAAAAACGCCATCCCCTGCGGGATGGCGAGAAGCGAGGATGGATAGGAGGTTCGCTTACGTCAGCCCTTCCCCAGGCGCACGACTACCACGGAATCGACAACGACCGTTACCATCGGCGCCTCCTTTCGGGAAGAGTGAATCTATCCGTATTCTATACCGGGCGGGGCGTATCGTCAAGATGATACGCCGCCCGAACCTGTCCACCAATCAGGCCAAGGAAAAAGATGTGAATTTTTTCATATTTCGCAAAGGGGGCCGTAGGACTTCCGCAGGGAGGGGCGAAGTAGGGGGAGGCGGAACTTACCGCACCCCCGCAACTCAAAGGACAAATATACGATGCGCGATCGTTACATGCAGGCCCTGCGCTGCGAGGGCCCGAAGGTCATCCCCCACCAGGTCTGGCTGCTGCATCCGGAGTTCATCTCGGATGCCACCGGCGTCGACTATTACGAGCAGCCGCTGACCGCTTCGCTCAAGTTCCACGAGCGCTATGATGTGGATGTCGGCGGCCCGGTGCACGTCAGCAATACGCCGCTGCCGCGCCCCAATGTGGGGAAAACGGAGGACGGCGGCGAAGTGCGCGACGAAGGATTCAGCACCGTCTGGCATAACGAGAGCCCGTTCAGCGAACCGGAGGAGATGTGGGAATTTGATCCCGACCCGTGGGGCAAGGACTGCGAGCGCGCGGTGGAACCGAATTACGCCACGAAGAATTTCCGCTGGGCCTTCCAGCCGGAGCTCTGGCCGGAGATGCGCGCCCGCGATGTGGAATCCTGGCAGAAGCTCACCGCACTCTTCCCCGGCAAGTTCACCTACGGCACCGGCCTGTACACCACCTCGTTCATGTGGGCCATCTGCATCTTCGGCTGGGACGTCTTCCTGATGGCGCTCGGCCTTGACCCGGAAAAAACGGGGGAGACGATTCAGCGCATCTCGGATATTTCTGTACGCTGCTTCGATTATTTCGCGGGGCTGGAGATCTTGGAATTCGTCGGCACGCATGACGACCTGACGATCTCCAGCGGCCCGGTCACCGCGCCGGCCTGGTATCGCGAGTACATCTATCCGGTGTACGACAGGATGTTCGAGCCGATTCGCGCGCAGGGCAAACCGGTCATCCTGACTTCCGACGGCGATATCACCAAGCTGGCGTCCGATCTCGCGGAGCATGTGGACGGCTTCATCTTCGAGTCCTCCACCCCGCCGGATTATATCTTTGAAACCTTCGGGCAGTCGAAGTGCCTGATCGGCGGCATCGATGTGCGCCCCCTCACCTTCGGCACACCCGACGATGTGGAGGCGGAAGTGCGCCGGGCGATCGAGCGCGGCCGCGACTGCCCTGGTTACATCATCGCCTGTAGCGACACCATCCCGGCCAATGTGCCGCTGGCAAACGTCTACCGCTACTTCGATGTCGTCGAAGAATTGCGCCACCGCTAACCGCAAGGGGAGAGTATGATGGACTGGAATGCGTTCATTTCACAGTACGATCTGATTTACGAGACGCCGCCGACCTGCTGGCAGGACGGATTGGTGCTCGGCAACGGCAACCTGGGCGCGGTCTTCTCCGCCGCCGAAGGGCTGGAGTGGATCGTCAATAAGACGGATGTCATCGATAAGCGAACATCTGGCGTCAAGCGCATCATCCCGCGCGAGGAGGCGGCGACCATGGTGCTCAACGGCGCCACCGCCGGCGACTTCGAGCGCGAGGAGCGTGGCGATCCCGCGCCGATGGGCATCGGCCCAAAAAGTTGTTGCCGCTTGCTGATGAACCTGGGCATGGGTCACGGCCCGATGTATCGCACGGCGATTCCCGAGATCGCCTCCCGACTGTCGTTATATGACGCCACGCTGCGCACCACCATGGATAAGCACCTCTTCCACCCGACGATCGAATCCTTCGTGCGCGCCGATGAGGATATGCTGGTCATCCGCGTCAGCAATGTCTCCACGCTGGTGGGGTTCAATACCAATATCTTCTTCTCCCGTCAGGAAGATATCGAACTGGATACCCCGGAGATTCGCGAGGAGCGCGGCCGTTTGGTGATGAGCATGGCCATGCCGGAGGGCGAGGGGTACGTGGCCGTGGTACAGGTGATCCCGCGCCCAACCACGGCCTATCGCGATGACCTGCTGTTGAACCTGCGCGAGAAGTACCGCCCGCCGCAAACAGGCGCGACGCGCCTGCGCGTGCAGGGCAGTTACGGCATCATCGATGTGGGCGGCGACTTCGACATTCTGCTCACCGTGGTGACGCAGCGCGACGCCGCCGACCCGCTGGCCGAGGCGCATCGCCGTCTGGATGCCGCCGCCGCCCGTTCCCTCGAGGAGATGCACGCCACGCACGCGGCGTGGTGGGCGTCATTCTGGCAGCGCTCCTGGGTGGAACTGGGCGATAAGAACCTGGAGCAACTCTTCTATCTGTCGTTGTATGCGCTGGGCTGTGCTTACCGCAAGGCGCCGATCTCCGGGCTGGTGGGCCTGTGCTATGGTCCGAATATCGGTCCGCTGCAGGCAACGCCGTGGACCGGCGACCTGCACCACGACCTCAACGTGCAGTGCCCCTTCTTCCCGGTGCACATGCTCAACCACAGCGACCTCTTCGACCCCTTCCTCGACACCTACGAAGGCTTCCTGCCGGTAGCCCGCCGGTTGGCGCACGATGTGTGGGGTGTGGAGGGCGCGCACTTCGATATGTGCTTCAACGCGCTGGGCAAGTCGATGACCGGCGGCGTCGGGCACTACCGCTATTTCTTCGGCGGGTCGTATGTCGCGCTGATGCACTGCCTGTGCTGGCGCTACCGGCACGATGTCGAGCAGTTGCGCGCTAAACTCTACCCCTTCATCAAAGACGTCGTCACCTTTTACGTGAATATGATGGAGCCCGGGGATGACGGATGCTACCACCTCTGGCCGGCGCACGCCTGCGAGCTGGACGTCATGGATGTCTCCGATCCCGTGCAGATCATCTGCATGTTGAAGGTCTGTCTGGAGACGGCGCTGGAGGCGACGGAGATCCTCGATGTCGACCATGATCTTGCCGCCGTCTGGCGCGACCTGCTGGAGCACCTGCCCGCCTACCCGCGCGGCATGGACTGGGCGGGACGCGACGTGGTGCTGGACGGCGTGGGCATCCACCCCGACAACCACGTCGGGCAGGCCGGCTGCCTGCATCCGGTGTATCCCTGCGCCGAAGCGGATGCGCTCTCCGACCCGGCGACGGTGGCGCTGTACCAGCGCACGCTGGACTCGGTGGTGGAGAAGACCGCGCAGTTGACCTTCGCCAACGATGACGGCTTTCATTACCAGTGCGTGTGGCAGCCCTTCTTCCGAGCGATGACCGCGCTGCGCCTGGGGCGGGCGGCGGAGTTCTGGCAGACCTACCTTCCGCAGTTCATCCGGGTGTATTCCAAGCCGAACGGCCTGATCAGCCATGATGCCTCGCTGGTGGCGGCCAGCGCCGAGACCGAGGCGAATCTGGCGCGCATCCCCGACCTGGTGTTGAAGGATGACGATGAGGAGATGCCGGTCTTCGAGCCGTGGCACGGCTCCTTCGGCAGCACCAGCCCCAACCCGCGCTGCAAGGAAACGAGCCAGCCGCTGATCGAGGCCAATGCCGATTACCTGACGATGATCACCGAAACGCTGCTGCAGAGCCAGCTTGGGGTAATCCGCGTCTTTCCGGCGTGGCCGCGCGAGCGAGAAGGACAGTTCGATGCGCTCATCGCCGAGGGGAATATCGCCGTGTCGGCGCAACTGCGCGCCGGGCAGGTGACCTTCGTGAAGCTGGTCAACCGGCGCAGTGAGGTGCAGACGGCGCACCTGCTGTCGCCGTGGAGCGGCAAGGTGGAGGCGGTGGAACTGCCGGCGCAGGGCGAAG
>JAGUZN010000041.1 GCA_020060775.1 Armatimonadota bacterium
CCATGGGGATGGGAGCAGGGCGCGGTCGAGGGCTGGGTGGCGGCCGCACCACTGGTGCGCGGCATGGCGGCGGCGCACAAGGTGGTCTATCCACCCTACTGGCTGTTGACGCCCGCCACGCTGCCGCCCATGCGTGAAACAACCGCACCGGCGGGACGCCTGCGCCACCTTGCGCGTGAGACGACCGGCCCTGTGCTCAAGGACCGGCATCTCGCTGAGGAGGCAACAGCCTGGCAGGCCTGGCTCGCGGGCGCAGATCCGGTGGAACTCCCGCCGCATGCGACCTACCGGGCGATCATCGATCTGGAACGCTACGCTTGCGCCTATCCTCGGCTGACCGTCGCGCAGGGACGGGGTGGGGAGATCAACCTACGCTGGGCAGAAGCGCTGTATGAGCAGCCTGAGGGGAGCAGCAAAGGCCATCGCGACGAAATCGACGGAAAGTATTTCATCGGGGCCGGGAGCGCTTTCCTGCCTGACGGGCCCACACGCACCTTTTTCTCCCTGTGGTGGGAGGCCGGACGCTATTTGGAGCTGACGGTGCGTACTGCTGATGATCCGCTGCGGTTGGATCGATTGGATTTGGTGGAAACCGGCTATCCCGTGCAGGTGGAGGGCGAGTTCACAGCTTCCGACCCCCGACTGACCGACGTGATACCGTTGATGCAGCACAGCCTGGCGATGTGCATGCACGAGACGTACATGGATTGCCCGTATTACGAGCAACAGCAGTACATCGGCGATGGTCGGCTGGAGGCCCTGGCCACCTACGTGACCATGCCGGATGACCGGCTAGCGCAGAAAATGCTGACAACGTTCGACGATTCGCGACTGCTGGCGGGCGATATCCTCTCGCCCTTCCCGGCGTATAACCGCCAGATCATACCGATGTTCACCCTGTGGTGGGTGTGTGCTATCGAGGACTACCTGCTATGGCGCGATAACCCGGCACTGGTACGCATGCTGCTGCCGGGGGTGCGCACCGCGCTAGAGCCGTTTCATGCCCTGGTGGATGCGCGCGGGCTGATGGGGGTGCCGCGGGGTTGGAACTTCGTGGATTGGGTGCCGGACTGGGAACGAGGCATTCCCCCGGAGGGCGACCGCGAACCGAGCAGCGTTCTGAACGCACAGTTCGTACTGGCGCTGCTGGCCAAGTCGCGGCTGGAGGAGGCGCAGGGCGATGCGGCGCTGGCAGCGCGCGACCGCGCGACCGCGCAAATGGTGATGCAGGCGATGCTGGAGGCGTTCTGGAATGAGAAGCGCGGACTTGTAGCCGATGATCTGGCGCACAGGCATTTTAGTGAGCACGCGCAATGCCTGGCGCTGTTGAGCGGGCTATTGCCCAAGGCACGGGAACGGGAGATCGCACGGCATCTCGTGCAGGATACCGATCTCGCCCGCACGACGATCTATTTCTCGCATTACCTGTTCGAGGCGTACTACCGCCTCGGCGCAGGGGAGGCGCTGCTGCAGCGGCTGGAACCGTGGTTTGCCCTGGCGGCTCAGGGGCTGACCACCACGCTAGAACAGCCGGAGCCCAGCCGCTCCGACTGCCATGCCTGGGGTGCGCATCCCCTGTACCACTATTATGCCTCGCTGCTCGGCATTCGCCCGGCGAGCGCCGGGTTCCGCACGGTGCGCATCGCGCCCATGCTCGGTTCACTCACCCGCTTACAGGGCCGCATGCCGCACCCGCACGGCACGATCATCGCATCATTGGATATCGACGACAAGGCACTGCAGGGCACGATCACCTTGCCGGAAGGCATCACCGGCGAGTTCTGCTGGCAGGACGATCGTCAGGTGTTGCACTCAGGCGTGAATGAAATTCGCCTGTGAACGGGTCGTGGTGCGGTGACTGACCGATGGGGGGCGTGCCATCTCCGCCATCTGCTCTCTGCAAAGCACACTTTTCCCTTCGTCCGTACGATCTTCCACCGCACGGTATCCTCGTCACCGGTAGCCCAAAGAATGACGGCCTGCTATACTATCATGCAGACTAGAAGGGTGAGAGAGGCAACCTGCGATGCTGTATCGTCCCCCCGCACATCTGCGCATGTGGGACACGTGGATGTTCCGTGAAAAGGCATATCTGCACCTGTTCTCACTGACCTCCGGGTATGAATATCCCGGCTCACCGAATACGTTGCCGTGGGATCGCGTGATCCATGTTGTTTCCGATGACTGGATCCACTGGGAAGAGCGCCCGGAAATTTTGCTGCAGGAGAGCGGCAACCCCGAGGCCTGGGATGCAGGTTGCATCCTTACCGGCTCGACCTTCCGCACGCCTGACGGCTATGCGATGACTTACGGAGCGGTACATGCGGGGAGGGAAAAGATCGGAGTACTGACATCGTCCGACCTCGATGCCTGGCAGAAGCACCCGCAGAATCCCGTGCTTTGTCCTGGCGGAAGCTGGTATGAGACTACATGCGAGATGACGGCTCAGGCCACGGTGCCCTGGCGGGATGCCTGGGTAATGCCGAACGACGACGGGTATGAAGCGATCATCTGTGCGGGCGATGCCGATGTCGCCAAATCGGCCAATGGCTGTGTCGCTCGCGTCACTTCGCCGGATTTGTGTAACTGGACGTACCATCCGCCGATGGCTTCCCCCGAGCGTTACCTCGATATGGAAGTGCCGCAGTATATCGAATGGAATGGCTGGCATTACCTGCTGTTTTCCACCAGCGGGATGAGCAAATCTCAGCATCTCCCCTCCCGGCAGCGGGTCACCGGCACATTTTATCTGATGAGCCAGGCCAAATATGGACCGTATCATGCGCCGGATGATAACCTGTTACTCGGAGCCGGTGAAGGCCGTATTGACAATTACGTCGGCAAGATTCTCGTCACCGACGAGGGACCGCTGCTCTACCACCACCTGTGCGGCTATCGCACGGCGTTTGCCGCGCCCAAGGTGGTGAAACAATCGCCAGATGGGCGGCTTTCACTGGAACGCTGGCCGGGGCTGGATCGCTTACTGGAGGATGAAACGATTGGTGCGGCATCGTCCGGACGCCGGCTGGTCGTCGGTGGGCGTTGGCCGATCGGGGAGTGGCGTGCGCATGATGACGCACTGACCGGTGAGGCCGGCGTGGCCATGAGCGGTTGGGTGTTCGATCAACCGGTACAGGACTTTGGCTGCCGCTGCCGCATCGATCTCGCGCACTGTGCGCGCGCTGGAGTGCTCTTCCGCCTGCACAAAAGCGATCCGCAAGGCGATAAAGGGTGGGCGGTTTCGCTGGACCGTGCCCGCGGCCGCGTCGAACTCTGCCGCCCCAAGCTGGGCGGGCGTACGCCGCTGGGGCTCGAGCCGCTCGATGTGGTATACGGTTCACTGCCCGCGGAGTGTCTGTTGGAGTTTATGGTGCGCGACAGTTATGTCGAGATCTACGTGAACCATCGTCCGCTGTTCGTACTCAATACCTCGCTGGTCACCGCAACCGATCATCTCGTCTCGGGACAGGTCGGACTGTTTGTGGAACATGGTGCTGCATGCTTTCGCGATCTGTCGGTGCGGGATATTCCTGTCCCGTTGCCGTAAAGCCAAGCCGTCCACCATTCGGCATTTGTCAGCACACCGTGTTCCTCGCTATTATGTACACACGATCGGAGAAAGTGTCGCCTTCGTATCGTGGGAGATCAGCATGCGCATTGCCCTCGGACAAGTTGACTGCCGCCTGGGAAATATCCCGGCGAACCTCGCCACCCACGCCGATGTGCTGACCGCTGTGCAGCAGCAGGGGGGCGCCGATCTGGTGCTCTTCCCCGAACTCAGTCTCACCGGCTACCGCCTGCGCAGCAACATCCAGCGCGCCATGCTGGACGATGCCCAGTTGGCGCGTGCCTGGGGGCAATTGCGCGAACAGTCTGCCGTGCCCCCCGAAACCTGCTGCGTGCTTGGCTATGTGGAATTGAGCGCCCGGTCGGCGTTGCACAACTCCACCGTCATCGCCTGCGGCGAGCAGGCGCGACGGTTTCGCCATCGCAAGGTCTACTTGCCCACGTACGGCATGTTCGAGGAAGAGCGCTACATGCGTCCCGGCGACCGTTTCCGCACCATCGATCTCACGTGGGGCGGCCAGCCGTGGCGCGTGGGCATTCTCTGCTGTGAGGATGCCTGGCACAGCTCGGCGTGGACGATCATGCAGGCGCGCGGCGTCGACCTGGTGCTGGTGAATTCCGCCTCGCCCGGCCGCGGGGTGGAGGCAGAACGCCTGGGCAGCCAGCAAAGCTGGTATGGCATCCTCTCCACCTTTGCCGAACTCTCGGGCTGCTGGGTGGCCTACTGCAACCGCGTGGGCTTCGAGGACGACATTCATTTCTGGGGTGGCTCGGCAGTCTTCGCGCCCACCGGCGAGATGATGGCGCAGGGAGCGATGCTCGACCCCGATATCGTCCATTTCGAGTTGGAGAAGCAGGCCATCACCCGCGCGCGTTTGATGGTGCCGCTGGCGGCGGATGAGGATTGGGCGCTCACGCAGCGTGAACTTGGCGACGCCCAGCAAGAGATTTTGAAGGATGGGCAGTCATGATGCGATCTCCGCGCTACCTGTTGAATATCAATGCGGAACTCGTGTGCGAGATTCTGGTGAAAGCCATCCGGCATACCGGTGAAGCGGTGACCGGCAACGAGCGCGGACGCTGGGTGATCAACCTCAGCGGCGGCATCGACTCCTCCATCGTCACCTTTCTGGCGGCGGAGGCCGTGGGGCCTGAGAATGTGCGCGCCCTGCTGCTGCCCTATCGCACCTCGTCACCGGCCAGTCGCGAGGATGCCATGCGTGTGGTCGAGGCACTGGGCATCGATTATCGCGTGATGGATATCACCGCAGCGGTGGATGGGCTCTATGCCGGCAAGGGGCTCGACCCCAATGAGGTGCCGTTGCGTGCGCGCGGCAATGTCATGGCCCGCACCCGCATGGTGTTCGGCTACGAGGAGTGCGAGCGCTGGGGCGCGCTCATGCTCGGCACCAGCAATAAAACGGAAGCGCTGCTTGGCTACACCACCATTTGGGGCGATAATGCCAGCGCCATCAACCTCATCGCCGATCTCTACAAGACGCAGGTGCGCCAGCTTGCCCGCTCTATTGGCGTGCCGCAGGTGATCCTCGACAAAGCGCCCAGTGCCGACCTGGAACCCAACCAGACCGATGAAAGCGATCTCGGCTTCAGCTACTACGCGCTCGACAACGTGCTGGTGCGCTTTGTCGATCACATGATGCTGCCCGACGAGATTAAAGCCGAGCTCTGGGCGGAGCAGGGCGATATCGGCACCGATTGGGACGCCTGCGTGGATAAGCTCTGCGGGGTGGCGACCGCGACAACCATGCGTCCTGGCCTGGTTGACATCATGGAGTACAAGCGTCGCCTGACGCCGATCGTGCCCAAAATCTCTCGCGCCACCATCGAACTCGACTACCGACCGCCCAAACAGTGGGGACGCTAATCCCGCGTTTCCAATCAGCCACGCCAGACGCCCAACCATATAGTCTGGGATAGGCATTGTTCTCCACCATAAAGAATGGGGGCCGCTCGCGCGGCCCCCATTCTGTCTCCGATCTCCTGTCTTCTCGCCTAGATATCGTATCGAGCCCGCAGGTAGGCATCCACCAGCGACTGCTCCAGCGGGGTGAGGGCGCTCTCGTAGATGAGCAGTTCGGCCATGTTCACGTGGTAGCCGTAGAGGCCGTTAGTGCAGCACTGGCGGAAGCCAATGCGCAGGCGCTCGGTGCTGATGCGGCCCTGCCAGGGCATCGCAGCGCTATCCTGGCGTTCGACACCCTGGTAGCCCAGCATGCCGGCGCTGCCGTTGGCGATCCCAGTGACCGTCTGTTCACTGGTCATCGTAAAGCTCACGGTGTTCCAGGCCCCCGCGGTGAACGTGAAGGCTTTCGTGCAGCACGGCAAGCTGCCAATTGGTGTGCCAATCGTCGCGTTGTAGGCGTTCATATTCATGGACACGCCACTCAAATAGTCGTTAGCGTCGTCCAATGGATTGCTGCCGTGGGTATAGCCCGGGAAACGTGGCGCATGGAAGTTGAGCATGGATGTTCCCCCTGCCGGAATAAACGTGGCAGCGGCGATGGTAATGCTCGATACATGCTTGGGCTTAAAACTGTTGACGGTCAGACCTTGCAGTTGATCGAGCGGCGTATACCAGGAGCCGGCGGTCGGCGAGGCGAAGTTCACGCACGGTTTGCCATTGGCGCCATCGACATCGTAGGTCGGCGAGCCGATGACCGCGCCGGTGTTCCAGGTGTTGCCGAGATCGTTGCCCTTGCCGCTCATGTCCGGCCAGGCGGTGACGCTGGCGCCGTCGGTGAGACCCAGCTCATCGGCCTTGTACCAGGCAACCATGCCGGAGGCCACGGGCAGATTGACGGTGGCCGGGTTGCTGGCGTCGGGGATGGTAATCGTGGCAACATGGCCATCGGCAAAGGTGGTGACCACTTTGGTGCTGTGACGGGCATCAAGGTCATCGACCGTGTAGGCGCAGTTGTCGAAGGTCTGCATCTGTTGTGCGGTGGCCGCGGTGGCGGCATGCTGGCCGTCGGCGGTCAGGATGCGCGAGTCGGGGTTGGTGATCTCGCCCAATGTGAGGCTGGAGAGGCCGGCGTTGTACACGTAGGCGTTGGCGACCTTCTTGCCTTTGGTGGGACACATGAGGATGTTGCGGTCGACGTTGATCTCCGGCCACACGCTGGAGTGGTCGGGCAGCTCTTCGTCGTGGTCCTGCGCCCACATGAGAATCGCCACGGCGATCTGCCGCTGGTTGTTTAAGCAGCTTGACTGCCGGGCCTTCTCCCGGGCTTTGGCAAAGACCGGGAAGAGGATCGCAGCCAGGATGGCTATGATGGCGATCACGACGAGCAATTCGATGAGAGTAAACCCTCGATGGCGTGCCGGGTGGAGCATATTTGGTAACCTCCTACAAACAAATGTATTACCACCATTTCGATGGCGCTATTAGTGTATTACTTTAGCGGTATAACGTCAATAACGATAAACCAGTGCTCAGGTAAACCTGGTGCGGTTTTTTCGCTCGACGATGGCATGTAACATTTTACATAAAGGTTGATGGCCTGCGCACTTGCGCGTTCTTCCTCCCTGCCGTATCGTAAGCCCAGTCCCAACCGTATGGGTGTCCCTGCAGACCCCACTGCAGGTGATCGTGCGGCATGCCCCATGCCGCCGCATGTGGGTCGATGACATCGCTTACAGCGCAAGGTCCCGGTATCCACCCGTGGAAATGAAATGCATCCGGCACTTTCGCTTTGGAGGCACGGTGATGCAAAACTCAACATGTCAAACGCTGCGCTGCGCCATTGACGAGATCGCGCTCGTCTCCTCGCATGAGCACACGCTTCCCGAGTCGGCATATCATCAGCACCCGACCGACCTCTTCACCTTGTTGGGGCACTATTGCCGTTATGATGTGCTAGCCGTTGGTATGACGGATGCCGACTGGCAGGCAGGCGGCGCTGACGACGAACGATGGAATCGGATATGGCCGTTCATCGATCGCGCGCAGACCACCGCCTACTTCCGCAGCTTGCTCTATGGGTTTCGGACGATGTACGAATTCGCCGATGATCGTCTCACGCCCGAGAATTGGCAAAGCCTGAACGCCCGCATCGTAGGCGTCAGCCGGCGCACCGATGCCTACCGATACTTCTTGTCCGAACTGCCTCGCATCGATCACATCATTCTGGATGCCAGTCGGCTGGAACACAACGACCTCTTCTCCCCGGTGCTGCGGCTTGACGATCTGCTGATGCCGTTGCTCAATACAGCGCAACGCGAAGCCATTGCGCAGCGCACCGGTATCGAAATTCATACGCTCGATGATGCCCTGGCTGCACTGGATCGTTCCTTCGATATATTGATCGCCGGCGGTGGCGTGGGCGTGAAATCAGCCATGGCCCCGGGAGGCTATCGCATTGAATACGATGTGGTCGAGCGGAGCCTGGCGGAGCAGGCGTTATCGCTGATCTTGCGCGGCGAAGGCGATCCCTATGAGGTTGGGCGTCCGTACACCAGCTACATGATGCATGCCATGGCCGAGCGCGCAGGGGCGCATAATGTACCTGTGCAAATCCATACCGGATACCCCGCCGGTAATTACACCAGCATCGCGCGCACCAACCCGATGCATCTCTCCACGTTGCTGGCGGCACACCCCGGGACGCGCTTCGACCTCTTCCACGGCGGGTTCCCCTACACTGATGAGTTCGTGGCCCTGGCCAAGGCGTATCCGAATGTCTATGCTGACCTCTGCTGGCTGAGCTTTCTCGCACCACGCGCCTATACGGAAACCCTGCGCAAGTTGCTCGAGACCACCGCCCTCCACCGCATCCTGGCCTTCGGGGCGGATTACTGCTATCCCGAGGGCACCTGCGCCATGGCGTTCTGGACGCGCCATCTGGTGGCACACACGCTAGCCGGCATGGTGGATGAGGGCTATTTCAGCGCAGCGACCGCATGTGACGCCGCCCGCCGCATCCTGAACGAGAACGTGTGTGAGTTGTTCAACGTACAAAGGGAGAGATCCATTGCATAGAGTGTTGCTGTGTACTCTGATAACCGGCATGTTGCTTCTCGCCGCATCGACGCATGTGCGGGCCAATGACGCACCGTTCCTCACCGTCACCGCGTTCGGCGCGAAAGGCGATGGGAAGACCGATGACACGAAGGCCATTCAAGCGGCGTTCGATGCCGCCGGACAGGCCGCCAGGGGAGCCACCTGTTGGGTGGCAAACTTCAGCCTTCCCACTGTCGTCTTCCCAGCGGGGGTCTATCAGATCTCCGAGACGATCAAGTTGTCGGCGTTCAATCGCGTCGTCGGTGAAGGGCATGCTGTGATACGCTGTGAAACACCGATCGTCGCGATGAGCGGAACTCCTCACCTGCTGTATGCTGACATCGAAGGGCTCACCTTTCAAGAATACGCCACCGCCATCCAATTCGCCAATTTTGTTGGCGAGGGCAATATCGACCGCTCTGCAGTGGTAATTGAACGCTGCAGTTTTGAAAATCGAACGCATAACGCCGGGCTGGCGATCAACTCCTTCCCTGACGGCACGAACGGTAGCAATGCGACGCGCTTGCGTGTCGAGAGCTGTCGTTTCAGCAACACGAAAGCGCTCCGCGCGAAATCCGACTGGGCGGTGGTCGAGCACTGCTGGGTCTCCGGTGATCAGGTCAACGACTACATTTTCGAAAACTACGGCGCGCTCACCATCAGCAACCTGCTGGGTGCGCCCGGCGGAAAGATGGTCTATACGCCTGGAGAAAAACCGGTGGCCTGGGTGCTGAATGGCGGTGTTGGTGAGGAAGGAGGCCAGGTATACCTCTATAACAATCGGTTCGGCGGTGAAGGCGGCGGTGGTGCGGAAATCGTGCATAACACCGCACCGGCCAACGGCGTGATCCGTCTTCAGCATAACGTGGTGTGCGTCATGGCCTACCAGCACCAGGCGGTCATGCGCTGCTTCACGATGCCCAGCAATCTCTACCTCCTCGATAATCTCGGTGCATGGACTCGCGGGGTTGCCTTCGACGAAGGCTGCGATATCGAGGCATATGTCCGCACGCCCGGACGACAGGCGAATAATACACAATGGCGGATCGCCGGCAACACAATCCCGATGAGCATTGATGATGGCGGCAAACTGGCGAGCATCATTGATGATGCGAAGGGGTATTCCGCCGTACCCGTGGGGGGCGACGTCATTGTGGATGACCCCGTCAACTATTGGCCGAATCCGTTTACCTACTTCGATGGCCGCGCGGTCGAACACGGCGGACGATGGCAGAGTAATAGTCAGGGCGTGGTGCAGCATGTTCAGGTCGACGGGCCGCATGGCTGGCCGCTCAGCCGCATCAGTACCGGTGATGCGGGCGGCTGGTTAGGAATGCGGCTGGCGCATGCCTTTCAGGGGATCAACGCCCAGGCTGGCGGCCCGGGTGCGGGCATCTATACCTTCTCATTTCTCGCCAAAGCCAACCAGGAGAACGTCGTCGACATGGGGGTGGAGACCGGCGGTATCCTCCGTAAGTCGGTACGCCTGGGCACCGCCTTCCAGCGCTACACCTACACGATGTACTTCGATGATGCCACCAATCGCGACCCGCAGGCGAATACGCTCAGCATTGCCTTCTACATGCCCAGGCACGTGGAGGTGACCTTCGGTGAATTCGCGCTGCACCGCGGACCCAGCGCCCAGCCATTTACCTTCCCTGGCAACGTCATGGAGGAGGGAATGACGCTGACGGCATCGCCCGTACTTCGTGGCACGCACCCCCCCACGCAGGGCACCTGGAAGACCGGCGACCTGATGTACCACACGGCCCCGCAGCCCGGCGGAGTTGTCGGATGGGTGTGCATTGAGGGTGGCGTCCCTGGCGTATGGAGGGGATTCGGGCAAATCAGCGTAGAGTGACAGAAGGGGAGCTTCATGTTCAGGCCATTGGGAAAACTGTATATTGCTATCATTGTCCTGATGTTCGTGTGCCATGCCGCCCTCGCGCAGGGCCATGCCGCGCGTCCCTACGAAAAAATGGCATGGGCGCACATCGTCTCCTGGGGAATCAACCCGGAGAACTTCGATGAATCCTATATCCTTGACCGTTCAATTCTCGGCGATTGGGTGAACTCCGACCGTGCCGGCTGGTATCGCGAGAACCGGCGCAAGCAGGTCCGGGCAGCCATCGACGCCGGGCTCGACGGGTTCAATATCGACTTCGTCAACACGCCAGACGCCAAGCTGGAATATGCGGATGCCATCCGTGAATATCTGGCGGCGGCTGAAGGCTTGCCCTTTTACATGGCTCCCTGTCTGGATGGCCCTATCGGTCCGTACGCCGGCGAGGCGCTCCGACGGTATATGGAGCGGTACGGCGATCACCCGAATACCTACCGCGTGAACGGCCGTCCGGTGATCTTCATCTACTCCGGCATCAGCGACGAGGATCTGGCGGCGATGATCCGCGAAGCGGACAGCGGCCAGTGGAAAGGATTTTGGCTGATGCAGCCACGCCCGCACATCCACTCACGCGAGCAAATTTCGACCACCCTGAAGCTGGTTGACGGAATGTACGACTTCGGCATGACCGGTATGCAGTACAAGACACTGCTCGATTGGGGCGCGATGTACCGCGAGTTGTCCGATGCCGAGGGGAAGCGCAAGCTGGTGTGTGCCTCGGCATGCATCGGGTATGCGGGGAGCATCAATCCCTTTTACCGGCCCTATCTGAATACGCGCACGCTGCGCGAGACGTTTCAGGCGGCGGTGGAAACTGACGCCGACTGGATCAGCGTCAGCACCTGGAACGACTACTGGGAACACACGCAGATCGAGCCCTCGTTCTGGAACCGCGATGGGTGGGGACGCATCACGCGGGAACTGATCCGTGAGTGGAAGGGGCAACCAGTCCCGCCGCGTCCGGCAGAGTGGGTAGCCATCTACCATCATGAGGTCTGCCTGGGCGATGATCTGACTTTCGAACTCTTCAGCTTTCCGTACACCTACCGCGACACGTATGTGAAGTTGCGGCTGCTCGACCTCGCGGGCAAGGTGGTCAAGGAGTTCGGTCCACTGAAGCTCGGCCGTGCGGAGTTGGCAACCAACACATTCCGTCTGGACACCACGGATCTCGCCCTACCCGGTCTGCAGCCGATGATCGGCCAGGCGGAGTCCCCGGACATTCCCGATATAGCCTATCGCCGCCTGCCCTGGATCACCCTGCGCGTGAACACGATGAACAGCCTGCGCACGCTGCTCGTGCCCTCTGTACAGTTGCGTCGCGATCTGCCCATGCTCCTCGTGAACGATCCACCGCTCAGCAACCCTGGCGTCGCGGGTGGCACACTGCGCATGAAGGTCGGCTATCCTGATCCGGCCAACGGCGGTTCCCCCATCGCCCGCGTGACTATCTTCCGCAATAACCACCCCATCATCACCGAGTATCCCGACCAGCAGGGGTCCGGATACTGGTGGAGCCCCAACTTCCACGAGGTGCCTGGCGATAATGTGGGCTACCCGGTCGATATCTACACGGCGTGCCTGGAAGGGCCCGATGGCGCTGTCGCCTGGACACAGCCGGCAGTGGTGCAGCATCCCTCCGCTGATGTCACGCCGGTGGAGGTGACCGTCTTTCGCACCGGCTCCGATTTTGATGAAGCCTGGATGAATGGATCCCGGTTGGAAAAGCCGGAAGTCGTGACCCGTACTGTGCGGAAATGCGATGTGCCCACCCACGTGTGGAAGCTCGATGAAGGCGAGGGCGACCGCTGTCGCGATACGGGATCCTGGGATCGCTCCGGCTGGTTAGGCCAGATGGCCGTCTACCCTCACCGTGAGGACGCGCGAAAACCCGCCTGGCAGATCACCGATACCCCGTCAGGCCAGCGCCCGGTGCTGGCATTCGATGGTCAGGATGATCACGTGTGGCTCGGCTTTCGCGCCATGCCGTTCGGTCCGGTGACCGTGTTGCTGCTCGCTCGCCCACAGGAAATCGGCCGACAGCAGACGCTCTTTTCCGATATGCTGCGCAAATGTGAGATCACCCTGCTGCCGGACGGGCATGTGCAGGTAGGGGCTTACGGGCGCAAAGCGGATGGTGAGAAGATCGAGTACCTGACCTCGACCGGCAGCAGCAAACTGACCCCGGACCAATGGCATCACCTGGCCGCCGTGCATGACGGCATGCACCTGCGCCTGTATGTGAACGGACAGGAAGATGCCTCCATCCGGGTGGGATATGATCTCACGCGCATCAATTCACTGGGAGTGCTGGGCTGCGCAGTGCGCCATTACATCACCTATCACGATCACTTCCATGGCCAACTGGCTGGCGCGGCACTGACGGGACGCACCCTCTCCACCGAGGATATTCGCGCCCTGGCGGCTGCCCATGCCATCACACCATAAGGAACCGTATAACCGAAGGGAGAAAGAATCCGGTGAAGACGACTCGAGTGTTCAGTGCCATCATCATCGGCATCATGCTGAGCGGCATGGCGTTCGCCGCCCTGCCGGCCCTGGCCCAGTCCGACGGCCAACCCGTAAACGTGCGGGACTTCGGCGCTAAAGGGGATAACGTCACCGATGACACGCTCGCCATCCAGGCCGCCATCGATGCGGCGCAGAAAGCCCATCCCTGGCCGGAGATTTACTTTCCTGCCGGTACCTATCGCATTTCCGACACGCTGAAGATCTACAGCGCAAATATCCGCGGGCGCAGTGTCACCCTCATGCAGCTCAACCCGGAGAAGGATATCATGTACTATGACTTCTCCTGGCGCGTCACCATCGAGGGGATGACCTTCAAAGGCGGTGCCAAGCAGCTCAACCTCGGCAACAACTTCGTGGATCAGGGATTGATCCGCATCGTCGACTGCCGGTTCATCGACTCGAACGATTTCGCCATCTACCTGGATCGGCGCAGTCACGCCACGCACCTCGTCATCCGCGACTGCGTCTTCTCCCAATGCATGCAGGCGCTCTACACCGTGGCTGACTGGACGACGATGAGCGATTCCTGGATCACCAGCCACGTCAGGATGCAGAACAAAGCGGTGTTGGTCAATAAGGGCGTCAAGCTCGTCTGCGAGAATATTCTCGCCGTGCCGCTGGTCAACGGTCTCGATCAACGCTGGGTCGATAACTATGGCGATGTCACGTTGCGCAACTTCCGCGCCGGCGGCGAGGGTGGGGGCTTCACCCCCATTGTCAACTTCGCGAAAGACCGCCTGGTGGTGCTCGAAGATTCCTGTGTGTGGGCTGACGGCAACCTTAAGCGCAACTGCGCCGTGTACTGCGAGCAACCCCCCGGCGGATTGTATATCCGGAACAACTACCTGGCGGTGCCGCCGGTGCGCTTCGCACCGGGGATTGATCTGAAAAAGACCTTTGCGCATATCCCCGAGGGGATGCTACAGTACGACGTCATGAATAATTACGGCCCCTTCATGGATGACGCGGAATCCCGCCGCATCATCCGGGCCGTGGAGAAACGCGACAAATCGCTGCCGCCCATCGCGGGAGCGATGACCCCCAGGCAGGTCAAAGCGGCGCTGGCCAACGCCGTAGAGGCGGTAAAAGCGCTCCCGGCTGAAACGCAGGAAAAGCCCTACGAATCCTCCGCGCTTCTCAAAAACGCGTTCAAGTTCACGCCGCATACCCAGCAGCTCGACCCGGCGAAATACGTCGACATCCCCTTCAATCCGAAAACCTGGGATCTCAATCAGCGCATGGACAACCAGCTCTACATGAACAGCCAGTTCGTCGCCCTGGCCCCGGTCGGCGACGATGTGGTGATGCTGCGTTCGGCGCCGGGCCTGCACCCGCATATTGCCATTCGCTACGTTGCCATCGACCTTGATAAAACCCCCGTCCTCTCCTGGAAGTTGAAGGATCCGGGCATCGACATGCGCTCCGGTCACGCCATCAAAATCGTTCAGGAAGAGACGAACCAGATGCGGCTGTTGCTCGAGCACAACTACCCCGACTTCTTTTACGACTACAACGCGGTGGATCTGCGCGAGGCATTCGGTCTGAAGGGTGGGGTGCACCGCTTCACTATTCGCTTCTACGTGCTTGCCAACGATTGTACCAAAGAAGACCAGAAAGAGGCCGGGGATTACCTCATCCTCGACTTCCTGCGCGCCGAACAAAAATAACTTCCACCCTCCCGGTCTGGATGCAGGTGGAGCGGAAACATCCGAAGCCGAATGAGTATTCATTATTGGTCATGATTAAATTGCCGTAAAGTATCGCTATGCACTGGCACAGCGCAGGTCGAACGTTTAACCAGAGCAGGTTGTATAGCAATACGAACAGGTGCCTCCCCGAGTGATGGATCGCGGGTGATGCGCTGCTGGAGTAACTGGATCACGCGTTCTGCTAGTTCGTGCTCTGGCAAGGCAACATGCGATAGATGTGGGAGGAAGGTATGGGCATGCCACTGGTGACCTATTGACAATAGGCTCACATGGGCGGGAATCTGAAGCCCGAGAGCCTGTATGATCTTCATGATCGGCGGCACCCACTCAATCCCATCCACGATTATGCAGGTAGGCCGAGGTGTCGAATGCAACATTTCCCCTACAATCTGGCCGTAGTTGGAATCGCCGATATCCACGAAATACGCTGTCGAGAGTTGATGGCGGTGGAAGGCCTGATACATTGACAGGGGGCGTCCTGGAACAAAGCCATGGGCATAGCTACCAAGCGAAACGATCCGTCGGTGGCCAAGTCCGGTCAGGTACCGGAGGGCCATCTCAGCGATAAACGGTTCATCGAATCCAACCCAATCGCAGGGGAGTTCCGTTGGCGTGTAGTTGTAGGTCACGACCGGGACGCTGCGTAAGGCGAACTGTCGCAATAATTCCGCGGGAATCGGCGTATCATGCCCGCTGCGGATCACAACGCCGCCGACATCCTGCTTCAGAAAAAAGGATAAGGCATCGCGTGTACGGATACTCATCCCGGCCGTCTCTTTAATGAATAACGCAAACCCCTTTGGTGGCATGTGCTCCGCGAGTGCGGCCAGGATTGCATTTTCGGGAATCGTGGAAAGAGCGTGGAAAATGCATCCGATCGTCCGCGTAGACTTATCAGGTGCTGTCGGTGAGGGAGAAACCGGAAGACGATACTGCAAGCGCTCCGCAATGGCCCAAATGCGTTCACGCGTGGCAGAAGCGATCCCCGGCTCGTGATGCAACGCACGCATCACCGTGGCCACCCCCACGCCGGCTTCTCGAGCAATTTGGCGTATTGATGCCTTCATAGACTCCTCGTTCGGAACGTTCCGAAATATTTCCTGCACTATAGCATTGACGGCGAAAAATAGCCAGTCAGATAATATATTCGACAATCGCCCTCTTATTGAGAACAGGGGGTACACCTGTGTTGTTCACTTGGATGATGGACGGATAGGCGAATATCGTGGTTGTATCCCGGTGAGTTGTTGCTGCCCAGTTCCGTTTCGTCAGTCTTAGTGGTGCCTTGGTATGTATGCCGTGTAAAGGCATCCCCAAGCCCCTGGGGATGTATCAGTAGTCACCTCGGTTTTCATTGTCTACAAAGAGTAGAGTGGTTGTGTAGCCGCCAATCGCGGAATGACACCCAATGTTTCAGCTACCAATAAAGGAGCCTGCCATGTCACGCTATCTGCTATTCATCCTGCTGTGCATCACCTCCGTCGCCTTTGCGCTGACGCCGGATGACTGCCTCTTTTATGCCTCATTCGATGACGGCCTGGATGCCGTACAGGCCAAAGGGGCGCGCAACGCTGCGGTCACCGGACAGTTCGCCCGTGAACCAGGCATCCGGGGGCAAGCGGTCGTCGTGGGCGCTCCCGATACGCGGCTGGCCTATCAGACCAGAGATAATATTCGCCTGGACGCCGGCACGCTGTCTATGTGGATCAAGCCGCTCACCTGGAGTGATGATGATCCCTTTATGCGCGTGTTCTTCTGCCTGAACGATAGCGGTGCGCCGACGCAACAGGATGGCGGTACCTTCTGCTGGCTGTACCACTTTTGGCGCAACACCGATTACTTTCTGGTCTGGGATACGCGTCCGATCTCGATCGTTACGGCACCTGACCCGAAGCTGGTAGGCCATGTCTTACAGCAAGGGCAATGGACGCATCTGGTGGGCTCCTGGAACGGGGATGACATGCGTTTTTATGTGAACGGCCAATGGCAGAGCACCCTGCGCATGCCCAATCCACGACTGCTGCGATCGATGGCGTCGGAATTCACCCTGGGTGAATTCAACCGTGCCAACGCCGCCGATACCGCCCTGGACGAAGTGCGGATATTCAATCGCGCGCTCACCGCCCCGGAAGTGGAGGCGCTGTATCACTTCTCCCTGCAGGCTGAACCGGCGCAGGAGCAAGAAGTGACGGCCACCCCGCTGACGAGCGCCCGGCAAGTCCGCGTCGAGGTGACTGCACCGGCCGCCTCGCCGTCCACCGCCGCCGAGTACAGCGCCAGGGTGAGCCTGCAGCATGTCGGACAACACACCGTGCTGCAGACGGCGACGGCTACGTTTACCGATCTGCCGCATGTGTCTGTAGATTTTTCCACCGCCAAACTGGCGCCGGGGAATTATCGTGCCGTATCGACGCTGTTGTACAAAGGCCAAGAGGTCGCAGTGCAGGAGGCCCCCTTCACCGTGCACGCGCCGCCAGCCTGGCTGGGCTCGAAGATCGGCATCACGGATGACAACACGGTGCCCGCGCCATGGACGCCGTTGAAGGCAGACCGCCGGGCAAAGATGCTGGAATGCTGGGGACCGCGCCGGGTGGGTGCCGGATTATTGCCCACCGCGCTCTCCACCGCCGGGCACGAGATGCTGGCTTCTCCGATGACATTGAGCGGCACGGTGAACGGCTACCATCTGAAGACGGCCGACCCCAAGCTCACCTGGGGACAGACCGCTCCAGCGAAAGCTATCTACACCGCGACCGCACGCACAGGCGAGGTGCTGGTGAGCACGCGCAATGTGCTGGAATTCGACGGTTTGCTCTGGATCACGCTCACCGTGCGCAGCACTGGACCATTGCGGGTGGATAACCTCATGCTGGATCTGCCGTTGCGCGCCGATATCGCCACCCTGATGCAAGTCCCGAACAATTTTAGAGAGACGGGGTTCGTCCATCCCTGGCATGGCCGGGTGGGCGCCGGGACGCAGATCTGGTTGGGCAATGAGGACGGCGGCGTACAATGTACGATTCCCACGGCAAAGAACTGGTTGAACATCGATCGCGCAAAGCAGTTGCAGATTCTGCCGGACACCAATGGCTGTGTGACCCTGCGCCTGAACCTGGTGGATAAGCCGAGCACTTTCTCTGAACCGATCACCTATGAATTCGGCCTGCAGCTCACCCCCGTGCGTCCACACCCGAAAGGCTGGCGCATGTGGCGCATTGCCAATCCGGATCTGGTGAAACAGGGCACGCTGTTCAGTCTCTTTTACACAGAAGGCTGGGCGAAAGGCACCAGCTATCCGATCCCGGGTCCGGGATGGGAGCAACGGATCAACGCGAACGCCGCCAAGGGCTCGCCAGCCACGCTCTATTTCCAGCCCTACAGCATCTGGTCCGGCATACCGGATTATGCCCAATTTGCCTCCGAGTGGCGTCTCACCACGCGCGGCGTCCCGCCGCCCGCCGATCCGAACGCCAATCCGATCTCCTTTATGTCGCTGTGCCCGCGAGCCCACTCATGGAGTGACTGGTTCGTTTCGACGTTCGTTGAGACCATGGCCACCACCAATAAGAATTTGCTCTGGGGTTCCACCTATTTTGACAATGTCTCGCCGAACGCCTGCGATAACACCGCTCACGGCTGTGGCTATCGGGATGAGTATGGCGTCATGCAGCAGGAAATACCGTTTCAGGATTATCGCATCGTGCAGAAGCGGTTCTACACCGCCATGCAGCAGCGCTATCCTGATCGGTTGATGTTCAATCATTCCTCCGGATTTTCGAACATGACCCAGCTCGCTTTCACCCATGGCATGATCGATGGCGAAAACATCGGTGGCCCGCTTCTGTTGCAAGAAAAATGCTCGTACGCCAATATCCTCACCCTGGATCGCATGCGCGCCGAGTATATGGGGCATAACTTCGGCTTTGTACCGATCTTCCTGACGGAATTCAACAGTGCCTCCGGCGGAGATATGGAGCTTGGGCGCTATTTTGTGCAGACGGAGCCGACCGAGGTGATGCATGTGGTCGGCCTGCTGATGCTGCATGATATCCTTCCCTGGAGTGCGTACTGTAACTCAGAACCGTTCTATCGCTGGTGGGCGGTGCAGGATGCCTTTGGCTGGGGGGATGAGGTGGAATGGCAGCCCTATTGGAAAAACCGTGACTTCGTGACGCTGGAACCGAGCGATTCGAATATCGTATGCACCCTCTATCGCCGCTCGGGCAAAGTGCTGGTGGTCGTCATGAACAATACGGATATCGATCGGGAGATCACCGTGCAGCTGAACTTCCAGAAACTCGGAATGAAAGCGCCAGCCACCGCGTTGGATGCATGGAAGGCGACCAGTTGCGATTATGTGGACGTTTATTGTGATGCGAAGGGTATCCTGCAGGCGGCGCCCAAGCCTGGCCATACGTCCGGGGTGGAAGAACGCCTGCCGATTACCAACGGGCACATCACCCTGCCCGTAAGCAAGCGGAACTTTCGGCTATTACTACTGGAGTAATCAACCTGATGCCCTGAATTTCCTGTAGGAGCAGAAGCGAAATAGTGCTCGAAAGACCGTAGATGCGCAAACACGACCCGAACGGCACAGGCTGTCCGGGTCGTGTGTTATTGTTGAGAAAGTTATTCGCGGTTTTGCAGTTTGCTGAACACGTCGCCGAACATATCGCCCAGCGTCAACGGCGCGTTCTCCTGCTGCTGCCGCTTCTGGAACTCGCGCAGTTCGCTGCGCTCCTGTTCGCGTGCAGCCTGCTTAATGCTGAGGGTCAGGCGACGTTCGCGGGCGCGGAACTCCGTCACTTTAACCGTAACCGTCTGGCCCGGCTCGAGTTTGCTCGCCGGGGTGGCTTCATCGCCCGACGGACGGCGCTGGCCCAGTTCGCGCGTGGGGATCACCCCCTCCACGCCCTGGCGCACCTGTGCGACGGCGCCGAAGTCGGTTAGGCGCAGGATCGTCACCTCGATCACATCGCCCTCGCGCACCTCATTACGCGCGACGGTCCATGGATCATCCTCAAGCTGTTTCAGTCCGAGGGAGATGCGGTCGCCGTTGTTCTCGATTTTGAGAATCTTCACCTGCAGTTGCTGGCCAACGGTGACGACGCTGCTCGGATGCTCCACCCGCTCCCAGGCCATGTCCGAGACATGGAGCAGTCCGTCCACCCCGCCGATATCGACGAAGGCGCCGAAATCGGTGATGCGGCGGACGACGCCGTCGACGATCTCCCCGCGCTCCAGCGAGGCCATGGTCGCTTCCCGCTGCGCTTTGCGTTGTTCGTCAACGACCTTGCGCTGTGAGACTACCAGGCGGTTGCTGTCGCGGTCGGCCTCCAGCACTTTCACCTCGACCGTCTCACCAATTAACTTGGTGAGATCTCCGGCAGGACGGCGTCCGTCGACTTCCGACCGCGGTAAGAACGCGTGGACCCCCAGGTCGACGACCAGGCCGCCGCGAATGGCATCGATGACGATACCGGCAATGTTCGTTTGGTTCTGACAGATCTCGACCAGGGTATCCCACCGGCGACCGTAGTCGTTACTGGTACGCTCGGTGACGATGTGCCCTTCCGGGGTCGGGATGTCTTCCACCTCGATTAACTCTTCAGGCATGAAATTTCCCCAAATAGCGTGGTGCAAGATTGCGATATGTCCGGCATCATGCCGATGCTCTGACGGGAGAACCACGCGAGACTGCCTCGTGGCACAATCCGCCGGCGACTTCCCTGCATGCCGGGTGTAGCATACCACAGTCTGTCAACTTGCTTCAACAGCTTATTCCCGTGTGACAGCAACTTTACGCAAGACATGGTGATGTTGTCACCAGGAACTGGGCGGTGGGAGCGGGCCGTCCGGCGCCGGGACGGTGAACGACAGTGACTCCGCAACGGTCGTCGAATTGCCGGAAGGATCCTGCGCCCACGCGGTCACGAAATAACTGTTCGCCGTACCATCGCTATTGGTATTGGCCGGCACCAGACCGGTGCCCATATAGGTGCCGGGCGCACCCAGCATCGGCGTCAGGGTGATCGCTTCGCCATCCGAACCCGGTCCCGTGATGCGCGCCGTCACCGATTCCACTGATGAGGTGGAATCGGTGGCGGTGATATGAATCCCACAGAGCCCGGCGCGCCATCCCGCACTCGGCGGGCTGATCTCAAAAGCGGTGATCACCGGCGGCGTGGTGTCGCGCGCAATCATCGGCGCCCCTCCGCCGCTGCTGCTGCACCCTCCTGCGATGCCGATAATTGATGCCAGTGCAACGCTATAGGCAAAGATTTTCTTGATCATCCCTATACTCCTCTATCCGTAGAACATGGGCATGGTCACGGCAACGGGCAGACAGTGCTCGCACGCACGGTGCGGCCGTCATCGCCGGTTGCCGTCATCGTCATCAGATACAGGCCGTGGGGCGCAAGTGCATTACCCTGCCCTCGGCCATTCCAGCGCAAGGTATTCTGGGCCGCAGGCGCCCGGCCTCCGGTGACGCGGCTGATCAGACGTCCGGTCGGGGTGCGCACCTCCAGCGTCACCAGCGCCGGTTGACTCAGCGCATAAAGGATCTCTACCCCCTGACCCCTGGTCATCGATGGGCGCGCGATGAGTCCGCTGATGCGCAAGGCGCCGCGGGTTGCCGTTGTAATGCGGAAATTGGTCGCCGTGCCGTCCTGCGCTGTCGTGAAGCGATACTCCTGTGCCGTGCGAAGGTAACACTGCTCACCCGTCTGTTCATTCACCAGCACCAGGCCGAGTTCGGGAGGTGCGGTGGCGAGATCCGGCCAGCGCAACGTCACCGCTTCGCCCGGCGTGGGCGCGGTCACGCTGAAGCGCCAGAGCGGTTGCGCCTGATCCTTCCCGAGCAAGTTCACCACCCGGCCGCCCTGACCGAGGAACTGTAGCGCGACCGTGGGGGTCAGGCTATCCGGCGGCGGAGCAATACTGCGCGTGCGCTCCACCTGGTCCGGCGTGCCGATGCCGAACCAGTTGAACCCATCGGCTCCTGCCGGCGTCTCCGCGATCAGGCGCACCTGCCACCCATCGGACAACAAACGCCGGGTTGACGGCGGCACGGCCGCCTTGCTGATGATGGCTACGGCAGGCAGCACCAGCGAGCAGGGTTGCATCGCCTTGATCCAGTATCCCTGCCACGGCTCCAATTGGTGCTTGGCCGCACCGATATTTACATCGGAGACCATCCAGTATTGGCCGCTGTCCGAGTTGTTCTCGTTCGGCACCCATGCCCAGGCATAGTCGGCAATCCATCCGGCCTTGGCGGCGTCAGCCAGCGTTTTCGCCTGTTCATTCACCACTACGTGAATCATTAGCGGGTCCCAGAGCACCGGCTTGGACCAGGGATTCCCGATCATGTTCCATCCGCTGGCCAACGGGATGGAGAAGGTGCCCGTTTGCGCCACCGGCTGGCCGGCAGGCTCAAGGATGCGCGACTCCGCCCAGTAGCCCCAGTACCCGCGCCCGGGAATTGACGCTGCCGGTGTGAACCAGCTTTGCTGTCCCGGGTCATTGCCGTAGGTGACATATCCGGCGCCGGGGATGTAGCGCGCCCACTTGTTGCCCGTGAAGCCCATCACCTGCTTGGGATCGGCGACTTCCGGCTCCAGTGGGATGCTCACCATGCGCAACCCACGCGACATCCCATATTCATTGCCGATCTTGATAGTAGCGTCCGGGGCGCTCGGCGGCGCTTCCGTGAGCCCTACAGCGTCAGCGGCCACGCTGTAGAAGCGATAGGTGTGCCCGAACACGCCGGTGTAGCTGGCCGAAGTGGCACTCACTCGCTCCTTCCACACCTGGTAGGGGCCATGATTATCGCTCACATAAATGGTGTACCAGACCAATCCCGACCCGTTTTGATCATCCTGGCCGCTCCAGGTCACCGTGAAGGTCGGCTCTTCTTGTACCGGTGTTAACGGCTGCACGGCGCTGCTCGGCGGCGCGGCGTCCACCGTGCATACGGTTTCATTAGTGGTGTTTGCCGTGCCGGCATCCACGGTAATCGTCGCCTTCGCTTTAATCTGCTGTCCGCTGGCCAGTCCGCCCTTCGGGTGCGCGGTGAAGTGCAATGCCATCTCGCCCAGTGGGCGATTATCCGCGGTGTTCGGCAGCAGCAAGGCGTTCTTCTCCCAGGTTACCGGGTGGCGACCGGTGGCTGTGAGCTGTAGCACGCCGTCCACGCTGTCAAAGGTCAGGGTATATTCCGCCATGCTGTTCACCGCCGGTCGCAGATCCACATACCCCTTATGCGGGAAGGTGGTGACCGTCGACAGATCGACAACAGTACGTCCGATGCGCAATGAGGTCAGGCGCAGCGTGGACCAATCCAGTGAACGGTCCAGCGTGGTGGAAATTCGCATCTCATTGGCCGTAGGCAAGTTCCCGGCATTGATGCCCTCAATGACGTACGACAGCGGCTGCTGCACGGTCAGATAGCCCAGTGAGCCGACCCCGACCGGGCCCAGCATATTGAAATACCCGCCGGTCGCCGACACACTCGGCGTATACACGCGCTCCTGGTTCATCGGCGGGAAAGCGCCACCCGCCTTCAGCAGGGCCACCATCTTGTCCAGCAACTGCCCGATCGTTGTGGCATCGGTCGTCGTCAGATAGGTAGAGAGCGTGGCATGTGCGCGCATCTGCTTCACGATGTCCTCGGCAACCGCCCACAGCGGGCGCACCTGGCCCTCCGACCAGCGCTCGAGCGCCGTTGCGCA
>JAGUZN010000038.1 GCA_020060775.1 Armatimonadota bacterium
CGTCCGGATGTCGTGCGCAATTACTTCGAGGAACCGCACGTCCAGTACGCCAAAGCCGAAGCCGCCTAATGTCTACATTATGATTGTCGGGGTAGTAATCCGCACGCTACAGGATACAAACGAGTATGTGCGAGGTAACGCGCTCAGAATATTGCGCAAGACCCATGCAAATGATACGCGCTTGGCAGAATGGCTGTTGCCGCTGTTAACAGATAAGAATACTTCAGTACGCGGACAGGCTTTGGACGCGCTGTTCACCCTTGGGGCGATCAACTTTGATGATATTACTACGATGGCGCGGGACGCTGATGTCACTCAGCGTGTTGCCGTGATGATCGCTCTGATGAATAATGATGATCCTCGCGCGGTAGATATCCTGTTGTCTGCACTTCACGATCCAGAAACGACTGTGCGTCGCAATGCCGCACATGCGCTCGAATATGTCAAGGATATTCGAGCGCTCGACCCGCTGCTGCACGCACTTGCCGATGCGGATACACGCGTTAGGAAATCTGTTGAGCGTGCACTCGGTTCGCTCGGCCAGCCGGCCATTATTGCACTGCATCAAATGACAGCATCGGCAGTGCCCGAGGAGCGTAAACGTGCGGAAACAACGCTGGTATCGCTTCATGCCCAACTACCCATCGATCTACTTATACGTTTATTACAGAGTGAGCAGGTGAAGTCCCGCAGATACGCTGTGTGGCGCCTGTATGCATATCATGATGCCAGGGCAATCCCTGCGCTGATTACTGCATTGCACGATGTTGATGAAGGTATACAAAAGACAGCGGCAAGTGCATTGGCAGCCTTTGATGATCCAGCGTCGTTGCAGGCTTTGCTCGAGTACTTCCTCATCATTCCTGAACATGGATGGCAGAGTGGCATTGAATTTACCAGGTATGATGGCCTGGATCCGGCCATACGCGCATTTCAGCGCACGCAGGACGCGGGTATTTATTCCCGACTCATGAAGGACGCACAGGCCGGGCCCATTAAGCGGCGCGCGCGAGCATTGTATGCGTTGTCCGTCTTTCACCAGACCAGGGAGGAGACGTTGATCGCTGCTCTGAAGGACCGTCATGC
Source organism: Armatimonadota bacterium (assembly GCA_020060775.1). GTDB lineage: Bacteria > Armatimonadota > Hebobacteria > CAIYQO01 > CAIYQO01 > JAGUZN01. The sequence goes on from JAGUZN010000038.1 coordinate 1,087, forward strand.
TTTCCTGCGACAGGCTGCCGCGTACGGATTACGCGAGCGAAAAGAAGTCAGCGCTGTCGAGCCCCTGATCGCCGCATTCGCTGATCGCGACGCGGAAGTCCGTTGTGCGATTCTGGGCGCGCTTGACGCAATCGGCGATATGCGGGCGGCCTCGGTCTTTATACGAGCACTGAATGATAACGACGAAGGGGTACGCGCTGCTTCATATTATTCGTATATGATCATGCAGCCGGCAGCCGTACCGGAGCTCACTAAGGCTTTGCGGCGTCAGGATGCCGAGATCCAGTTTCGGGTTATCGATTCACTCGAGCGAGTTGGGGATGCCCGTGCTGTTCCGGCGCTTCTTCAAGCATTGAAGGGGGAGCGCGATTTGCGCCCTTCAATTATTCGTGCGCTCGGGGACATTGGCGATACTCGTGCAATTCCATCGCTCATCAGTTGCTTGCGCGATACGGATGCCGATGTGCGGCGTTCAGCAGTTTTCGCGCTTGCCGTATTCAACACCGAAGAGGCGCTGGAGGCTTTGCTGCGTGAATTGCAGTACGGTGACTTTACTCTGCAATACACGATTGTTGAGGCGTTAAGCACCTACGATGATCAGCGGGTCGTTGCCGCATTCGAACAGCTACTTTACCATCCTTCGATCAGTGAGCGGCGGATAAATGATCAAATATTTGAAGCCCTACAGCAGATGGGCGATTTGGGGATCGATGCCATAATCAGGGCATGTAGCGATGCCAACCCCTCCGTACGTCGCGCTGCCATCTACGGGCTTGACGGCGTTTGCGACCCGCGAGCGGTCGCAATCATCAGGTCAGCACTGCGCGATCCCGATAAGGAGGTTCGCATCGCTGCAGCGTGGTCGCAGTATCCCGTCGGAAACCCGGAACTATCCGATGATTTTATTAAGGCGCTCGATGATGAAAACGAAAGTGTGCGAACGGGGGCGGCTTTCGCTCTGGCCGGGCTGGGCGAAGCGCGTGCGAAACCTCTGCTGTATCAAGCGTTCAATGATCCGAAGGCAGGAGAGATTGATGCGGCCGTAGTCCTCGCCGGCAAGCTCAAAGACAGTGAGGCCGTTGAGCCGTTACTGGAAGTGATCAGAGGCTACAACCCGGACGCACAGGAATTTCTTCCCCGTATCCTGTTGGAGGCCCTGGGGCATATCGGTGATCCACGGGCCGTCGAACCCATTCTCGGCTTATTGAAAAGCCGGTTGCTGAGTTCTGCGCCACACGCATACGACATATACGATTTTTGCGTGTCTGATCTCATCAGTACAGTGGGCCAGTTGAAGGATGAACGGGCAGTTCCTTTCCTGATTCAGTCCATCGTACGAGAGACGGAATGGACTGATGAGCTCATTTGTGCATTAGGTGCGATCGGTTCACCGAAGGCCATTGCGTATTTACAGCAAGCCGCGGTCGATGAACGGTATACACTTCGGTGCATCGGGGCGCTGGGGCTGGGAGCATGGGGTGATCTTCAAGCGTTGCCCGCGTTGCAGAACGCCGCACAGGATACGCATTGGCGGGTTCGGGAGGCTGCTGCCCGGGGTCTGGGCAATATCAGCGACGCCCAGGCGGTGACATTGTTGTTGACTCTGCTGGAGGATGTGCAACCTGAGGTGCGGGAGTCAGCAGTTTTCGCACTTGGATATCAGCAAGACCCGCGGGTGCTGCCCCGCTTGATCGGTATGCTGTCTGATCCGTATGTCGATGTACGGGAGGCAACGGTTAAGGCGCTGCAAGAGCATACCGGGAACTGTCGGCTTCAGTATCCACGTCAGTGGTTAGCCTGGTGGGCGGCGCGGGAGTGAGCGTCGGGGGAGGAGCGGCCGGGCCGGTGGCGAAGAGGAGGGAACGGAGACTTTACGATGCATGTAGTAGCCGAGTTTGTGAAGAGTGTGGCGAAGTTGGAGCAGTTGCCGAAGGATCGCTTGCCGGAGATTGCGCTGGCGGGACGGTCGAACGTGGGGAAGTCGTCGCTCATCAATACTTTGATCGGCAAGCGGGGGCTGGCGCATACCTCGAATACGCCCGGGCGCACGCAGGCGCTGAATTATTACCGGGTGAAGCCGCAGGGGACGGAGCGCGGGGCGTTTTATCTGGTGGATATGCCGGGCTACGGTTTTGCCGCGGTGAGCGCGGCGCGGCGCAACGAGTGGGCTCAACTCATCGATGGGTACCTCTCCACCCGCGATACGCTGCAGGGGATTATCCATGTGATCGACATGCGCCACCCGCCACAGCCGCTGGATTTGCAGATGTCGGAGTGGCTGCACCACGCGGAGGCCAATTTCCTGGTGGTGGCGACCAAAGCAGATAAGATCGCGAAGACGAAGGTGCCGGAGCATGTGCTGACCGTCGCCGAAGGCTTGCATGTGGATACGGATAATATTCTCGCCTTTTCCGCGGAGACGGGGATGGGGCGGGACGAGGTGTGGCGCTGGGTGCTGGCGACAGCGCGCGGGGAGTGAGCGGGAGGCCAGGTGATTAGGTGATTAGGTGGTTAGGTGATTAGGTGGTTAGGTGATTAGGTGATTAGGGGATTAGGTGGATGTCGTGAAGAGGCGAGATAGCAGGGAGGCCGGGCAGTGCATGGACGGGAGGTGTGATTGATGTATGCCGAGACCGTGCAGGCCGCTGCGACGGCGGCGATGAAGAAGGTCGCGTTGTGGCGGGAGAACCCGGGCGGGTATTTTGTGGCGTCGCTGCTGGCGGGCGCGTATGTGGGCGTGGGGGTCTTTCTCTCGATGCTGGTGGGCACCCCGCTGGCGGCGGCGGCCTCGCCGTGGAAGACGGCGTTGATGGGGGCTTCCTTTGCCGTCGCGCTGTCGCTGGTGATTTTCGCCGGGGCGGAACTGTTCACCGGCAACAACCTGTTTCTGCCCCTTGCGCGCTGGCGACGCCTCGTGTCCTGGCGGCATGTGTTTGCGATCTGGGGCGTGTCCTACGCAGGCAATTTGCTGGGGTCGATGTCTCTGGCCGCCCTGCTGACATGGTCTGGGGTATTCGAGGATGCGTCGCTGCTGCTGGAGGTGGCGGCGAAGAAGATGCAGCTGCCCGTCGGGGAGTTAATGGCGCGCGGCATCCTGTGCAACTGGCTGGTATGCCTGGCAGTTTGGTGTTCTATCCGCATGACCTCGGAGTCGGGCAAGCTTATTATGATCTTCTGGTGCCTGTACGCGTTTGTGGCCTCCGGCTTTGAACACTCGGTGGCGAATATGACGGTGCTATCGCTGGCGTTGTTCCTGCCGCATCCGCCGGAGGTCACCTGGTTGGGCATGGGGTATAACCTGCTGTGGGTGACGCTGGGCAATATCATCGGCGGCATGGTCTTTGTGGGCGGGGCGTACTGGGTGGCGAGCCGTACATCATGTATGGCTGCAGAGCCGGCAGCAGCAGACTCTACGGCGAACGTGTAATTGCGTGGGTAGTGATTGGTGGGTAGTGATCAGATGGCATCCCTGCGGGATGCGTGATAAAGGAATTACCCCCACCCAACCCTCCCCCGCTGCGGCAGGGGAGGGGAATGCACCTGTAGCGGCATGTACTCAACCGCTGGCAGCAGCCACGGACCCTGGACTGTTGGGGGCCGGCTGGACCGTTCGACACGGCTCACGGCAGGTGCGGGCGGTGCGACCAGCCGACCCTCCAACCATTGTGACCTGTCGGCCTTATTCGCTACCGGCGCTCGTGCCGGAATGGCGGGTAGGCGTACGGGTAGGGCGGTAGCTGCCGGTAGTAGAACAGGTACTCTTCCGGCATCTGGTAGACTACCGGGCCTTCGCCGGCGCGGAAGCGCCGTGACTGCGGCACCCAGAAGGTGCGGAAGTTCGGGTCCGGTTCCGCGTAGTATCCTCCGCCCCGCATGCGGCGAATGCGCATGACCGGCGGCGCGACCGGCCGTGCCCGCATGAGCGGCACCTGCACGGCGGGCGGCAGCAGGATGCTGCCGTCGGGCAGAATATTGGGCTGGAACTGTGCCGGCGGGTCCATGTACTCCTCATCATCCCAAGCATCGTGTGCCCAGGCTGATGCGGCCACGGCTACGAACATAATGGCAACGATCATCCATCTCAGAATCACGGCTGCATCCTCCTGCTGCGATCGGTACTGCACCCTTTCCAGGGTTGTGGTTTCCACAGCGAAGGGGACCCATACGCGGATGGTGTGGGAGATTTGCTGACATGCTGCTCCGCCGGAGTGCGGCGATGTGCGAGGAAATGGACGATATTGCGGGACGTTACTTCCAGCGCAGGAAGCGGCCTGACCAGGTCCACGGGCAGGCCAGCGCGAGCGCTGCTTCGGCGGCGTGGGCGGTGGGTTCGTCCGGGCAGATGCCGAAGACGGCGGAGCCACTGCCGCAGAGGAGCACGCTCACACAGCCGGCCTCGAGCATGAGTTGGCGCACGCGGTAGAGTTCAGTGATCATTTCGAGCGCCGGACCTTCGAGATCATTGACGACCGCGGCGGCGATGCGCGCGATGTCGCCCTGCTGCAGGGCGCGCACCATGGCGTCAGTTTCCGGAAGCTGGCGATGCGCGTGGGTGGGCGCGAGGGTGGGGGCCTGCAGGCGCGCGTATACGTCAGCCGTGGACAGCCCTTGCGCGATTTTCCCCAGTACGACGAAGACGGGTGTCGCATGCACCACGGGGGTGGTAGATTCGCCGCGCCCGCGCATGATTTGCGTGGGGCCATCGAGGAAGAGCGGGACATCCGAGCCCAGTTCGGCCGCGAGTTGGCGCAGGTCATCAAAGGGACGGCGCAGCTCCCATAATTCGTTGAGCGCGATGAGCGCCACGGCGGCATCGCTGCTGCCCCCGCCGAGGCCCGCCTGCGCCGGGATGGCTTTCTCCAGGTGGATGTGTGCGCCGCGGGGGATGGCGTTGTAGCGGGCCAGCAGCCTCGCCGCGCGCACCACGAGGTTTTGCTCGTTTTCCAACGCGGGATCGGAACAGGTGAAGATGAGGGTGTCAGCGTCGTCAATCTGCAGGGTGTCGGCCAGTTCGAGCAGTTGTACGATCGATTCCAACTCATGGTAGCCGTCGGGCCGTTTGCCGAGCACGCGCAGGGTGAGGTTGATTTTGGCATGTGCGCTGACGTTCATGCTGCAAGCGTACACCAGATTGCCTTCATGGACAAGGTAATCGCTTGAGATAAACGGCGATATTCTGGTAGACTCGCGGTATGAATGTTGCACCCGCACGCGCATTGGCCACCGAGGTGTTGCTCCAGGTGGCGGAGGGCATGCCGGCGACGGCGGCCCTCGAGGCGGGCTTTGCCCGTACGCATCTTGAGGACCGCGATCGCGGCCTGGTGACGCAACTCGTTGATGGCACGTTGCGCTGGCGTGGACGATTGGACCACCTGTTGCAGCAATGCGCTGACCGCCCGCTGGCGGAACTGGCGCCCGCCGTGCTGGAGACGTTGCGCATGGCGGCGTTTCAACTGATGATGCTGGAGCGCATTCCGGCGCATGCGGCGGTGCATGACGCGGTGGAACTGGCACGAAAGTATGCGCACGAGGGGGCGGGGAAGCTGGCGAACGCCGTGTTGCGGCGGTTGGAGCGCGAGCAGGCGAGCTTGACGTATCCCGATCCCACGGAAGACCCGGTGGGCTACCTGGCGACGTACTATTCACATCCGGCCTGGCTGGTGGCGCGCTGGCTGTCGCGCTTCGGCTTCGAGGAGACCGCCGCGCTGCTGCAGGCACACAACGTGCCGCCGCAGGTGACGCTACGCACGAACAAGCGGTGGATCACACGGGACGCGCTGCACATGTTCCTGCAGATGCACGGGCTGGAGACCACGCCGACGTTGATTTCGCCGCAAGGACTGCTGGTCGATTCCGGCGGCAATCCACGGGTGATGGAGGAATACCGCGAGGGATTGTTCAGCATCCAGGGCGAGGCGTCGATGATTGCCGTGGAAGTTCTGCATCCCGGGCGGGGGAAAACGGGATGGGACCTCGCCGCGGGGGTGGGGGGGAAGACCACCTACCTGGCGGAGTTCACCGGTGATACCGGCCACATCCTGGCGACGGATACCTCGGAGGATCGCCTGGCCGTGCTGCGCACGGAACTCGAGCGATTGGAGCTGCAGGCGGTGGAGGTGCAGGCCGTGGATGCGCGCACCGCGCCGGTGGAGGCGGCCAGCCGGGATTACGCGCTGCTGGATGCGCCCTGTTCAGGCACGGGCTCGTTGCGCCGGCAGGCGGATGCGCGCTGGCGTAAAACGCCGGAGCAGATTGCCGCGTTGACCGTGCTGCAGGGCGAGTTGCTGGCGGCGGCGGCGCGCGCGGTGAAGCCGGGCGGATTCCTGGTGTACAGCACCTGCTCGCTGGAGCCGGAGGAGAATGCGGAGGTGGTGCGCGCCTTTCTGGAGGCGCATCCCGCCTGGCAGCGAGAATCGGCGGCGGCGCATCACCGCACTCTGCCCGCCGATGCGGTGGATGATGAGGGATTTGTGCAACTATTCCCGCATCGCCACAATACGGACGGCTTTTTCATCGCCCGGCTGGCGTGTCAACAGGCATAACGCGCGGGACGTGATTGACACTGCCGTGCGTGTTCGCTATACTGTGACGCGTCGATTTCCCACGTCGACGCATTCGTCGTGGGCCACCGTAGCTCAGTTGGTAGAGCAGCGCACTCGTAATGCGCAGGTCAGGAGTTCGAGTCTCCTCGGTGGCTCCAGTTCCTCTCCGGCTTTCTTCCTACTTACTGACCGTTATCTTTCCTTGACGCTCTCTTTTGCCAACCCGTATAATGGCTCTTGTGCCTCCTGGAAGGTGGTGAAATGGCGAGCATGCTTTTATTGGCCGCCGTCATCGTGGTGGTGAGCGGTTTAATTGCGTATATCGGCGACCTTGTCGGCCGGAAAATGGGCCGCAAGCGCTTGACGCTGTTTGGTATGCGTCCCCGCCACACCGCCATTGTCATCTCGGTGGTGGTCGGCATGCTGATTGCCGCCTCTACGCTGGCCGCCACGTTTGCCGTCAGCAAGCCGGTGCGCGACGCCTTCCTGACTCCCCGTTACAAACTGATCGCCGAGTTGCGCCAGCAAGAGGCGGCCGTGCGGGAGACGCACGTGCAATTGGACGAGGCCCGCCGGCAGGCTCGCGCGATGCAGAATGATTTACAGCGCCAGAAGGCGGCGCTGGCGCAGACGACGGGCAAGCTGGACCGCTCGGTGACCAAAGCGCGATTGACCCAACAGCAACTGTCCTCCGCCGAGCAGTCGCTCTCACAGATCCAGTCGGAACTTGCGACGAGTCAACGCGCATTGTCGCGGGTGAACGCTGATCTGGCGACCGCACAGGTGAAGCTGCAAGAGACGGGTAAGCTGTACCTGAAGAAGCGCGAGGAGCTGGAGGGGGTGCGGCAATTGCTGACCGATACCCAGCGGATGCTCACCGACACGCAGACATCGCTGGGCGCGCTGGCGACGGCGAAGCTGGCCTTTGTGCCCGGCCAGGAGATTCTCACCGGGGTGATTCCGACTACCGGCAGCGAGGCCCAGCGGAAAGAACTGCTGGGCAAATTCCTGCACACTGCCAACCAGGCCGTGCACCAGCGGTGCACCCGCCTGCCGTTGGGCGATCCGGCGCTGGTGTACCTGGTGATGGAGAAGAAGCCGGTGCCGGTGCAGATTTCGCTGAATGAGGCGGTGGAGGTGCTGTCGACGCGCATTGCCGGGGTGACCGGCCATCGCGAGGTGGTGGTGCAATTGACTCCGTTCAACAACGTGCCATTGGAAGGGCAGGCGGGCATTCTGGTCGACCAGATTCCCCTTATTCCCAACGCAGTGGCCTTCCAGAAAGGGGCGCGGATTGCCGTGGCCGACCTCACGATTACCAGCGAGACGACGAATGCGGACATCGTGAGCACCCTGGTGGGCGAACTGTTGCAGACGCGTCTGCCCGCCGCATTGCGCGAGAAGGGAGTGATGATGGTGACCCGCCGTTTCGACCCGGCGACCTCCACCGTGCCCGAGGCGTCGGTGCCGATTGTGCAGTGGTCGGATATCCTGACGGCTGCTGAGAAGGCGCACAACCTCGGCGGGAACGTGCAGATTATTGTCCGGGCTCGCGCGACCATCTCCACCTTCGGGCCCGTCGACCTCGTGCTGGAAGTCGTGCCGGCGCCATAAATGCATGATGAAGCCATCGCTGAATTCATCCCCGCCATTGTTAGCCGTCGACCCCGGGCGTGAAAAGTGCGGGATGGCGGTGGTGACGTTGGCACGCCAGGTGCTGGAACGGGAGATCCTGCCGCTGGAGATGTTGACCATGCGCGTCGCGCACTATATCGGGCGGTATGGCATCGACACTATCGTGGTGGGAGACCGGACAGGGGCCAAGGATGTGCGCGAGTTGTTGCGCCGCGGGGGCTTTCAGTTGGAGATCATCTTCGTGGACGAGGACCGATCGAGTGAACTGGGGCGCCGCCGCTATCTGCAGGACCATCCCGGCCGCGGCTGGGCGCGCCTGTTGCCCATCACCCTGCGCGTGCCCGACCAACCGTTTGATGATTACGTGGCCGTGATTCTCGCCGAACGGTATCTGGACGGCCGCCGTTCGACACGATTGCGCCGCCAGCGCGGGGGCGGTCAGGTGAGCCGAAAAATCAGTTTGTAGATGCCCACGCCCACTTCATCGCGATCGCGCAGCTGTTCTTCGCCTACCAGCGCTTCCCCATTCAGCAAGGTGCCATTGGTGCTGCCGAGATCGGCGAGCAGGTACTGCCCCGTTTCGTGCCGGATCTGGGCGTGCCGGCGCGAGATGGTACTGCCCGACAGACAGACGGCGCAGTCGTCGCGCCGCCCGATAATAACCTGCTCGTCACTCAATTCATACACCCGCTCCACATGTTCGCCGGTGAGATCGAGCAGCCACAGGCGGGCGATGCGTTCAGCGGCCGGATGCGCCATGTTGCGTTCTTCGAGCAGTTGGATGATGATGGTATCATCATCCACTTCGCCATTGGCGCGCGCGAGGGGAGCGCCGCATGCTTTACAGAAGCGATGGTCCTCCGAGTTCTCCGTTCCGCAGCGAGCACAGATAGGCATGGGTCGATCCTTTGTCGGCGCCGAGTATTGGTTATCCCGAGTGCGACACCGGCCTCCCCATAGTAATCTGCGGGTTGGGGGTTGTCAACGGAGCGCACCGCCGGCGTGGAAGTGTGGGGTGTGGAGGTGTGACCCTCATGTGCGACCAACACAGGTGTGTTATACTGCCTTTGGTGAAAGTTTCATGAAAGACGCAGTATTATACGAGCAGTTGGACGGGAAGCGGGTGCGCTGTGGGGTGTGCGTGCGGCGGTGCGTCATGCGGCCCGGGGAACGCGGCGTGTGCCGCACGCGGGAGAATCACGGCGGTCGCTTGGATACGTTGATCTACGACCGGGTGAGCTCGCTGTGCCTGGATCCGATCGAGAAGAAGCCGTTGTATCATTTCCATCCGGGCACCGCCGTGTTGTCGCTGGGTACGTTGGGCTGCAGTTTTTGTTGCCCCGGCTGCCAGAACTGGCAGATTTCGCATCGCGCGCCGCTGGAGCATGACCCTGCCACCCGGCCGTTGACGCCTGCGCAGGCGGTGGCGTATGCCGTGCAGGCCGGCGCGGCGGGGCTCTGCTGGACGTATAATGACCCGGCGATCTGGCTGGAGCACACGCTGGAGGCGGCGCAACTGGCGAGAAGGCATGGGCTGTACACGGCGTACGTCACCAATGGCACGGCGACGCGCGAGCATCTGGACCTGATCGGCCCGTACCTGGATGCGTACCGGGTGGATCTTAAGGCATTCACGCCGGAGGCCTATCGAGCGGTGTCGGGGTTTGCCGATGTCGGGGCGATTCTCGACGGCGTGCGTTACGCCCATGACCGGTGGGGGATGCACGTGGAATGCGTGACGAACGTGACGCCGACCATCAACGACAGCGATGTGCAGTTATCCGGCATCGCCAACTGGATCGCCACGGCGCTGGGGGTGGATACGCCCTGGCACGTGACGCGCTTTCACCCGCATGAGGGATTCGCACACCTCCCCGCCACACCGGCGGCATGCCTGGATCGCGCGTATGCGCTCGGGCGGGATGCCGGGCTGCGCTACGTATATATTGGCAATGTGCCGGGCGATTCGCGCCAGCATACCTGCTGTCCGGGCTGCGGGACGCGCGTGATCGAGCGCCAGGGGTATTCGGCTGCGGCGTTGCGCCTGCAGGGCGGTGCGTGCAGCCGTTGCGGGACGCCCATTGCCGGGCGGTGGAAGTGACAGGCCCCTCACCAGGGCGAGAGGCCTGTTTCGTTCACCGATATTGTGGTGGGCGTATCAGTCGAGTCCCGGCCGTCCGTTCTCAAAACTTTCGACGATCTGGATGCCCGCGCTGGTGCCGAGGCGGTTGGCGCCGGCATTGATGAGCATGCGAGCCTGCTCGACCGTGCGAATGCCACCGGCGGCTTTGATGCCCACGTCATGGTCGGCCATTTCGCGCAGGGCGAGGATGTCTTCGGTGGTGACGCCGCGGTTGGCGAAGCCGGTGTTGGTGGTAATGAAATCGCCGCGGTATTCGGCGAGTGCCTCACAGACGACGCGCTGCTGATCGCGATTGGTGTAGGCGGTTTCGACGGTGATCATCACGTCGACTTCGCCGCCATCCTCGGTCAGGGCGCGCATTTTCGCGGCATTCACCACATCGTGGATTTCTTTGCGCACGATATCGTAGTTGCCGGCCACCAGTTCGCCGATGTTCACCACCACTTCCACTTCGTTGGCGCCGTCATGTACGGCCTGGCGGACGAAGGCGGCCTTCAGGGCGGAGGAGGCGGCTCCGAAGGGCAGGCCGATGACTGTACTCACCTTCACGTCGCTGCCGTTGAGTTCGCGCGAAGCGAGGCTAATCCAGTATGGGAACACGGTGACAGCGGCGAAGTGGTACTTTTTGGCGTTGGCACATACGCGGCGGATGTCGTCGGCAGTGGCCGTACCGCGCAGTATAGCGATGTCAATGAGTTTCGCCAGTCCGGTTTTTGAGAACATGAGAACTCCGGTCCTCCTCGTGGTCGGGCTAGGATTAGATCGCTATCCGTGCGGGCAGTGTAGCATAAGGAACGATGGAAGACAAGGCCGTAGATTGCACGTCACAGCGTAGACCTTCGAGATGGCCTTTCAGGGTTGTGGGTCGCCCGTCCGGGGTGGGAGCGGGGAGGGCGCCGGCGATTATTCCCCTGAGCGATGCAACGATTGACTCTGTTCATGGGCTGTCAGCCGCGAGCGAGGGAGGTTCCCCTTTACAGGTTCGGGTGAAACCATATAATATAGCTTGCTAGAACAGGATGAAGCGATGCGCGCACTTTTTGCCGGCTCTTTTGACCCCGTGACTTACGGGCACCTCGATGTCATCAGCCGGTTCGCCCCCCAGGTTGACACGTTGGTGGTGGCTGTGGCGGTGAATCCGGATAAACGCCCGCTCTTTCCCGAAGCGGAGCGCGTGGCCATGTTGCGCGAGGTGTGTCGCCCGTGGCCGAATGTCGAGGTCCACGCGTTTCAGGGGTTGGTGGTTGAGGCGGCACAGGCGGTCGAGGCCACTCTGCTGGTGCGCGGCATTCGCAACAGTGCAGAGTTCGACCGGGAAATGCAGATGGCGCATGTAAATCGCGCACTGACGGGCATCGAGACCCTGTTGCTGCCGGCCAGCGCGCCCTGGGCGTATCTCAGCGCGACACTCGTGCGTGAGGTGGCCCGTTTCGGTGGCGAGGTGTCACCATTTGTCCCTGACATGGTGGCGGCACGTTTGCGCGAGCTGTTTTCTGCCGCCCGCCAGGGAGAGTGATGAGGTGTAGTGATGGACGTGAACAAGTTGTTGGACGAATTGGAAGAGTTAGTCGAGCATCGTCCGTTGCCCTGGGTGCGGCGTGCCCGCCCATTCCGCAAGGCATTTTTCCTTGATGTCGACGATGTGCTTGACTACACGCACCAGATTCGCGCGTCATTGCCCCAGCAAATCCAGAAGGCCGATCAGATCACGCGCGAAAAAGAGCGCATCCTCGCCGATGCGCGCGAGCAGGCCGACCGCATGGTGACGGAGTCGGCCGAGCAGGCGGAGTTGACGATTCGCAAAGCGCAGGAAGAGTCCCGCCTGTTAGTGGCCGGCCATGAGATCACGCGCCTGTCTCAGCAAGAAGGGCAGCGCATTATCGAACAGGCCAGCCAGGAAGCGGAAGCGATCCGGCAGGGTGCGCTCGAGTATGCGCGGAACATTCTCACCAATTTGACGGGTGCGGTGGACAACCTGGCCGGGCATGTGGCCCAGGTGCAGCAAGTCGTACAAAAGGCGCACGATGATGTGACCGCATAGTCTGTCTGCTGGCGGCGTCCGATCGCAGGCGCCCTTGAGCAGGTGACGCCAGGTCGAAGTCTCGTCCGGGCGAGCACTTTTTTAGAACCCAGGGCTTGGGTATAATGTCTCGGTTGTAAGCCGGCATGGTGCCGGTACCGCAATATGGGAGGGTGGACACAATCATGTCCCTGATGTCGATGCGCCGGAAAATGGCGTCGAAGAAAACTGCGACGATTATTCTCTGGGCACTTATTGCCGTCTTTGTTGCCGGTGTGTTCCTGGCCGCGGGGAATCCGTTCAGCACTAAACAGGACATTCAACAGCAATTCGCCTCACCGCTGAAAGGCGGGAAGGTGATCGCCAGCATCAATGGCGAGGAGATCACCTCGCGCGAATTCGAGAACGAGTTCCAGCGTACGCTACAGGACAGCGGTGGCTTGCTCGACCTGGAAAGCGTGCTGGGCACGCGCCAGACGATCTTTGTGAAGCTGGTCAACGACATGCTGGATGCACAGATTGAGCAACAACTGGACATCAAGTTCAACGATCACAACATTCGCCGTGTGGCCGAAAGTATTGCCAAGTTGCAGTTGCACGCCATTGGCATGATGGCGGAAGAGCAGGCCAAGCAGGAGAAAGAGCAGGCGAAGACCGACGAAGAGAAAAAGAAACTGAAAACCGCCGAGCAACTGCGCGTTGAGCAGTTAGCCAAATTCATGAACGAACAGTCGGGCAAGGATGAGAAGTCCGGGGTGAAGAATCCCACCGATGAAGAATTCCTGCGCTGGGCCGTCGATCTCCTGACGGGCAAGGAGAAGGAGCAGTTCGCGCAGTCGGCGCGCATGATGCTTATGGGCGAGGCGGTGGCGAAGTCGCTGCCGGTAGATCCGTTGACGGATGAGTACTTGAGCAAAGTGAATACTCATGAGGTCTTGTCCCAGTGGATGTTCGTGGGCGCGAAGAAACCTTCGCCGGAAGCGTTGGAGGAGGCCCAGAAGACTGCCACTGAAGCCCGTACGTTGATTGTTGAGGGCAAGTCGTCGTTCTCGGACCAGGCGAAGAAGCTTTCTGACGACATGACGTCAAAAGCCGCGGGAGGCAATCTCGGTTGGGTCTCAGCCGGAAAGGCGGGGTATGTGCCGCTCATGGCCGAGTATCTGGCTTTCACTACGCCGAAAGGTGAAGTCAGCCCGCTGATGCAGGCACAGGTTTTCGGCATGACAGGACCACAGCTCGGCTATGGTTTCGTGAAGGCGCGCGACATGCGCGAGCGCAAAGATGCCCCGAAGGACTTCAAGGAGCGGAAGGATTATTACATCCTCTCAACGCGGCAGCGGTATATGGCGGGGTTGGGCGAGTACTTCCTCCAGATGATGCGGGCGAATGCTGATATCGTGTGTATTATGCCGGAGATCCAGGCATACCGCGCCGAGGCGCTGGGGGACAGTGAGGCCGCCACCGCCGCATATCAGGCCGCGTATAAAGACGGCAAGGTTGCCGATATCGTACGCATCGCCATCGGGTACAAGATCGCTTCCACGATGGAGAAGGCTGCCGATCGCATCCCGCTGCTGCAGGATGCACTGAAATACCCCGGCCGCCATCTCGCCAAGTATCATTACGAGTTAGCCCAGGCGTATGGCGAGCTCGGCGATACGGCGAAAGCGCTGGAGAACTACACCAGTGCGGAAGACGCCGCAATGACGGAAGGCGACCGCGAGATGGTGAAGAGAGTCCTCGACGCGTACAAGGCCGCCGGGAATACTGAAGGCATCGCGCGCGTGAAGCAGTGGCTGACGGATAATCCCGAGTAAGCCGTTCGCCCTCACGCTTGTCGTTCACGTGTTGACCCCGGCCTGCCGCCGGGGTCAACCATTCCGGAGGTGCACCATGCAGGTGACACTGCGCAGACCGCTCATCCTCGCTTCCGCCTCGCCACGCCGGGCCGCCCTGCTGACGCAGGTCGGACTGGTGCATCGCATCGCGCCCGCCCGTGTTGAGGAGCCTCCCGCGGCAGGCGAGGATGTGCTGGGCTGGGCACAGCGGATGGCGCTGGAGAAAGCGCA
>JAGUZN010000222.1 GCA_020060775.1 Armatimonadota bacterium
CCCCCGCCGCGCAGGCGCGCGGCGCTGAGGAGAATGGTGTCTGACCGTCGCGGCGCCCCCGGTTGCTCTTCCTCGTCGAGCCCGATAATGAGCATACGGGCGGTGGTCTGTTGCCCGAAGGGAGGCGCCACGATGAGGGAGAGCCACAACACGCCGCCCGCCGCCACCGCAATGAGCGCCACCCACAGGGCGAGGCGGAACAGCGCGCCCAGGCACCCCAGGCAGGAGCGGCGACGGCGAGGGCGCAGTAATTCGTACTGGTAATCCGATTTGCTCATCGGGGGGATGTCACCGTGCTGCGCCAAATATTCTCCCCTTCTCGCCGCATGCTGCGCGTTGCTGAGTTTTCCTGACCGTCGTGTACGTGCATCACGCCTATCTTGCTCACTGCAGGCGGTATGGTAAACGCTCGCGGCCGACCGTTCACGTCCGGTTGCCGTGTTACCCTGACGGCGCGAATTCCGTCACCAGCGCGCGCAGCCGCTCGGCCGCCGTCTCCGGCGTGATGTCGCGCTGCGGATTGCCCAGCAGCTCGAAGCCGACCATGAATTTTTTCACGGTGGCCGAGCGCAACAACGGCGGATAGAAATGCGCGTGCAAATGCCAGGATGGGTGATCGGCGCCGTCGGTGGGGGCCTGATGCCAGCCCATGGAGTAGGGGAAGGAGATGCCGAACAGCCGGTCATATCCGGCGGTCAACCGGTGGAGCATCTCTGCCAACCCCAGGCGCTCATCGGCATTCAGCGCGGGCAGCGCGGCGGCATGCCGGCGCGGCAGCACCAGCGTCTCGAATGGCCAGCAGGCCCAGAAGGGCGCCAGCGCCACGAAATGCGCATTGGCATAGATCAGGCGCTCCTGCTGCTCCTCCTCCGCGGCCAGATAATCGCAGAGCAGGCAGGCATGCTGCTCGGCATGATACGCCTGTTGCTGCGCCAATTCTTTGGCCGGTTCGCCCGGGAGGTGTTCGCTCGCCCAGATCTGCCCGTGCGGATGCGGATTGCTGCAGCCCATCATCGCGCCTTTATTCTCGAAGATCTGCACGTGATTGATCTCCGGGCGCGCCCCCAGTTCGAGGTATTGTTCGGCCCACACCTCCACCACCGGTAGGATCTCCTGCGGCGGCATGTCCGCCAGCGTGAGGTCATGGCGGGGTGAGAAACAGATGACCCGGCAGAGGCCGCGTTCGGCCTGCGCCACCAGCAGGCCGCGATGCGCGCGTTCCCCGGCCGGCACATCGGCCATCAGCGCGGGGAAATCGTTATCGAAGACATAGGTCGTCGCATAGCGCGGGTTGCGCACGCCGCCGGCGCGCACATTGCCGGGGCACAAATAGCATTGGGGATCGTGTGCCGGCCGCGCTTCGCGCACGACATCTTCCACCTGGCCCTGCCAGGGGCGTTTCGCGCGGTGGGGAGAAACGAGTACCCACTCGCCGGTTAACGGGTTCAAGCGGCGATGCGGGTGATCCGCCAGCACGAATTCAGACATGAACACTCACACTCCAGAGACGGCCGTGGCCATCGGGGGTCAGGCATCATCGCCCCCCTGCCGGGGGTCTGCGGATGCGCCGGTAGAGTGTTTATTCGCCCCATACCGAAGGCATCCTTTTCCCGTCGGTCGGCAGCAGGTCATGATTCGCTCGCGTCTTTGCCTTCTTCGGTGAATTCGGTAGGACGGGCATATTCCATCACCTGCGCGGTGACGGATCGGTCGATGGCCTGCTCGCCCAGCCGCTCCTCCATTTGTGAACGCATGAAGCGCTCATGGGCCATCGCCAGCAGTTCGATGACTTCATCGGCGGTATCCACCAGCTTGATCCAGCGAAAATCTTCGGGGCTGATGTAGTGGTGGCCCAGCAGTTCCTCGCGCATCCAGCGCAAAAGTCCACCCCAAATTTGACGTTTTAATAATATGACCGGGCGATCGTTGGTCAGGCCTACCTGCAGCAGCTGCCATACGTACATCAACTCCAGCATGGTGCCGATGCCGCCCGGCGCCACGATCACCGCATTGGACAGGCGCATGAATTCATCCAGGCGCGAGGAGAAACGGCGGTGACTGCTTTTCAGGTCGAGGTGCTTGTTGGCCGGCTCATGCAGCCAGGGGAGATCGATCGGCAACCCATACGAGCGGCTCTCGCGCGCAACCACATCCAGCACGCCGCGGTTGGCCGCTTCCATCAGGCCGGGGCCGCCACCGGTGACGATATCGATGCCGCGTTCCGCCAGCGCGTGGGCGATCTGATACACGAGTTGATAAGTCTCATCCTGCGGGCGGATGCGTGCCGACCCGAAGATCACCACGCGGAAGTAGCCTTCTTCCAGCGCGCGGACCTCCGACTCGACTTGAATATACTGGTCGATCACGCGGCGCAAGCGGTCTCGCGCCACATCCAACTGCTGTTCACGCGTCAAACGCCCTGGTTCGATCGGCATACGACATCACCTTCTGCTGTGGGGCTGCACGTTGATTCACGCCAAACCCTACCAGGCCTGCGCTTCACCCGGGGTGAAGCATATCTCGCCTGCGCCCTCCGCCTGCAAGGACAGGTTCAAGAAATCGAGCGCCTCATCAGCGGTGCGTGCCCATCCGCCCTGCGTCCCCCGCAACGGCGAGTCTTCCAACGTAGCCCGGTAGTGCGGTCCCTCTGCGCGCCGGTCGACGTCAATCCGCACGACGCCGTGATGGATGGACCCTTGTAGACGATAGGTCGCATTATAGAGCATTCGGCTCGTCATCCTCAACGACTCCTTCAGAAGATGCCGGCAGCACCCTCGTGATTGACGGTGACATACCCTCTACTCTATGTTCCCATACATTCCATACTTAACCCCACCGCACGACCACGGCGCCGGACACCCGCAGCACGGCCGTGCGCGCCGTGCTGCGCATACGGTACAGTGAAACCGTTGCCCGTACATTGACAGACGGCAGGCATTCTCGGTAGGATGATATTGAATGATCAGTAAGGTCATCTTTCGTGTTCGACAGGACGGAAATCCCCCTCTGATGCCGAACAAACGACTCTACCCGTACCCTGGACGAGGTTGCACCGGGAGGGGACGATGAATAAACGGGATTGCATACTGACTGAAGCCACGCGACTCTTCGGACGCCTGGGTTATCTGGGATTCACCCTGAAGCAATTGGCGCAGGCGTGCGATATGACCGCACCCGCGCTCTACTATTTTTACTCCAGCAAAGCCGACCTGTTCAAGGATTGCCTGCTCTCCGAATTCGCCGCGCGCCAGCGCGTGCTAGAAGCCTGCGCCGAACGCGCATCCACCCTGCCCGAATTCGCCGAAACGCTGGTCGAGACGGCCTTCGAGGTCTGCGGGGTGAATGATTTCTGCACCGGCGAGGCGATGGAAGAACTCGTCCACCTCCCGGAAGAAATGCAGCAGGAATTGCGCCAGGCCTGGCGCGAGCAGCTCATCACGCCGGTCGTCAATTTTCTCACGCGCATCGGCTATCCGGCGCAAGGTCGCATCGCCCTGGATCTGCTGGCTACATTCATCATCAACATCGCCACCTTCGCCGCATCGCGCGAGGGTGAGTTCGATCGTACGGCGCTGGCGGCACTCAGCGCGGCGGCGGCACAGGGCATCGATTCCACGATAACGGCGCCCGCACCCTAAACAGAAAATCTCCGACTCCGGAAGGGATGCCGCCCTCCATCGCGAAGATAGAGGCAGTCGGGGCAATTTTCTTTCCCCCGTGACGAAACTCCACACTGGAAGCGGTGTCTAACGGACAAAGCCCGTGATGGAATGCCCATTACCCCTGACCTGGGCAACGTCATCCCTGACATTACCGTGCACTAGTGAGTGCACCCACGTGGACAGGGAAGCATTCCACGGCTTTGCTCGGAGGCTACCGCCGCAACGTGTTGCAGCCCGGTGTCTCGCAGCAGCACCCTTGTCGGTCTCGCCGCGAGCGCCCTATCATGACCAACAGAGTAGGAGCACCTATGCCGTCCGAATCCATGTCGTTACTTGCGTTGATTGAACAGGGAGGCATCACGCTGATCCCCCTGGGCATCTGCTCGATCCTCGTGATCGCCGTCGTCCTCGAGCGCTGGCGCACCTTCTCCCGCCTCAACATCGTCCCCCAGGAATTGCTGCGCCGCGTAGAAGGATTCCTCAGTGGCGGGCACCGCGATGAGGCCTTTCGCCTGCTGGACGAGACGGACAATCCGTATGCCCGCGTGGCAAAAGCCAGCCTGGTGAGTCCCACGATGGGTGAGCAAGAACTCTCCGACATGCTCACGCTGGCCGCCGATTCCGAAGTGGATGCCGCGTCTGCTCCCCTGCCCATCCTGGGCACCATCGGCAATGTCGCGCCCTTCATCGGGTTGTTGGGCACCGTCATCGGCATCATGCGCGCCTTCCACGAGGTCGCCCAGCAGGGACAGGCCGGCGCCAATGTCGTCTCGCGCGGCATTTCCGAAGCGTTGATCGCCACCGCCGTCGGTCTGGGTGTGGGTATTATCGCCGTCATCGCCAACAACTGGTGCACTGCGTGGGTCGACCGCTTCCGCCTGCGCCTTGAGCGCTTCAGCACGGAGTGGTCCTACCGTTTGCATCGCCTGAACCAGCGGCAGAGCGCGGATGATGCTGTGAGGGAGCCCGTATCATGATTCGTCTGAAACGGCCCAATGCCAATCGCCATATCTTCGGCATCAACATTACGCCGTTCACCGACGTCTGCCTGGTGCTGCTCATCATCTTCATGGTGACCGCCAGTGCATTGACCAAAACGGAGGAAGGCAACCTGCGTCTGAACCTGCCGAAGGCGGTCACCGCGGAAACGCCGATGCCGCAATCGCTGACGGTGCGCATCACCGCCAATGCTGAGTATCTGTTGAACAACATGCCGGTGGAGGCGTCGGCCGTCGAGGCTGAAATGCGCCGCTACCATGATGAGCATCAGGTGCGCCTGCTGGTGGTGCGGGCCGACGAGGGCATCCCCTACCGCATGGTGGTGGAAACGATCGATTCCGCGCGCAAGGTCGGGCTCGATCAGATCGCCCTGGCCACGCGCAAACCAGCGGCCGAGCCGAGTGCAGAGTGAGATGAGACGAGAATTTTACCGAGTCTGGCTGCCGTTGTCCGTGCTGGCGCACCTGATACTGCTGGTGCTGCTCAAGCTCGTGCCCTTCTCCGTGAGCCCGGTGCCGGGAAAAACGGTGCTGGTGCCGATCACCATGGTGGAGGCTGCCGAGCTTGCCCCCCCCGAGGAACCGCCAGAGCCGGAACCCCAGCCGGCACCGCCGCCCGAGGTGAGGCCGCAGCCGCAACCGCGCCCGCACAGCGACCGCCCG
>JAGUZN010000052.1 GCA_020060775.1 Armatimonadota bacterium
GTCATGCCGGTGACGACGGTGAGCGGCAGGTCGAGGCGTGCGGCGAGTTGCTGCCAGATGTCGACCAATGATGGCACCACGGTGCAGAGCGCAAGTTGCCGCGGCCGCTGTTCGACCATTTGGCCGAGTGCCGCGTGCAGTCCTTCGATTTCTCCCACGCTGACCGTGGGGACCGCACAGGTGTGTTGGAGTTCGTCACCTGAGAACAGGCCGAATTTCGTGCGCGTATTCCCCTGGTCAATCGCGAGGAGTATCACGCCGCGCCTCTTTTCGCGAGTAGAGGAAGAGTTGTGCGCCGCGCCCGGCGATGAGGGAGCTGATATAGACCATGGCAATCAACAGGATGAACTTGATGATGGCCGGCACGAGCACCGCCGCGGTGGAGGGTGCCGGCGTCGCGTTCAATGCCTGTATGGGCACGAAGAACTCCGGATTGCGGAAAGCCTGGAAGGCCATCACGAAGGTCAACACGAGCAAGGCAATGCCGGCAAGAAAGACGGCCATGCCGACAAAGCGTCCGGCAACTTGCACCGATGGTTCCTGCGCCGGAGTATCGGCATTATCCTGGTAATGCATTTCCATAATAGGTATCTACCCCTTCACGCCCACCTGGATGAGCGACGGCGCGCGGGTGCCGCGCGGCCGATCACGATGGTATATGTTCCCGTTGCCACGGTCATTGTAACACCGCTCAAATCGGTTTATACAGCCGGCGGCGTTGCCGGACCGGCGATCTCGGCCTTGAGTTCAGCCAGGAATGCCTCCATCCAGGCCACCCGGCGCTCTGCCTCGGTGCGCGCGGCGGGCGTGTGCATCGTGGCCGGCAGCCGCAGCAGTTTGGTAAAGAAGTGATCCAGTGAATACGCATCGTCGTCGGGCGTACGCGCTTCCGCGAAGGGATCCTCCACGTGGTACAGCTCGCGCATTGCTCCGCCTTCGACAAAGGTGCGCGCCATGCCGATCGCCCCCAGCGCATCCAGCCGGTCGGCATCCTGCAGCAGTCGTCCTTCAGGCGTGGTGGGCACTATCCCCGCGGAAAAGCGGTGGGCGGCAATGGCGTCACAGATGCGCGCGACGGCATCAGCCGCGAAACCCAATTGCGGCAGTAGCTCCGCCGCCAGCGCTGCGGAGGCGTGGGCATGGTCGATGCCCTGTTCGCGTTCCACGCCGCGCCCGATATCGTGCAGCCACGCCGCCGCTTCCAGTTCCTGACGATTCACCTCCGGCGTACTCTCCGCCAACCACAGCGCATTGTGCACCACACGTTGCGTGTGATCTGTTCGGTGACAGCCGGTTGCCCGGGATAAAAAGGAGGCAGCAATGGCCATCAAGCGGTCGCGGCAGTATTGATCCATCCGGCAGTAAACTTTCTCCGTCGCATGTTCTCGCTGGTTATCTTGTTGTAACACACCAAGCGTACCCTCTATTTAACCACCCTGCGAGAAAATCCTTTTTCGCCCGAGGGGTGAACGGGAGGAGGGGAGATCCGGGAAAAGGAATACGAAGGGACAGGAGACAGGAGACAGGAGACAGGAGACAGGAGACAGAAGACAGGACGGGAGAGGGGAAGCCTGGAGTGGATAACCGGTTGAGTGGCCATTTGGCGGCGGCGGCGGAACGCCGACCTCAGCGGCCGTGTTGGTGGACAGTCACTCACAGAGTTCGCATGCAACAGTAGGAGACAGGATTTTGCTGTCGTTCGATTCGAGCGTGTAAGATGATAGTTCACACCGATCACGAATGTCTGTTACTAAGGAGCGCGAGATATGACCGATCGTCTTGATGTCCTCTTTGAGATGCAGGATGCGTTGAACCGGCGCATCGGCGTCGATGCCGGCGCCATGACTGATGAAGAACGCGCGCACTGGGTGCTGAACTATTGCCGCGCCATGGGGCAAGAGATTGCTGAACTCACCGACAGCGTACCCTGGAAATGGTGGGCGAAGTACCAGCAGTTCGATCAACAGAACTGCCGGGTAGAAGTGATCGATATGCTGCATTTCCTTATTTCGCTGGCGCAGGTGCTGGGCATGAGCGCGGAAGATCTGTACCAGGGGTACACGATGAAACACGCGGTGAACGTGCAGCGGCAGGAGGACGGCTACGCCGTGAAAGATGAGGCGGACAGCCGCCATATTTAGGTGGTTAGGTGATTAGGTGGTTAGGTGATTAGGTGGTTAGGTGATTAGGTGTACAGTGAGTTCTTAGTGGGTGACGGCATCCTTGTGGGTTGCGCAGAGCTGTGCACCCTGGTACCATATGGAGCCGGTGAGCGGTGCGTTCCTCGCGTGGCGGGCTCGCAGTACCCTTCCGGATTGAATTTCGTGCTATGAACTTTGAACTGCAACTACTGCTGCTGTTAGGCATCATCATCATCGTCTCGAAAGTGGCCGGCGACCTCAGTCGGCGCTTCTTGCATCAGCCGGTCGTATTCGGCGAGATCCTGGCGGGGTTGGTGATGGGACCGACCCTGTTGAACATCTTCCACTGGCCGGTGTTCGAGAGTTCCGCGCATGAACTGCACGGCATGGTACATGCTTTGGCGGGTATCGGGGTGCTGCTGCTGATGTTCATGGCCGGGTTGGAAACCGATCTCGCGCAGATGCGGCGGGTGGGCAAGGTCGCATTGTGGGCTGCCATCCTCGGCGTGGTGTTGCCGTTGGGGTTCGGGATTCTGGTTTCCAGGTTCTTTGGCTTGAGTTTCACCTCAGCGGTATTTGTCGGCGCGGTGCTTACGGCCACGTCCGTATCGATCACTGCGCAAACCTTGATGGAGATCGGACGCCTGCGTTCGAAAGAAGGCCTCACCATTCTGGGCGCGGCGATCATCGACGATGTGCTGGGCATCATCATCCTCTCCTTCGTGATCGCTTTCGGCGCATCGGCGGCGGTGTCGCACCAGGAGACCGCCCATGTGAAGTTCGCGGATGTCCTTTCTTCCTGGACGGGCCAGGCGCTGGGGATGGCGAGCAGCAGTCCCATCATCCATATTATCTGGGTGGTGGTGCTCATGGGGCTGTTTTTCGTGATTGCGATCGCCCTCAGTCCGCGCATCGGGCGCGTCATGGATATCGCCGACCGCATGCATGCCAGTTACGCTACGCCCGCTGCCACGCTGTTTCTGATCTTCCTGTTCGCCGTCGGCGCCGAGTATTTCGGCCAGGTGGCGGCGATCACCGGTGCGTATATTGTGGGCATCGCGCTGGGTCACACGAAGTATGCCGAGCGCGTGGAGCATAATCTGCGCCCCTTCACCTATGCGCTGTTTGTGCCGATTTTCTTCATGAGCATCGGGCTCGGCGCCGACCTCCACGCCCTCAAAGGGGCGGGCATCGCTTTCGCGGTGGTCATTTCCGTGGTGGCCATCCTCACCAAAGTAGTGGGGTGCGGCGTGGGTGCGCGCGTTGGCGGTTTCACCGGACGCGAAGCGATGCGCGTCGGGGTCGGCATGGTGTCGCGCGGCGAGGTCGGTTTGATTGTGGCGCAGTGCGGCATTGCGTACGGCCTGATTCACGCCCGCGAGTATGCCGCCATGGTCGCCATGGTGCTGGTGACCACCGTGATCACCCCGGTGCTGTTGCGCTTCACCTTCCCACGGCAGACGGAGATCGTGGAGGATGTCTACGAGTCGGTCGTCGGCGTGGAAGTGCGTGAAGAAGACGAGGCGTAGGCACCGGATTGCTTCTCAGCGGTATGATCGCGTTACCCTGTAGATGCCGGCTGGAAGCCGGCGGTCCGACCGAGCAGCGCCTCATCCGGACTCGCCCACACAATCGTGACTCTTCACCCTTGCCACTTGGCTGATCGGGCTGTGCTGTGGTATGCTGGTGATGGCTGACACGGCTCCCCCACGTCATGCCGCCAGTTTCCGCCTTCCCCCAGGGCCTGCTCGGAGGTCCGGTCATGCGTCGCCTGCTGTTTGCGCTTTCGCTGATCTCTCTGCTCGTCTTCCTCTGCGTCGCCCATGTGTGCGCTGAGGATGACAATGTCGTGACCATGCTGGGGGGTGGCCCGGAGCAGATCACGCTGACCGCGGAGGAGTCGCAGTTCGTCGAACTGGTGAATGCGGAGCGTAAGGCGCGCGGGCTGCATGCGCTGACCGTCGCTCCGCTGCTGGTGCATGCGGCACGCGAGAAGAGCCAGGAGATGCATGACCTGCGCTACTGGGGGCATGAATCGCCGGTCAAGGAGAAGCGCACGGCGATGCGGCGCGTGCTCACCTTCCTGCCGGAGAAACCACGCACCATGCTGGTCGGCGAGAATCTGTACTATTGCAGCAAGGTGCTGGTGGAATCCGGGCATCAGGCGCTGATGGACAGCCCGACCCATCGAAAAAATATCCTCAACCCGCGTTACAAGTACATCGGCCTCGGGGGATTCACCGCCGAAGACGGGCGGTTTTGGATCACTCAATTGTTCCTGGATATCACATTTTGAGCGGGTAAGGGGACAGCTTGCCGGAGTGAAACGAAAGGGAACCCCCGGTGTCTCATCGAAGGAAGTACACCGGAAGGATGCCGATGGTCCAGCAGCAGACGCCCGTCTCCACCTCGCCACTCCACGTCGGTCGCCGCATTGTGCGCGCGACGGGCGCACTTGTGATCATTCAGGCGATCCTGCGAGCTTTCGGTTTGGTCGAGAAGATGGTGCTCGCCACCTTTTTCGGCACCGGATGGCAGGCTGATGCCTATAATGCAGCGAAAGATATTGCCTTTTACATTTTTCAGTTCGTCGACCAGGTGGTGATGCACTCGTTTCTGCCGGTCTTCGTGCAGCGCATGCGCGAGCAAGGCGAGGCGCACGCCTGGCGATTGGCGAGCACCACCATCAATCTGCTCATCCTGCTGCTGGCGGTGGTGGCGGGCATCGGCATTTTTTTTACGCCGCACCTGCTGCCGCTCTTCCTGCCCAATTGGTTTGCCGATCCCGGCGCACAGCAGGCGGATCTCATCGCGCTCACCGTGCAACTCACGCGCACTATGCTGGCGGCGGTCATCTTCATGGCCGTCTCCTCGCTGACCTACTGCCTGCTGAATTCCTATAAAGAGTTCGCGCTGCCCGCTTCCGCCGATCTCGCGCTGAAGGCGATCGTGCTGGTGCTGGCCATTGCCCTGGCCGGACAATGGGGTCCCATCGCACTGGGGGTGGGATTTGTGTGCGGCGGCGTGGTAAAGCTGGTCGTGCACGGCATCGGGCTGGGGCGCCGTGTTCGCCACTATCGCCCAACGTTCGATCTCGCCGAACCTTCGCTCAAGCGCTTTGCGCTGCTCGCGCTGCCGCTGGTCGTCGGGGTGTGCGGATCGATCGTGCGGCAGGTGATGGATACCCGTTTTATCTCGACGCTGGATACCGGCAATCTTTCCGCGTTGAAATACGCGCGCAATCTCTGCGACACCCCGGTGCTGTTCCTCGCCTTCAACTTCGGCATCGCCATCTTTCCCTTTCTGGCGGATTATGCGGCGGCCGGCAATCGAGAGCGTCTACGCAGCATGTTCGCCACTGCCACGCGCATGATGGTGCTCATCTTCCTGCCGCTGGCCATCGCGCTCATTGCCTGGCGATTTCCCATTATTCACGCGTTGTTTGGCAGTGCGCAGTTCGATGCCGCCTCCGCGCAGTTGACTGCCGCTCCTCTGCAGATTTATGCGGCCGCCATGCTCATCGGCGCACTGGAGATTGTGGTGCTGCAGTTCTTTTTCGCCCTGTCCGACACGCTCAAGCCCACCATCGTCGGCTTGATCATGGTGCCGGTGCATATCGCCGTGGCGTACGTGGGGATTTTTCACCTGGAATGGGGGGCGGTGGCCATTGCCGTGGCGTATTTCATCTCCAAGGGGTGCAAGGTCACAGTGCTGTTCGGCCTGTTCCGCGGCAAGATCGGCGGGCTGGGGCTGCACACGCTTCTGCCGCTATTGGGGAAGATGCTCATCGCCTTCATCCCCTTCGCCGCCATCCTGTACATCGCCCCTGCCCTGCTGCCCATCCCGGCAGAGCTCGAGGGCAAACTCGCCAAGCTGCTGGCGCTGCTGCCGTATGTGGTTGCCGGGGGGGTGGGGATGGCGAGTTACGTGGCCCTGCTGCATGTGCTGCGCGTGGACGATGTGCGCCTGCTGCTCGAACGGGTGCGCGGGAAGGTCACCGCGAAGTCCAAGCCTCGTCCCCCCGCTGAGACCGCTTAACGGGTGATGCCAGCAGGCGCATGCCGTTCAGGGTGACGAGCACGGTGGTGCCGACATCGCCAAGCACCGCTGCCCACAGCGGCAGCATCCCGACCAGTGCGAGGGTCATGAAGCCGATTTTAATGCCCACGGCAAAGAAAATATTCTGGCGGATGACCGCGGCCGTGCGCCGGCACAGGGCGAGGAAGTTGGGGAGCGCGCGCAGGTCGTCAGCGACCAGCACGACATCGGCGTGTTCCATGGCCGTGTCATTGCCGACGGAGGCCACCGCGATGCCCAGGTCGGCTGCGGCCAGCGTGGGGGCGTCGTTCA
>JAGUZN010000042.1 GCA_020060775.1 Armatimonadota bacterium
ACGCCGTGGACGACCCCGGATGGGCGGTTCACACTGTATCTGCCTACAGGCTGGCAAGTGACCGGGGAAGAGTTTTTCACCCTGCAGGGACCTGGCGAGTTAGCGATGCGTCTTTTCCAGCCTGACGCCTACCAGCATGACGAACAACTGCGGGACTTGTTGCGCGATTTCACCGAAACGCACCGTGCCATCAGCAACAAACAGTTTACCGAAACGATTTACAAAGCCCATGGCCTGGTCGGCATCCACGTGACCTACATTAATTTTACCCACCATCGCGTCCATAGCTGGTATCTGGGCGGCGCTGGTAGTGGTTGGCGCGTGGAGACTGAATTGCCCGGCACGGTGAACGACCCGCCGGCAGCCATGAAGGCCATCATTGACAGCATGCGGATTCATCATCCGTGAACGCACGTCGATGCTTGAATAACGCATCTGTGATGGCCTCTCGCCGGTACTGCGCCCAAGGCACTACTTTCAATACAACACAAAGATATGTTAAGATAACGTCAGACATTTTCGGTTCACAAAGAGTACGCCCTTGAAGTTCGTACCTTCATGCCGGGGCAACCTGAATAAATCTTAATCATTCCCCGGCAAAAGGTGTAGGCAGGAAGCGCGTAGACGACGTATATGTTAAAGGGCAATAATGCCCACCTGAAGTGCGGCTCCCGCAACGAGGCTTCACCAGTCTCGGTACGGGAACCGATTCCAGGTTTTCACCCAACATCCCGTGTGCGGGGCATTTGCCTTAGCCGCAAGGGAACAAGGGGATCTACGCGCCACGAAAGGGGAGCCGATTGTCTCGCATTCTTATTATCGAAGACGAGCGTCCCATCGCCCAATCCATCGCGTATACATTAAAGCGCGAAGGGTACGAGGTCACCATTGCTACGGATGGCGCTGAGGGGCTGCGCCTTGCCCTGGGCACGCCGGCGCCGTCGCTGATCATTTTGGATTTGATGCTGCCCTCCATGGGAGGCCTGGAGATCTGTCGCACCTTGCGACAACGCCAGCGCAGCTGGGTGCCGGTGTTGATGCTCACCGCCAAGGCGGAAGAAATTGACCGTGTAATCGGCCTGGAGATCGGTGCGGATGATTACATCACCAAACCGTTCAGCATGCGGGAACTGATCGCCCGCGTAAAAGCCACCTTGCGGCGTCCGGTGTCTGAAACGACGCAGGAGCAGAACCTTGCCTGCAATGGTGTGGAAATTGACTTGGGGCGGCATGTCGCCACGGCCGATGGCCGTGCCCTGAGTCTTTCGCCGAAAGAGTTTGAACTGCTGGCGACGCTGTTGCGCAATCGTGGCCGCGCCATGACGCGCGATGAAATACTCACCCAGGTCTGGGGTGACGAGGGACCGTATCGTGATCCGCATACCGTCGATGTGCATATTCGTTGGTTGCGTGAAAAAATTGAACCGTTGCCCGGTAAACCGGAACGATTACTGACCGTCAGGGGCGTCGGATACAAATTCGCGGAGTAACAACGTAATGCAACGCTCAACCTGGTCCCTCCGGTGGTTAATCGGAGGGATCTATTTCTTTATCGTGGTCATCATTCTCGGCCCATTGGCGCTCTACGCCCTGCGACGCACGGAAAGCGAAAGCATGGCGATGATCACCGGGTTTTTACGCAGCAACGCCATGGTCAGCGCCGAAATTGTTGGGCGTTTGTTGGAAAACATGGAAAAGGAAGATCGCGTCTGGCAGGCCATGCGCCAGCGTACCCAGGACAATTACCTCGTCCATCTTATCGACCGCACGAACACGCCGAACTCGGCCACCAACGATGATCTAAGTAAGCGGCGGCAGTTAGATGAAGCCATCCGCAGCATTTTCCTCAAAACGCAGTTGGAAACCTCAGGCGGCGGCCTGCAGCTCTCGACGCAGGTGCGCTATGTCGTGCTGTTGGGACCTGATGGCCGGGTGTTGCTCACCACCAACGCGGCCGTGGAAAATATTCTCCCGGTGAAACCCTCGTCACTCGATGAGTTGACCCCCGAGGTGCGTGAGGCGCGCTCCGTGCTGGGCGTCGGGCAAGATATCCGGACCGACCCGACTACCGGCGAAAATTTTCTACTCGTCGCCGTTCCGGTGAAAGTCCGCCCGCCACACCGCAGCGCCCCCCACACCTCATCACAAATGCCGCGCACCAAAGTCGTCCGCGGCATCCTGCTGCTGGCAAAACCGCTCACCGAGGTCCAGGAGGCGATTCATCGCACCAATATTGCCATCGGCTGGGCCTTTATCGGCGCCATCGCCGTGCTCTTCTTCATCGTGGCCGGCATCTCGTCCTTTGTCACCAAACCGCTGGCCACGCTCAGTCATGCTGCCGAGCGTTTTGCCGCCGGGGAATTCAATGAACGGGTGACCCCCGCCGGAGCGGCAGAGATTGCCAGCCTTGGTGAGTCCTTTAATCGCATGGTCAGTGAATTGCGCCAGACGATCACCACGCTCACCCAGGAGCGCGCCCAGGCCGAAGCCATCCTCGCCAGCATGGTCGACAGTGTGCTGGTCACCGACATGGAAGGCAAGATCATCCTGATGAACCGCAGCGCCGAACGCGTATGCGGCAAAGAAGAGCGTGCGGTCATCGGCAAAACACTCACGGAAGCGGTGCTGCACTTCGACCTGGAAGACCTGCTGAAGAAGACCATCGCCTCCCGTACGCCGTTGCAACACGAGATCAGCCTGTACCAACCGACGGAACGCGTCTACGAGGTGCATATGGCGCCGGTCGATGCCCGTGGGCGACTGCTCGGCGTGGTGATCGTGCTCTACGACATCACCAACCTGCGACGCCTCGAGCAGGTCCGGCGCGATTTCGTGGCGAACGTCTCGCACGAGTTGCGCACCCCCATTACCTCGGTGCGCGCCATGGCGGAAACGCTGTTGGATGCCGGTATGGAAGATCCGGAGATGGCCAACGAATTCCTCAAGACAATCACCATGGAAAGTGAACGGCTGACCGCCCTGCTCGATGACCTGCTGCAGTTATCGCATGTTGAGAGTGGACGCCGCTTGCTCTCACTGGAAGAACTGGATGTCTGTGACCTGCTGCGCCATGTAGCGGAGCGCGTGATGACACCCATTACGCGCAAAGGTCAACGACTGATTCTGGAACTCCCCGACGAACTGACCATGCTCGCTGATCGTTCCGCCCTGGTGCAGGTCATCATCAACTTGCTGGATAATGCGCGCAAGTACTCGCCGGAGGGAGCCACCATCACCGTGCGCGCCGAGGCTGGCAACCCCGTGCGCATCAGTGTACAGGACACCGGCTACGGCATCCCGCGCAACGAAAAAGATCGCATCTTCGAACGGTTCTACCGCGTAGATCGCGCGCGCTCGCGTGCGGAAGGGGGCACAGGGCTCGGACTCTCGATTGTGAAGCACCTGGTTGAACTCCATGGGGGAACGATTGCAGTCCAAAGTGACACCGGTGAAGGCAGTACCTTCACCGCGTCCTTCCCCCAGACAGCCATGTCAACCGGGATCGCGGAGGATGCGGGGGAGCATTCCTCCGGATCGACGGGCACTGTAGCCCATCAGGATACGGCCGCCACCGGTTAGCTTTGCTCTTCACCGGTGGCGCGCTTGCCTTCTTCGATCAGTTCGCGGACCTTCTGGCCACCCTTGGGGCCGCCAATCTCGCCGCCTTTATGGCCGATCTCCTCGTAGAACTCGTGCCCGTGTGTTTCAGAGGTGCGTTCGCCTCCCTTGCGGCCGATGTCCTCGTAGAACTCATGGCCATGGGTCTCGGCGGTATGTTCCCCGCCCTTGTGGCCAGCCTCGCGTACTGTCATATCGCCTTTTTTCTTCTTCTGCTCAGGCATAGCGAACCTCCCTGTTAACTGGAGGAGTCACCGGGGTTGTCGCGCCCCGGATCGCGCATCTATTTAGCGGCCGCCTCCGGCGCGCTTTTTCCCTTCCTCGATCAATTGACGCACCTTCTGGCCGCCCTTGTGACCGATCTCTTCGTAAAACTGCGGACCGTATTCGTCACGCACGGCGGTGCCGCCCTTGCGACCGATTTCCTCGTAGAACTCATGGCCGTACGAATCGCGCACTTTCGTGCCACCTTTTCGGCCAATCTCCTCGTAGAACGCATGCCCGTGCGTCTCTGCCGTGCGTTTGCCGCCCTTGCGGCCCGCCTGGCTCACGCTCATGCTGCCTTTATCTGCCATGATCTTCCTCCTTACCTCGGCTTCCGCCCCGGTGGCGGACCTCCATTCCTCAGCGGCGATGACAACGACCGGCGGCCTTGGCCGAAACCACTGCCTGTCGACCGGTGTTCGCCCCCGCTGCTTCGGGACGGAAGCTTCCGTCCCGAAGCATCGAGACCCGTGGGCGTCCAGCATGGCGGGGGCGCCGTGTTCGACAAAGCTCACACCGGGTATCGAGCCCTGTTATCGTCCACCACCCCGGGCGCGTTTACCTTCCTCGATCAGCTCGCGGACCTTGTGGCCGCCTTTTTTGCCGATCTCTTCGTAGAACTCCACGCCGTAGGCATCACGGACCTTCAGACCACCTTTACGACCGGCTTCACTCACGGTCATCTGACCTTTACTGGCTTTTTGCGCCATCGTCGTCACCTCCTTCTACGCTCGAGGCACCCTTCCATGGGGTGCTGGGGATGGCCTTATTTGCGGCGGCTGCCGCCCATGCCCATGGCTCGCTTGCCCTCTTCGATGAGGTCGCGAACCTTCTGGCCGCCCTTGTGCCCGATCTCTTCGTAGAACTGGACACCATACTCGTCACGGACCTTTTCTCCACCCTTGCGGCCGATCTCTTCATAGAACTCGTGCCCATGGCGCTCGGCAGTCGTCTCGCCGCCTTTGCGCCCCGCCTCACGGACGGTCATGTCTCCCTGGCTCTTCTTGGCGTTTGCCATTCTCTCACCTCCTCTTTGGCTTTCTGTGGTGTGGATGAGGTTGGCGGCCATCCGTGGCCGCCAACCATGCGTAACGTTTCGCGCGACGGTTACATCTCGCCACGCGCCCGCTTCGCTTCGTTGATCAGGTCGCGCACCTTGTGGCCGCCCTTGCGCCCGATCTCTTCATAGAACTGGGGACCATAGCGCTTGAACGTGGTCTGGCCACCCTTCTGGCCACCCTTCTTGCCGATTTCTTCGTAGAACTCGTGACCATAGCGCTCAGACGTGGTCTCCCCACCTTTGCGGCCAGCTTCGCTGACGGTCATTCCACCTTTGTTCTCAGGCATGATGTCACCTCCTCTACGGTGATCTGTGCATCGGTTGATCTGTGACGCTGCATCCTCGTCACCCATCCTCGCTCGTTATGATCTGCGCCGGGCTTTCTTGCCCTCCGCGATCAATTCTCGGACCTTCTGGCCACCCTTCTTACCGATCTCCTCGTAGAACTGGGGACCATAGCGCTCCAGGGTCGTCTCGCCACCCTTTTTTCCACCGAGCTCGCCCCCCTTGTGGCCGGCCTCACGAACGGTCATCTGACCTTTCTTAACATCTTTCGGCACGGTATTCACCCCCTTTCGTGGCAGTCTGGGCAATCCGTTCGACCACCCAGGCCAAGATCGTATCTGCCATGTTCTGCCCTGTCGCGTGCAACAATCCCTGCCACTGTGGATTCCCGTTCACCTCAATCACAACCGGTCCATCCGGACCTTCCAAAATGTCGACACCGGTATAGTCCAACCCGACCGCTCGCGCTGCCTGCACGGCAAGACGTTCCGTCTCTGCATCCAGCGTACAGACCACAGTCTCAGCGCCCCGGTGCACATTCGTCACCCACTCCCCGGGTTTTGCGACGCGAAAAATACTGGCCGCCACCCGGGGACCGACAACAAACGCCCGAATATCCCGCCCTGGCGAAGGCACGAACTCCTGTAAGTACACGGCATCGTACCGGTCAACCAGCTCTGCGAGCATCGCCCGGCCATCGGCGGTATCTTCAACCAGCTCAATGCCCAGGCCCAGTGAACCGAATAACGGCTTTGCCACCAGGCGACCCCATTGCCCCAATACCTCGCACGCAGAATCGCCATCCTGCACGACCACCACGCTCGGCGTCGCGACACCCGCCTGCTGCAACCGGTAGCTGGTTTCAAACTTATCGATCGCCACGAGCACTGCCTCAATGCTATTGATCAGCACGTGACCGGCACGCTCCAGAATCTGGTATACCGGCACGACGAAATCAGGATTCCCCCGATCGCCAAATCCGCGCGCCAACACAAAACCATTGATGGACTTCATGTCCACACCATCAGCGCGCACCGTCACGCCTTCAGGCGTCAACCAGGCGGTGATCTGCTCGGGACGGATGACCACAACTTCACCGTACCGACCGGCAGCTTCAACGAGTTGCTGACTGTGCCAGTCCTCCTCCAGATAGGCTGTGATCACCCCTATGCGCAGGGATTTTCCCATACGCCACACTCCCTTGGCGGACCGCCCTCCAGGTTGGCTGTCCTCAACACTGTAACCAGAAACCGCATCACGGCTTACTCGTTGGATCAACAAAGGTCATGGGCATGTGCCATTCTCTGAACAGCTACACCCGATCATCTCCGTTGCCTTCGTGATCCGACATCTCTGTAAGGGCCATCGCCCTTTCCCTCAGGGGTCCACCCCCACACCGAGAAGTATGGGAGACTTGCGCGCTATCCTAACGCCGCGTGTGTGTAGTTCTTCTCCCAAAGTGAAGCAGCCTGTGTGCGGCCGCGAGCATGGATGGGATTTTGGCGACACATGGCCTCGCGCCCAAACCGGGCGATCTACCGTGCGCACAGCTTGCACGGGTTGCCCGCTACACGGACGACCCCCGATGCGGGATAGCGGCGAACGGCAGGACACACGAGATTTGCAGTCAATGCGGCAGGCGAAAGGAGGGCGGTTGGCGAACACGAAGGTAGGAGCAGCGCGGTGTGCAACCGTCGAGCAGCGCGGAGGGGCGTCGTGGAAATTGTTATGGAACTGGCAGTGGTGGCGTGGATGATCGGGGTCGTTGTGGTCCTGCTCTTCATCATTCGCAGCTTAATCGCCTGGAGTTTGGCGCCGTTCAACCGGCAGCTCATCCGACGCTTGCTGATCCAGCGCCTGCTCACTGCCCTGCCCGGCGCCGTCCTCCTCACTGAAACGGACGATCACCTGACATTGCGTCTTCATGAGGAGGTGTGCACACTGCAACTGGAGCAGGTGTACCGAAGTTGTGCGGGTGCTCCCCGGCGCATGGGACCCGTCGTGCGCCAAACGGTGGCCGCGATCACGAAGGCGGCACAGGAGGCTGTCGGGCTCACGGACGGATGGGAGCAACAGGTGATGCCCATGCTGGCACGCCTGGACGCGCTTCCCCCCGACACCGTAACGCTCCCGTTCTCCGAACACCTGGGCATCGCGTGTGTGCTGCCGACCGACGTCGCTTTCCGCTGGGTGAGTTACCGTGATCTGCTCGAATCCGGCATCAGTGAGGATACCTGCCAGGCCACCGCCATGCGCAACTTGGAGCGGAGCTGCAACACGCTGGAAATCCAGGCGGCCGACGCCTTGCCCGATGGCCGGGACCGTCTGTTGCGCTTCACCACCGGCGACGGCTTTGATGCCACGCGTCTCGCCCTGCCCTCGTTGTACCAGCGGTTCTCGCCGCGATTCCATGATGCGAATCTGCTGGTGGCGGTGCCGACGCGCGATGTCCTGGTGATGGTGTCGGCTGAGGACCCGCGCCACGCGCGCTGGCTGGCCTGGTTTGTGCGGGATGAACTAGTGCAGCGCCCCTATCCATTGGACGACACGCTCTACTGGGTGACGGAATCAGGCGTGCGGCCCTGGCAACGTGCAGACGAGGTGACGGAACAGCCTGTGTCCCCTGCGCCTTCGACATGGCACGATCACCATGCGCCGGTTTAGCCCCCAAACGCTTCGCGTGATTTATCCCGGTAATCTTCCATGACGTCCTCGACGGTTTCCTTCATCTTCTGAAACAGACCTTTGGGTTTGCGCTCGACGTCGTCGCCGCGCTCAACGGCAAACTCGTGCAGCAACTCGCGCTGCCGCGGCGTCAAGTCCGTCGGGACATCCAGCGCCACCGCGATGTAGAGGTCGCCATGGCGAGGGCCTTGCCACTCCGGCATGCCGAAGCCACGCAAGCGGAAGAGATGGCCGTGCTGCGTGCCGGGCGGCACATCGATCACTTCTTCCCCCTGCAGCGTCGGCACCGTCAGTCGGCCGCCCAGTGCAGCCGTAGCAAAGGGGAGGCGCACCTGGGCGAAGAGGTCATCGCCCCGTCGTTCGAAAATGTCATGCGGGCGCACGTGGATGACCACCAGCAGGTCGCCCGCCTGTGCGCCGCGCAGACCGGCATGGCCTTTCGCGCGGAAGCGCAAGCGCGATCCGGTGTTCGCCCCGGGCGGGATGGTCGCCTGCAGTTCATCCACCACCGACTTGCGCCCCTGCCCCCCGCATACTTTGCATGGATGCGGGATGATCTCGCCCGTCGCACCGCAGCGGTCGCACGGCGTCACCGAGGTCATGTGCAGCCCAAAGAAGTTGGTGGTGCTCTGTCGCCGCTGCCCGGTGCCAGCGCAGGCCGGACAGGGCACGGGATGGCCTTCGGCAGTGCCGCGGCCCTGGCACGTCTCGCACACCCCCTGGTGCGGCACGTGAATCACCTTTTCGGTGCCAAAGGCCGCTTCTTCCAGGGTGATTTCGAGGTCGTAGCGCATATCTGCGCCGCGGGGGTCGGGGCGCGACATCTGCGCCGTGCCGCCGAAGAAGGTTTCAAACAGGTCGCCGAACCCGTACCCGGCGAAATCCTGCCCGCCCGCCGCGCCCATGCCGTTCACGGCCGCATGGCCATACCGGTCATACCCCGCGCGCTTCTGCGCATCGCTCAACACGTCATACGCTTCGCCCAGTTCCTTGAAACGTTCCTCGGCATGGGGGTCGTCACGGTTGACATCAGGGTGCAGTGTGCGCGCCATCCGCCGATACGCCTTCTTCACCTCATCGGGGGATGCATCGCGGTTGACGCCAAGCACTTCGTAATAGTCGCGTTTTTCGGCCATGGTTCCTCAAATGGGGATAGAGCGACGTCACGGGATGCCGGACCCCACAGGGAGTCCGGGCGTACGAGTGGCTGAAAGCGAGCAACGTTGCCCGGCAGGGCCGGATCGTTATTCGCTCGTTTCGTCGAGAAGTTTCACTTTTCCCTGGTGAATCTCCTCAAGCGCACGCCCAACGATATTCGTCGGGGTGACATCGCCCAGACGACTCTGCCGATCCTTGAGTTCGCGTGCACGCTGCGACACGGCCACGACCAGGGCGTACTTGCCCATGCGGCGCATGAGATGCTCGATGTTGACCTGCTGCTGGGTCGGCTCTGCCATCCAGTATTCCTCCGTGTGCGAGAAGAGTCTCCAAGCACAATGCGTGTGCATTATACGGAAGAGCGAATTTGGGTGTCAAGGGAAGAGGCTCGCGATGGGCATTCCGTCCTGCACCCACGGCACCCCGGGGTGCCGTGGGTGCAGAAGAGACGGCGTCTCGGCTAGCCCTGCACGGTGAAATATGGTATACTTCGCCTGTTTGCGCCATGCCGGTTGTTTACGCAACACCCCGGCATGGGAGGCCGATGCCTTGCTCCCGCCGCACGGCGGGAAGCGACCTTAACCTGAATGGGAGAATTCCAATCCATGCTTGCGCAATCCAACGGATTGACCCTCGACGCCTTGCGCGACAAGGCCAAAGTCATACGACGCCATGTGGTAGAAATGATCACCGCGGCAAAGTCCGGTCATCCCGGCGGCTCGCTGTCCGCGGCGGACATCCTGACGGCGCTCTACTTCGGCGGCGTGCTGCGGCATGATCCCGCCAACCCGCTGGATCCCAACCGCGACCGCTTCATTTTGAGCAAAGGGCATGCCGTGCCCGTGCTCTACGCCACCCTGGCCGAAGCCGGCTACATTCCGGTCGATCAACTCACCACGCTGCGTCAACTGGGCAGCACGTTGCAGGGACACCCCTCCAAAGCCGACCTGCCGATCATGGAAGCCTCCACCGGTTCACTTGGCCAGGGGCTCTCAGTCGGCGTGGGCATGGCCCTCGCCGCGAAGATGGACATGGCGGACTATCGCGTGTACGTGATGATCGGCGATGGCGAGGCGGAAGAGGGTCAGATCTGGGAAGCGGCCATGTATGCCGGAGCCGCGAAAGTCGATCAACTGGTCGCCATCCTCGACTATAACAAATGCCAACTCGACGGCACCATCGAGGAAATTCTTAACTGGGAACCCGTCGCCGAGAAATGGGCGGCCTTCGGCTGGCACATCATCGAGATCAACGGCCATGACATGGCCGAGATCTTGCGCGCACTGGAAGAGGCCCGGCAGATCACCGGCAAGCCGGTCTGCATTATCGCCCACACCGTGAAAGGCGAAGGCGTCTCCTTTATGGCCTGCAACAACGAGTGGCACGGCAAAGCGCCCACCGCCGATGAGTGCGCCAAAGCGTTGGCCGAACTAGCCTAAACATCGTCGATGATTACGGCCCGCGGGTCGTACGGTATTTGATATTCGGGAGAAAAGAGCAACATGCAACTCGGAAAAGCAACCCGTGAAGCGTACGGTGAAGCGCTCGCCGCCCTCGGGGCGGAGATGCCGGAACTGGTGGTGCTGGACGCCGACCTGTCCAAGTCCACGATGAGCAAAAAGTTTGCCGACAAGTTCCCCGAGCGCTTTTTCAATATCGGCATTGCCGAAGCGAATATGGTGGGCATCGCCGCCGGCCTGGCCTCTGCCGGCAAGGTCCCTTTTGCCTCCAGCTTCGCCTCCTTCCTCATCTGCAAAGGCTTCGACCAGATGCGCATGTCCGTCGCCTACCAGGGCGAGAACGTGAAGTTCTGCGGCACCCATGCCGGCATCAGCATCGGCGAAGACGGCGTCTCGCAGCAGGGCATTGAAGACATCGCACTGGCCTGCGCCTTGAACGGCTTCGTCGTCATTGCCCCTGCTGACGAAACTGAAATGCGCGCTGCCGTGCGCGCCGCCGCCCTGCACCAGGGTCCGGTGTATCTGCGCGCCGGTCGTCCGAAAGCGCCGATCATCTATCCTGACGGCAAAAGTGAATTCGTAATCGGCAAGGCCGACATGCTCCGCGATGGGCGCGACCTGACCATCATCGCCAATGGCCTGCTGGTCGGACCCGCGCTGGAAGCCGCCGAGCAACTGGCCGGCGAGGGCATCGCCGTGCGCGTGCTCAACATGGCCACCATCAAACCGCTCGATACCGATGCCGTGGTCGCCGCCGCCAAAGAAACCGGGGCCATCCTCGTCGCCGAGGAGCACATCAACCACGGCGGCCTGGGCAGTGCCGTGGCCATGGCCGTGACGGCCCATGCGCCGGCGCCGATGGCCTTCGTGAATATCGGCGACCGCTATGCCGAATCCGGCACGGGCGAAGCCCTGATGGAAAAATATGGGCTGACCACCGCCGACGTGGCCAACGCCGCCAAACAATTGCTGGCGCGCAAATAACGCCGGGAACATCAATGAGGGTCAGGTTCGCCTGACCCTCATTCTTGCCCGCCAATCCAAACAATTTTTTGTCATACAGGACCTTGCCATACATTTGTCACGGCGCCGGGGCTTTGCTATAATGCCCGCAATCGGGGCATTATGACGGTGGCCGAATCAAGCGCCTGGTGCATGTTGTCCAACCGACGGCCGTGGGCCTGGAGGAGAAGCGATGGAGAAAGTGCTGCTGTACGATACTACGCTGCGCGATGGCGCGCAGACGTCGGGGATTTCCTTCTCGGTCAACGACAAGATTCATATCGCCCAGCAGCTCGACCTTCTCGGCATGGACTACATCGAGGGTGGATGGCCGTCGCCCTCCAATCAGCGCGACATCGACTTTTTCGAAGCGATGCGCTCCGTGCCCCTCTCCCATGCGCGTCTCGCCGCCTTCGGCTCCACCTGTCGCAGCGGGGTGAAGGCCAGCGAGGACGGACAATTGCGCCAGTTGATCGCCAGCGGCACGCCGGTGGTCACCATCTTCGGCAAAAGCTGGGACCTGCATGTCACCCATGCCCTGCGCATCCCGCTGGAAGAAAACCTGCGCATGATCGAAGACTCCGTCGCCTATCTCCGCAGTGAAGGCGTGGAAACGATCTATGATGCCGAGCACTTCTTCGACGGTTACCGCGCCAACCCCCAGTACGCGCTGGCCACCCTGCGCGCCGCTGAGCGTGGCGGCGCAGAGTGCATCGTGCTGTGCGATACCAATGGCGGAAGTTTGAGTACACAGGTTGCCGAGGCCATTGCCGCCGCCCAGCGCGCGGTGCAGGTGCCATTGGGCATCCACGCGCATAATGACAGTGACCTGGCGGTCGCACATAGCCTGGTAGCCGTGGGGTGCGGCGCCAGACATGTCCAGGGCACCATCAACGGCTACGGCGAGCGCTGCGGCAATGCCAATCTGTGCTCCATCATTCCCACCCTGGCGCTAAAGATGGGCTATGAAGCGCTGCCTCACGGTTGCATGGAACAGCTCTACACCATCGCCCACTATGTGGCGGAGGTCGCCAATGTCCAGCCACCCGAACGGCAGCCGTATGTCGGCAGCTCAGCCTTCGCGCACAAGGGCGGGGTGCATATCGATTCGGTGATGAAATCCAAGTCGACCTACGAGCACGTGGCCCCTGAAGCGGTGGGCAACAGCACGCGCCTGCTGGTCTCCGACCAATCCGGCGGCAGCACCGTAGTCGACCGTGCGCAACGCCTCGGCATCGAACTCGATAAGAAGTCGCCCGTCACCCGCGAAATCCTCGCGAAGCTGAAAGCCGCGGAGAGCGACGGTTATGAATTCGAAGCGGCCGAAGCCTCTTTTGAACTGCTCATTCGCCGCAGCCTCGGGCAATACGAACCGGTTTTCGAGGTGACGGATTTCCGCGTGATTATCGGCGGCCACCTCCAGGGTGATGACCCGCTGTCGGAAGCTATCGTGCGGGTGAAGATCGGCGAGTGCGAGGAGC
>JAGUZN010000322.1 GCA_020060775.1 Armatimonadota bacterium
CACCGCCACTGCTGCCGGAGCTGGAGCCCGGCGGGGTGGATGACGAGGAGATAGCGCCGGCGAGCGATGTGCCGATAGCCGATGCCATCGCTGTGGGCGAGGAAGAGCCGTGATACCAACTGATATACACGCCAACCTGCTCACCGCGTACGCGATTCAGCACATCGGCGAAGTAGCTCGCCCAGGCTTTCTCCGCATCCAGGGCGAGGGCATAGGGCAGGAAGCGCTCGAAGACCTCGGGGGTGCGTTCGGGTGGATGCTGCAGGTTTATCCGATCGGATTCCGCCACCGTCAGGTACAGACGAAAGCCTTCGATGGCATCCAGTATGCGCCGTCCAGTCATGGTCGGGGCTTTCAACAGGTGGTAGAACAATACATCGAGGCCGGCAATGCCGGCCAGCACCAGCACGATACTGAGGGGTGGACGACCCGGAATTTGCGTGAGTGCCGCGAAAAAAAAGATCGAGCAAAATGCGGTCACGAATACCGCTGTGCAGCCAGCGCCGATGCGTTGACTGATGGGTCCGGGCTGGAAAGTGCGCACCAATAACGGGACACCGGCGATGATGAGGAAGAATGTCGGCAACAGCAAAAATAGCAAACTGCCGATAGCCTCGCCCGCGCTGCCGACACTATATTGCCAGATCACCAATGCCGCGATGATGACCGACATCAGGATGCCGGGAAGGTAGTAGGCGGCATTAATCACGAAGAAGACGTTCTCATATCGTCGCTTGAGCACCTCTTTCGCTTTTCCAATCACTTTCTGCACTTTATCATGGTTATCGTTGGAGAAGACCAAACGGTGGCGGCCGTACTTGAAGATCTCCTGATACACGGCCTGTTCATCCGGCGACAATTCCTCATCGGTGGCGATATCGGTATTTCCGACAGCGCCATCCAGCCCGACCAGACCATCCGCCTGGTGCAGAGCGACGCCGGCTTTGTGCACTTCGGACAGTAGAGTTTTCACCCGGCGGGGGCTCACGTCAAGGGCATGGGCCAATGTCGCGATATCCACCTGGCCCCGCCTGCGCAGTTCAGCAATCAAGCGGGCATGCTTGTCCTCGGTGACTTCACGGTCCGTGCCCTCGATCGTGTACTTCGAGCCGGTTTGGTCGATGCTGACAAATCCCTTGACGCCCATATTGATGAGCATGGCCGCCAGCACCTTGTGATCGTACCCCAGGCGCCAGATGTAGCGCACGGCTGCGGGTGACAGGTCCTCGGGTGGCGCGTACTGCGGGAAAATGGTGCCTTTAGGCGGGTCCTTGCCTACCATCGACCAGACGATGGAGAAATATCCGGCCAGCACGACCATGCCCAGCAGACCCCAGAGCAGTGCACGGTTGTCAGTGAGGAGAAGAGTGATCTGCTGTGCCGGCGTGGGGGGCTGCACATACCCTTTGGGGAAGGCGACGACGATCGTCAACCCTTCATACGCATCCAACGGTTCGGTGGTGACGAACTGCGCCACGCCCTGTTCATCCACCGACGCACGTAAATCGCGCGCTGTGGATCCCATCGGCCCGGTGTACCCCTCGATGCGTATCTGCTCCGCAGGTATGCCCTGGGGCAGCCGCACACTGGCCGAAGCGTGATCGATGGGGAAGACCCAACCGTTGCCGGTGACATTCCAGTACAACTCATCGTGTTCTTCAAAGAAGCCTAACTCGCGATTCACCGCGTAGGTTAACTCATACGTATGCTCGCCCGGCGGGATGATGACATTCCTGTCGCCGATGTAGATACGCACGCCGTTGCTCAGTCGTTCGATGTGATACGGCTCGTTCGCGCCATTGCGACGCACGCCAAGCACACGGAAGCCTACCTTGTAGGTATTGCCGAGTTGATCCTGATAGATGGTGGGGAAGTCCCGGTAGATGCCGCGGTTGATCTGCTCATTGGCAGCGCGCACGGTGATCGTCTCCATCACTGTCAGTGAAGCATCACGATGCACGGCGATGTCGCTGTGGAAGTTGAGGATGCGCTCGTCATGGCGTTGCGCCGCTGCCGGCAGCACGGCCAGCATCAGTACGACGATTGACAGAATCATATGTACTCTGCGCATGTTGCCTCCCGTGTTGTGGTGTTACAGCGCAATATCCGGCGCTTCGCGTTCGGTGAGTAGTTCGAGTTCGAAGTACTCTTTAGTTTCGAAATTGCACAGGCTTGCGATCAGATTACTGGGAAAGGATTGCACCAGGGTATTGAAGTCGCGCACAGTGCCGTTGTAGTAGCGGCGGGCGTACTGGATCTGGTCTTCGATTTCGGTGAGCGTCTGCTGGAGGTCGGTGAAGTTGCGATTAGCCTGGAGTGCGGGATAGGCCTCCGCCAGCGCGAAGATTCCCTTGATGGATCGGGTAAGCGCCGTTTCGGCTTCGCCGCGCGCCTGCACATTCTCGCTTTGTAAACCGTCGGCACGCCGGGCTACCGCCTCTTCGAGCACCTCGCGCTCGTGCGCGCTGATCCCTTTTACCGATTCAGCCAGGTTGGGAATCAGGTCGTGGCGGCGTTTGAGTTGTACGTCGATGCCGCTCCAGGCTTCCATCAGCATCTGGCGTTGCCGGATAAAGCGGTTGTAGGTGAGTATACCCCAGACCATGGGCACCAGTAGCAGCAGGGCAAAGGGTAGCCACGACATCGCCGAAC
This sequence comes from Armatimonadota bacterium, assembly GCA_020060775.1. Classification (GTDB taxonomy): domain Bacteria; phylum Armatimonadota; class Hebobacteria; order CAIYQO01; family CAIYQO01; genus JAGUZN01. The sequence continues at coordinate 2,653 of JAGUZN010000322.1, forward strand.
CTCTCGCGTTTTCTCCATAGTAGCACGAACGTGGAGTCGTGGGAATGGTTGCCGGTTTTGCGCTCGGATGGAAAGCATGCGATAATAGGCATGCTTGATCACCCATCGCCGAGGTGTGCCATGCATCTTCCGCCCGTAGTCAAATCCCGCCACCTGACCAACGTGTTGCTGGCCGCCATGGTGGCCACGCTCATCATGTTGTTCTGGCCGCCGCCGAAGGAGCGCATTCCCCTGCTTTCCCCGCTCTACCAGTTGGAGTGGTTGGGATACAGCGCGCTCTTCAGTTTGCGCGGCCCACAACCCGCGCGCGTTGACCCGCGCATTGTCATCGTCGGGTATGACCGGCAGACGGAGGTGGCGCTGGACGCGCCGTGGCCCCCGCCGCGCAGCCGGCATGCCGACGTGATCACGCATCTGGCGGCGGACGGCGCCGCGTTGATCGTGTACGACGTGCTGTTCAGCGATGCGAGCGACCCGGATGAAGACATCGCATTGGACCGTGCTATTCGCAAAGCCGGCAATGTCATCCTCTCCTGCCGGATTGACCGCTCGATGAGCGAAAAGCGCAAATCGATCGAAGCGCCGTATTACGATGATGATCTAGACATCGATTATGAGATGAACGCGGCCATGATCGGCTTTGCCGAAGTCGATCCTGAAGAAGACAACGTCGTCCGCCGGGCGTTGTCCGTGCTTTCCTTCCAGGGTGAACGACTCCCCTCGTTGCCGGCAGCGGCCTACCTGGCATTACACGAGAAGACCACGAAAGATATCCGCGTGCTGCGCGACGCGGTGCTCCTCGGCGATTTACGGATTCCGCGCACCGGCTACACCAAGTACGATCCTATCGATCGTTCTGAAATCCCAACCACCTATATCAACTTCCCCCAGGGTCTGAACGCTTTTCCCTACAAGCGATTTGACCAGGTGTGTTTGAACGAATTCGCACCCGGTACGTTCAAAGGGAAGATTGTCTTTGTGGGCATCACCGGGCCACAACTTACCAAGGCGCAAGGCGAATCGTTCGTGACCGCCTACACGCAATTGAAACCGGAGCAAGCGGAAGGGGTGATGGACCGCACAGTTCCCGGCGTCGTGCTGCAGGCGCAGATTTTTAACGCTTTCCTGCAGAGAGACTTCATGTATCCGGTGAAAGACTGGGTGCTATGGCTGATGGTCTTTGTCTTCGCTTTCCTGGCCACGTGGACTGCCCGCCACTTCATGAACTGGCGCGGTCCGGTCTTTCTGGTGCTGATTGCGTTGGCCTATATGGCCGCCGTATTGGCATTGTTCACCTATGCGCTGTATCTGCAGCCCTGGCCGGTGCCTATTGCCTGTACGCTGGCGACCGCCGGGGGCATCGCGTGGGTGGAACGCGGCAGGTTGCGCAAAAAGTGGTCGGGCTACGTCTCACCCGCAGTGCTGCAGGTGATTTTACAGCAGGAGTCCGGATTGGGCGCACAGCGTTACGAGGCGTCGGTGATCTTCGGCGATGTGCGCAACTTCACCGGGTTTTCGGAAAAGCACCCACCAGAAACGGTGGTGCGCCTGTTGAATAAACATCTCGAACGGCTCACGCGCATCATTTACCAGCAGGAAGGCACGATCGATAAATTCCTGGGCGACGGCATACTGGTGGTGTTCGGCGCGCCGCTGCCGCAGGAAGACGCAGCGGTGCGCGCGGTGCGCGCATCGTGGATCATGCGCGAGATCGCCTTGCAGCCGATTATTGATGATGACGGCACCTCCTATACGCTGGCCACCGGCTTCGGTATCACCACCGGGCCACTGGTGGCGGGTCACGTGGGCAGCAGCCAGCGGCACGAGTTCACCATTATCGGCGATACCGTGAACCTGGCCTCGCGCCTGCAAGGGGTCACCGGCAAGCCGGACGTGATCATCGACACCCGCACGTACGAACTGGTGAAAGATTACGTCGACGTGGAGTCGCTGGGCGAGGTGACGCTCAAGGGCAAAGCGCAACCCGTACCCTGCTTCCTGGTGACGGCGTGGAAGGAACCGGCGGAAGCGCCGGAAGTAGCGTTGCCGGCGACCGTGTAAAATCACGTCGCGGCGTATTGGTAGAAGGCGAGCGCGTTATCGCCGATGGGGCGCAGGCGGGTGCGCGTGAGATTGCCCACCTGCTCAGGCAGAGCAACGCGCGCATCGTGCTGGGCGATGAGGATGCCCCCCGCCGCGAGCAGATGGCCGGCGGCGACCTTGTGCATCACATCGGTATAGGCCGCGACATTGGCAAACGGGGGATCGAGGAAGATGATATCGAACGATTCGCCGCGTTTGGCAAACATCTCCAGTGCGCGCTCCACGCCATAGGGCAGCACGGTCGCGTCCTCCCCTGCTCCGAGCATGACGACATTCTCGCGCAGGCAGGCCAGCGCGGGGCGGGCGTTTTCCACCAGCACGGCGG
>JAGUZN010000073.1 GCA_020060775.1 Armatimonadota bacterium
ACCATTCACGGCAGCACCGCCGTGCTGGTGTCGAAGTCGCGCCCGCACCAGCCGATTCTCGCCGTCACCGCCAATCCGACCACCTATACGCAACTCCCGCTGCTCTGGGGCGTCACGCCCTATCTCGTTCCCCCGACGCAGGACACCAATGAGATGCTCGAACGGGCGGTGCGCAAGGGATCCAAGCAGGGGCTCCTGGCCGATGGCGACCTGCTGGTCATCGTGGCGGTTTCGCATCAACCGATCGGCGTCATCACGCGCGCCAGCAACATGCTGCGCATTGCCACCGTGCAACAGCGTTCGCTGGGCCTGTAGGCATCAGCACTCTTGAATCCAATATCGTACACTTAACAGGAGAGGCTCCCAATGACTGATCGTGAACGTTTTTTACGGGTCATGCACTACCAGCCGGTTGATAACGTGCCGCTGCACACGGTGGGGCCGTGGCCGGACACGCTGGAGCGCTGGTACCACGAGGGCCTGCCCCGCGGCATGGATGTGCACGACTACCTGGGCGTCACTCCGCTCACCATGCGCAATATCAGCGGCAACCCGAATCCGTATCCGCCATTTGAGGAGCGCGTGCTGGAGGAACATGACGATGCGGTGATCGCCACCGACAGTTGGGGGCGCACCGTGCATCTCTTCAAATCGCACACCTCCATGCCGGAATGGCTCGATTTCCCGGTGAAGTCACCGGAAGATTTACGCCGGGTGATCGACGAACATTATAGCTCCGAGCATCTGGAAGCGCGCTTCGGCCCGGCGTGGGAAGCGCAGGTGCGGCAAGCCGGCGAGACGGGCGACCTTCTGCTGATCGATGGCGGACAGTTTTACTGGACGCTGCGCTCGCTGGCCGGGGTGGAGTACGCGAGTTACCTTTTTTACGATGCGCCCGAACTCGTCGACACCTTGATGGAGCGCTATGTCGAGTTCACCCTGGAGGGCATACGGCGCGCCGCGGAACTGGTGCACATCGATCTCATCGGGTTTGGCGAAGATATCGGCTTCAAGACCGGACCGCTGATCTCGCCCGCGATGTTTCGCGAGTTCATCCTGCCGCGGTATCGCCGCGTGATGGATGCGGCGCATGCCGTGGGCACCACGTTGACATGGTACGACAGCGACGGCGACCTGCGCCAACTCCTCCCCGATTTGCTGGACGTCGGCATCAACGGGATTGCGCCGTGCGAAGTGGCGGCGAATATGGACCCCGTGGCCCTGCGGCAGACCTTCGGGCGCGATTTGCGCATGATCGGCGGTGTGGACAAACGGTTGGTCGCCGAGGGCAGAGCGGCGATCGATGCCGAGATGGCGCGGCTACAGCCGGTGATCGACGACGGCGGTTTCCTGCCGGCCATCGATCACTCCGTGCCCGCCGATATCAGCTTTGCCGATTACTGCTACTTCATCGAGCAACTACAACGCGCGCTCGATCGTAATCGGTAGTCTCACCATAAGCCACAGTTCTCGCGCAATTGGTGGTGCGCCAACAGGAGTCGCACGCATTGATCGGGAAATAATCTATCGGCGCGCCTCCGCGCATGTCGCAGTACGGATCGAGCCAGTATCGTGAAGGAGTAGCAGCAGCCATGTCTTCATCGCCGATGGAGGCCTCGCCGACGGGTGAGGCGATGGAATGCCCGACGATTGGCGTATTTGATTCCGGCGTGGGCGGTCTCACGGTCGCCCGCGCCATGCTCGAGGCACTCCCCGGCATTCGCCTGCTCTACCTGGCCGATACTGCCCATGTGCCCTATGGGGGACGACCGCTGTCGCAGGTGCAGGATTTTGCGCTGCAAATCATCGACTTCCTCTTCGTGCAGGGTGCTGAGGCGGTAATTATGGGCTGCAACATGTCGGCGGCATCCGGCGCGCACACGGTGGCGGAGTCTCGCTACGACCAGCCCATCTTCGAATTGATCGGCCCGGGCAGCCAGGCGGCGCTCGCCGCCACCCGCAACGGGCGCATCGGGATCATGGCTACCCAGGGAACGGTGAACAGCGGCGCCTATGGACGCACGCTGGCCTCGCTGGGCGAGGCGGAGGTGCTCGAACAGGCCTGCCCCGCCTTCGTGCCGCTGGTGGAGCAGGGGCGCAGCGACGGCCCGGAAGTCGAGGAGGCCATCGCCTGCGCCCTGACGCCGCTGCGCGATGCCGGGGTGGATACCGCGGTGTTCGGCTGCACGCATTATCCCTTCCTGCGTGAATCGATCCGGCAATTCCTGGGCGAGGACGTGACGCTTGTCGATCCGGCTGAGCATGTGGTGCAACGCGTCAAGCGCCACTTCGCCTCCCGCCTTGCCGCATGTCCCGCTTCAGCATCTGCACACCGTTTTTTCTGCAGCGGCGACCCTGAGAGTTTGCGCCGCGAGGGTGAACGCTTTTTAGGTCTTCCCCTGATGCAGGTCGAACATGTTGATGTGCCGGTGGAAAATTGTGGAATAATAGTATAATCACTTTTTGTATATAACAATTATCAGACGTGAGATGCCGCACGCCATACCCGTGAGCGGCGCCGGCACCGACCCCTATTCTGATGAACTCCGGCACAGGATGGGCATTTGCCGAACCTCTGTGCGAATGAGGAGCAACATACGTGGTCAACTTACCGCCGAAGCAACAGATCAAGCATAAACTCATCAAGGGTCTTGACGTACCTGGCGTGACGCTATTTCTCGCCGTCCTGATGACCATCGGTATTTTCCTGGTTACGCGCGATTCCATCGCCGTCACCATGCTGCTGATGCTGCCCGTGTTCCTCGTGTCCTGGATGCGCGGCTGGAAGGTTGGGCTGCTGGCGGGCGTTGCCGCCCTGGTGCTCACCGCCCCCTATCCCTGGCAACCGCTGGTTTCACCGCCGCTCGCCGTGCCGGTATGGGCCTATTTGAGCTTCTGTTTCCTCGTGCTCGGCATCCTGGTCGGGATGCACGGCAACAGCCTGCGCAGCAGTGAGCACCGCCTGTATTCGGAGTTCCAGTCGAAACTCGCCCAGGCGCAGTCGTCGGTCGAGCATTACGAAGCCCTGCTGGAAGAGATGAGCGAGGGGCAAGCGATGCTCGCGCGCATGAACGAAGAGCTGGCCTTTCTCAACACGCTGGCCACCGCCGTGAACAGTTCGCTGGATGTGCATCAGGTGCAGGCAACCGCGTTGACGAATATCTCCAGCCTGCTGTCGGTGGATGTCGCCCAGATCTACTGGGCGGGACCGGGCAACGAGTACTTCGTGCTGCAAGCGGCCTTGCCCATGTCGGCCGAAGAGATCGCCAATGTCCCGTTGATTCGCGCCAATGAGGGGTTGTTCGGTCCTTTGCTGCGCGCGATGGAGATCATGACGTACGGCGATGTGGCGGGCGACCTGCTCTTGCGCCCGCCCTCGGTGGGCAGCGAAATCAAGAGCCTGGCGGCCATTCCGTTGCGCTCACACACCCGGCTGTCCGCCGTGCTCGTGCTGGGACGCAACAGCGGCGACTCCTTTACCAGTGACGACAAACGCTTTCTGGAATCGGTTGGGCGCATTCTCTCGGTGGCGATTGAAAACGCCAAGCTCTTTGAGCACGCCAAGGAACTCTCCCTCTCGGATGAATTGACCGGACTGGGCAATCGCCGGTTGTTCAACCTGCGCTTCGCCTCCGAATTCAGCCATGCGCGCAGCAGCGGCCGGCAGTTGAGCGTGATCATGTTCGACCTGGATCACTTCAAACAGGTGAATGACACGCATGGCCACGGCGCCGGCGACGAGGTGCTGCGCCAATTCGCGCTGGCCGTGCAGCAGGATGTGCGCGGCACCGACCTCTTCTGCCGCCTGGGGGGTGAAGAGTTCATCCTGATGGCGGCTGACACGCCGCTGGCGACAGCCATCAGTGTGGCCGAGCGCATCGTCAAACATATCAGCCAGCATCTGTTCACACTGGAGCACGGCATTCAACTGCATATCACGGTGAGCGCCGGCGTGGCTGGCCTCGGCCCCTGCATCGAATCGAGCGATGACTTGCTCGCCGCCGCCGACCGCGCGTTGTACAAAGCCAAAGAGCTGGGGCGCAATCGCGTGGAGGTGTTCACTCCGCAAAGCCTGCTGGAGATGACGCCCGGCGGGTAATGCCCGCTCCACTCCTGCGCGTCGGGGAGAAAAATCTGCTACACTATCTGGCGTGGAACTGATTGTTACCCATAGCAACGCTGATTTCGACGCGTTGGCCAGCATGGTGGCCGCCTCCCTGTTGCACCCGGGGGCGATCATGTGCCTGCCCGGCGGCGCCGACGGCAATGTGCGCGACTTTCTGGCGTTGCACCGCGATGCCATCACCCTGCTGCCCGCGCCTGATATCCCGTTGGAGCGCGTGACCCACCTGATCGTGGTGGAAACGCAGCATGCGCGCCGCATCGGTCGCTTCGCCCCGCTGGCGGATGCCCCCGGGGTGCAGGTGACGCTGTACGACCACCATGCTCCCCAGCAACCGACTATCAGGACTGACGCATCATTCATCGAGGAGTACGGCGCCAACACCACGTTGATGGTCGAGTTGCTGCGCCGGCGCGGCATTGCCATCAACCCGCTGCACGCGACGGTCTTCGCCCTGGGCATTTACGAGGATACCGGCAGCCTCACCTTCAGCACCACCACGCCGGAGGATGTGGAGACAGTGGCCTGGTTATTACGGCGCGGGGCGAATCTCGACGTGGTGGCCAACTTCACCTCCCGCGCATTATCGGAGGGGCAGCGGCGCATCCTCAACGTCTTACTTGCCTCGGCCGAGCACCACACGTTCCACGGCATTGGCGTGCTGATTGCCACCGCGGATGCCGGCGGCGGCATGGATGAACTGGCGCTGCTGGTGAATAAGATGCGCGATCTGGAGAACAGCGATGCGGCGGTGGCCCTCATTCGCATGAATGACGCCGTGCTGCTGGTCGCGCGCAGCAGCCTGGATGCCTTCAATGCCGGCGACCTCGCCCGGCACTTCGGCGGCGGCGGCCATGATCGCGCCGCCTCCGCCACCCTGCATCACCGTCCACTGGACGCCATCAAAGCGGAGGTGCTTGACTGGCTGGCGCGCGAGGTGCGTCCGCGGGTGACCGCTGCCACGCTGATGTCGTATCCCGTGCGCACGATTTCCGATGATACGACCGTGGATGAGGCAGCGAAGCTGATGCTGCGCTACGGCCACAACGGGTTGACCATCGTGAGCGACGGCGTGGTGACCGGTACCATTTCACGCCGCGACGTGGACCGCGCGCGGCACCACGGCTTCGGCCATGCGCCCGTGCGCGGGTATATGACGCGCCAGGTGGTGACGATCTCGCCGGAGACATCGCTGCCGGAGATCGAACGCTTGATGATCGAACGGGATATCGGCCGGTTGCCGGTGCTGGAGCATGGCCGGCTGGTGGGAATTGTCACGCGCACCGATGTACTGCGGGCGATTCACGGCGAGCGCTACACACTGCGCCACACCCTGCACCGGATGGCCGGACCCCCGCGGCAGCTCTGGAGCCTGTACACCGAGCGGGTGCCGGCGGAAGACCGCGCGCTGCTGCAACAGATTGCCGATATCGCCACTGCCATGAAGCGCACGATATTCCTGGTGGGCGGGGCGGTGCGCGACCTGCTGTTGGGCAATGCCACCATCGACCTGGATATCCTGGTCGAAGGCGAGGGCATCCCCCTGGCGGACACGGTGGCGCAGCGCCTGGGCGGACACGCGGTGACCCACCCGAAATTCCACACTGGCAAAGTCGTGTTGCCTGATGAGCGCACGGTTGATTTTGCCACCGCGCGCACCGAATTCTACCAGTATCCCGCCGCCCTGCCCACCGCCGAACACAGTTCGGTGCGGGAGGATCTGTACCGGCGCGATTTCACCATGAACGCGATGGCCATGCAGCTCAACGGCGAGGACGTGGGCCGGCTGCTCGATCCGTTCGGGGGCAGCCGCGATCTGGAGGAGGGCATCATCCGCGTGCTGCACAACCTGAGCTTCGTGGAGGATCCGACGCGCATACTGCGGGCGGCGCGTTTTGAGGCGCGTTTCGGGTTCCGCATGGACGAGCGTACCGAGGAACTTGCCCGCCATGCTATTGAGATGGAACTGCTCGACCGGGTGTCCGGCCAGCGCCTGCGCAGCGAGTTTCTGCAACTATGCGCCCGCCCCTATCCGGAGGTCGGTTTACGGCGTTTGGATGCATTAGGGGTGCTGGCGACGCTGGAACCGAGCTGGCGGTTCACCGGGCCTGCTCCGGAATACGGCAGGCTGGAGGAAGCGCTGGCGTGGGCGCAGGGGGAACCCGCCGCGGCCTCACACCTCATCGACGTGGCGCATCAGCGCCTGCT
>JAGUZN010000308.1 GCA_020060775.1 Armatimonadota bacterium
AATGACCGTCCTGTACGGAAGTCGCGACACCATGCACGCAGCATGCTCCCCCGGTGGAGAATAACTGCACACGGAACAGGAAAAGATCACCAGCAGGAGAAACGTCATACCGATGGCAAACCCTATGCCCAGCATGCCGCGCGGCGAAGACTTCTTCCGGGAAATTCCGGCCACCAAGGTCATCCTGATCGCCATGGCCGCCAGCTTTCTCGTCGGCTTGCTGTGGCCGCCGTTGCAGGGACTGTTGGCGTTTCGCCCGGACATCCCCAACCTGGTGACAGGACTGGTCACCTATCCGTTCGTGTTCGGCAATGACATCATCGGGCTACTGCTAAGTGGCTTGATGATGTTCTGGTTCGGCGGCAGCCTCGAGCGCAGTTGGGGATTGCGCACCTACGTGCTGTTCCTGCTGGGCACCACGGTGGCGGCCATCGTGGTGTGGGAGATCGGCAATTTCCTGCTGCTCGGCGGTTTGGTCAGTTGGTTTGGACCCTGGTTAATGATTTCCAGCGTCATCGTCGCCTGGGCCTGGCTCAACCCGCAAGCGACGATCCTCTTCATGTTCGTGTTGCCCATGCGCGCCATCTGGATCGGCTGGCTCGACATCGTGCTGCTCTACTTCATGATGCCTGGTGGCGTTTCCGGCCCCCGGCGCTTCCTGCTCGGCTTTTTCGCGCTGGGCGGCGTCGCGCTCGCCATCGCGTTTGTTAAATACCAGAAACAGTGGGGATGGATTCCCCGCAAGCCCCGCGCGAAAACAGTTAAACCGGTGCGTCACCCCGCCAGCGGACCCTTCGGCCTGCTGCTCCGCCCCTATCGGGAATGGCAGCGCCGCCGCCGTATTGCACAACTGGAGCGCACCTTCAAGCTCGATGATTGACGATCAGGCAAACGCGCCAACATCGCGACCCCATGTACCTCAGCGTGGCAGCACAATCGCGTATGTGACGTCATCCTCCTTCCACAGCGAAAGAAACTGGCACGTACGAATACTTTGCCGTATCCCCCGCACAGTAATCACGTCACCGTGCGCATGTGGACTATGCCGCGGTCAAAAGCTGCTAATTCGCCACATCCGCAACGTCCACACCGCCTCGACGCGGGTAGACTGACAGGGTGAGGACGCAGGATGATTGTGACTCCCGAGGATTTTGCCGTACTGTTTGAGGCATGCAACGCGCTGGATGCTGCCGGCATCCCATATGTGATTGGCGGTGGCACCGTGGTGGTGCTGTACGGACGCGAACGCCGAACCAAAGATTTTGACCTCTTCCTCAACCGCGAAGTCCTGCTGCCGGCCATGAACGTACTGTCGCTCACGGACTTCACCACCACCGATACCGAAAAGAGCTGGCTCTTCAAAGCCTGGCGAGGCGAGACGCTGGTCGACCTCATCGTCGAATCGCGCGGCGGCATCCGTGTGGACAGTGAAACGCTCAACCGCGCGCGCTGGATCGAGCAGCACGGCTTTCGATTCCGCGTGATGGGTCCGGAGGATACCCTCTTCCGTAAAGCGCTCTCCTTCACCGAGGGACGGCCCGACTGGCATGACGGATTGTCAATCCTCCTCCGCCAGCGCGAACAACTCGACTGGCACTACCTCTTATATCGCGCACAAGCCCACCCCCGCCGCATCCTGTCCTTCCTCCTCTTTGCGCAAACCGAACTCCATCGCCCGCACGGCGGCCCCAGTAACGAACAGGGCGATATTCTCTACAGCGGCCAGGCCCCTGGCCCGGTACCCGACTGGGTCGTGCTGGCACTGCATCGCTACCTCACCACCGGCGAGATGGCCTCGCCCTATAATCCCCACCGGATACGCTACCTGCCCAAAGCAGCTTAACGCTAGTCTTACCGTAATTCTGCACAAATCTGCCGCTGTACGCTTCCTCCAGCATGAAACACAGAGTTTACATGGCGTAACATCGCCGCAATCTTCCGTCACGTTCGCGTAATGTACCCCGGGTATTGTGACGCCATACTCGGTCGGCTGCGCGAGGGAAACCAGCAGCCGGCAGTGGTTCCAGAGGAGGTTGTCACCATGAACCTGCAGGTCTGTCGGCACGTCCCCACCATGCGGCGTGCAGTCGTGAGCACGATGTTGCTGCTCCTTGGCGTCGCAGCCATCGCCCAGGATGAAGCGAAAGTCGATGCCGGCGATACCGCATGGCTTTTAGTCGCCACGGCGCTCGTTATGTTGATGACCCCCGGGTTAGCCCTGTTCTACGGCGGCATGGTTCGTCGCAAGAACGTACTCGGCACCATGATGCACAGCATTATGGCCCTCGGCATCATCAGCATTCAGTGGGTCCTGGTCGGCTACACCCTGGCATTTGGCCCGTCACTGCATGGCTTCATCGGTATGTTGAGCTGGCTCGGCCTGCATGGCGTGGGACAAACACCCAACCCCGATTACGCCGGCACCATCCCGCATATGCTCTTCATGGCTTTCCAGATGATGTTTGCCATCATCACGCCGGCGCTGATATTTGGTGCAGTGGCCGAGCGCATGCGCTTTAAAGCGTTCATCATCTTCCTGCTGCTCTGGGCGACGTTAGTCTATGATCCACTGGCGCACTGGGTGTGGGGCGTCGGCGGCTGGTTGCGCGGGCTGGGCGCACTGGACTTCGCGGGCGGCCTGGTCGTACATATTTCCGCCGGTGTCACCGCGCTGGTCGCCGCCATCCTGCTGGGTCGGCGCCGAGGGTACCCTGAAGAGCCCATGCCGCCGCACAACCTCACCATGACCGTCGTTGGTGCGGCCCTGCTCTGGTTCGGGTGGTTCGGCTTCAATGCGGGCAGCGCGCTCGGTGCGAATGGACTGGCGACGCTGGCCTTTGTGAATACGAATACCGCGGCAGCGGCGGCGACGCTCGCATGGGTCATCGTAGAGTCGATGCGGCACGGCAAACCCACCATGCTCGGCGCGGTCTCCGGGGCGGTGGCCGGATTGGTCGCCATCACACCGGCAGCCGGCTTCGTGGAGCCCTGGGCTGCCATCGCCATCGGCCTCGTGGCGGGCAGCGTCTGCTACTGGGCGGTGAGCATGAAGTTCAAGCTTGGCTATGACGACTCACTGGATGCCTTCGGCGTGCATGGCGTGGGCGGCACCATCGGTGCGGTGCTCACCGGCGTGTTCGCGACCACCGCGGTCAACCCGGCGGGCGCCAACGGCCTGCTCTACGGCAATCCCAAGTTGCTGCTCGTCCAGGTGCTGTCCGTGCTCATCACCGCCGTCTTCGTCGGCGTGGTCAGCTTCGCGTTCCTTAAGCTGGTGGATAAGATGGTCGGCCTGCGCATCCCCAAAGCGGACGAGCTGGAAGGACTCGATCTGGTCGAACACGGCGAGAGCGGCTACAACCTCACCGATATCCCGCTGGGTCACGGCACACCTGCACTGTTAAGCGGACATGCAGTCGCCGAGTCGAGCACATACCCGACCTTCATGGAAGCGAAAGCGGAAGGCTCGTAAACACGAACGTCACAACAGCGGGCTCGCGTTGCGGCGTGAGCCCGCTGCTTCCTGCATACGATATCGTCTTTGGCTGGTGCATCTCCCCTCGCTTCGTTGCGGGCTCTAGACGCCGGACACGCTTTATGCTATCTTTTGTCGGGCTACTGTCCGGATTCAGGCTGCGAAGGAGGGCGCCCCGTGTTCACCATTGTTGCCGAGCGGATCAACTGCACGCGAAAAGCCATCAGAGAAGCGACGGAACAGCGCGACGCCGAGGTCATTCGCACCCAGGCTGTCCAGCAAACCGAGGCCGGCGCCACCTATATCGATGTCAATGCCGGCGCACATCCCGATACCGAGTTGGGCAACATGCGCTGGCTGTTGGAACAGGTGCAGGCGGTCACGTCCTTGCCGATCTGTCTCGATTCGCCGAGCGCCGAGGTGCTGGCCGCTGGACTGCAAGCACTGGATGGCCGGCCGGCGATGATCAACTCCATCTCGCTGGAAGAGGGGAAAGCGGAACGCCTGCTTCCGCTGGTGCAGCAGTACAACACCCGGGTCATCGGGCTGTGCCTGAGCTCCGAAGGAATGCCCAATACCGCCGAGGAACGTTTGGCGTTCGCCACACGCCTGCTCGAAACAACACGGGCTGCCGGCGTGAGCGATGATCGTGTCTATATCGATCCGCTGGTGCGCTGCGTGTCGGCGGAAGCCGAACAAGGCGCTGAATTTCTGAAAGCCATCCGGCTCATCCATGCTGCCCATCCGGACGTGCACTTCTGCGCCGGCATCTCGAATGTCAGTTATGGATTGCCGCAGCGAACGCTGCTCAACCGGGCCTTCCTGACAATGGCGATCTGGGAAGGCTTGGACGGCGCGATCATTGATCCGCTGGATCAGGGCGTGATGAGCCAACTCTACGCCGCGCGCGCGGTGGCCGGGTTGGATGAGTATTGCATGGAGTATATGGAAGCCAGCCGCGAGGGGAAGCTGGGAGCCTGACCCCCCCGCGCTTCACAGCCCGACGTCGCAGGTTGCCCCCATACGGTCGCCTGTGGCGTGTTTGCGCGTCTGGCGTTGTGAGAGCACAATGAGGCCCCATAGCTGCCACCTGTGGAAAACAGGAACATGACACAATCGGATTACACCATATGGGCGCCGTGCGGGATGCACCTGCCAGGCGCCAGGGAAAGTGACACATCGATGGTTTTAACGGAATCCGGGGTAACCCCCCAACAGGACAATGTGACTATGTTCGAACACTTCTTCACCCCCAGGTCAGTCGCTATCGTCGGCGCGAGCACCGAACCCGGCAAGGTTGGCTACGATATCGTCCACAACCTTCTGGATGCCAAGTTCCAGGGCGAAATCTATCCGATCAACCCCAAGGCGGATGAGATTCAAGGCCTCAAAGCCTACAAGTCCGTGCTCGAGGTTCCGGGTACCATCGATCTGGCCGTCATCGTCATCCCGGGCAAATTCGTGGCCGGCGTGCTGGAACAGTGTGGCGAAAAAGGCATAGACTCCGTCGTGATCATCTCCGCCGGGTTCAAGGAGATCGGCCCCGAGGGCGCCAAACTCCAGAATGATGTGATGGACGTCGCGAACAAACATGGCATCCGCATCATCGGCCCCAACTGTTTGGGCATTATCTCTACCGGTGTCGGTCTCAACGCCTCCTTCGCCCCAGTAACTCCCGCTAACGGACACCTGGGGCTTCTTTCGCAGTCCGGGGCACTGGCCACCGCCATCCTCGACTGGTCCACCCAGGCCGGCATCGGGTTTAACAAATTCTTTACCTTCGGCAACCAGGCTGACGTCGGCACCATCGACCTGCTGCAGGCCTGGAAAGATGACCCGGAAATCCGCGCCATCGTCGCCTACATGGAAGACGCCAAAGACGG
>JAGUZN010000166.1 GCA_020060775.1 Armatimonadota bacterium
CCCCCGCAGGCGGCGGCGGGGCCGGTGGCGTCTGTGCACCCGCGGGCGACGCCTCCCCCACCTCCGGTACCGTTCCGCTTTCCGGTATCCGGCTATCCGCCTTCAAGAAATCCGCAATCCGGGATCCGGAATCCGCCGGATTGGTCTGGGATTGGTCCGGGGCGGGTCCAGGGTTGGTCAGGGATTGGTCCGGGGTTGGTCCAGGGTTGGTCTGCAGCGGGGGCGGGCAGGTGCCCGCCGGTTCTTTGTGATGCGGGTGTTGATGCTGGACGAAGTTGCAGATCTCGATGTAGCCCACCCCGTCCACCTGGTAGCGCAGGATGAGGCGCTCCCGCGCATTGGCGCCGCAGGCGTCATGCAACTGCTGCAGCAGGGCGTCGATGTCGCAATCATCGTAGGGTAGTACGCTGGCTTTGATGCGCCGCGGGGCATCGCGCAGGCGCCCGTCGCGATCCGCCAGACACCACAAGCCGGCAAACAGCAGGCGTGCCAGCGGCTCACAGCCGGCCAGCGTATCATTGACAAAGAATCCGGGTTTGATATTGCGTGCGCGTGGCATCGTTCGTCTCCTGACCTGGTGGGGATGTCAAACAATTGTTTGCATTGTAGAGCAAAACAGCCCCGGGTGTCAAGAGGAAATAATACGTTTGTTTGCAGAAAAAACGGGGAGTCATTCCGTAAAGACTCAAGGCTAAGGGATAAAGGCTAAAGGAGGGATCGCGTGGCGTGACGGTGCTCGAGCGAGTGCTTCCCCTCCCCCGTGTTTGGAGATCTCAAGCAGTGGCCTCACCGCAGGCGGATGTCGTCAGCGCGGCGGATCGTGGCGACATGCCCATCCAGGAAGGAGGCCACCATGAATTTATCGGTCTCGCCGTGGCGCTGCCAGTCGATCTCCTCCGTGCTGTGCAGATAGGAGGTCTTGCTGTGGGCGTCGGCGGTGAGCAGCAGGGTGGCGGGATCATCGAAGGTTTTCCACGACATGTCGAGCACGGCGGCATTCAGTCCATACCCCGCGTCTTCGGCTGCTGGACAGCGCAGAATCCTGGCGTCTATATCGAGCGTGGCCCAATTCGCAGCCAGCCGGTCCTGATGATCCTGCGCATACATGAGGAGTGCTAGAGAAATTTGCCGCTGGTTGTACACGCAGCGTCCCGATGGCGTACGCGATTGATATTCGTGGTGTACGTTGAGGGCGATAAAAGGATACCCCATGAGAAACGGTAAATAGAGCAGCAGGGGCGAATAGCCTAGCCAGAGGCGAGAAGCGCTTGGCGCGCGACTGAGGGAGACGCAAATGACACTGGTGAACGCCGCACCACCCCAGATCCATACCCCGATCCCCAGCCATTTTGCAGACAGCGCTGAGGGGTTTTGTATATGGTAGCCCAGGGTCAGGGCGCACGCGAGGCTGACGACGACGCCGGCCATCCCCAGCCGAAAGAGCCACTCCTGACGTGCGGCCATCGCGGTATCCTCCTTCAGCGATTATACCATGGGAACGAGCGCTTGCAGGAGAGAGGCATTCGTTGAAGGCTCAAGGGGCTAAAGGATCACAGGGGGAGAACCCCACCCTACCCTCCACCGTTGCGACAGGGGAGGGGAATGGGCCGATGCAGTGGCCAGGGACGGCCGCCCCCCCGCGATGTCGGCTTCTAAACCGTGCTGGGCATCTCCCCTATAACCCTATAACCCTGAAACCTTAAAACCCTTAACACCCTTACTCCCCGATCCAGCCGGGGACGGGGAGGAGGATGCGGACGTGGGTGACCTCCTGCAGCGCGGTGTTCGCCCAGTCGGGCAGCGGCAGGCTGAGGTCGGGGTCGAAGGAGAAGGTGGGCATCGACTGCCAGGGGCCGTCGTTGATGCGCACGTCGGCGAGCACGCGCGAGGCCACCGCGCGCAGCCAGTCGGGCTGCGCCCAATCATCCTCGCTCCAACTGGGGGCCAGGTAGTCGCAGAAGAGCGGGGCCACCCCTTCCCAGGAGGGGTCGCGCGCATCCAGCGGGCCGACCACCATCCACTGCGTCATCGTGCGCGCGCGCACCATTTCCGGGCTCATGGCGTGTTCGCGCGGGAGGATCTGGAAGCCGCCGATGGCGCCGAAGGGCGCGACGGAGATGTCGATGACGCCGTTGTGGTTGGCGCGCAGGCGGCCCACCGCGGCGTATTGCGTGCCGGTGAAGCGTCCCACGCCGGCCACCGGCTGCAGCACCTGGCCGATCACCTGCTCCTGCCCCTGCCAGTCTTCGAGGGTGATGAACCCGCCGAACCGGTTCTCGAAGACGATCGCCTTCGGGGAGTTGCGCGGGCGCAGAATGGGAATCACCAGCGCATCGCCCTGCCGCGGCACATACCCCTCGGGGAGGCGCGCCAGCGCGTCGCCCTGCTGCAGGTACACGGGGTTGCCGAGGATCGGCGCCCAGTGCCCGCCGAAGAGCCCCGTGCCGCCGGGGATGTCGGTGTAGATGCTGGAATCGGGCGAGAGATAGGACTGCAATTTCACGCCGGTGGCCGTGAGCATCTCCTTCGGCAAAATGGAGAAGACGACGCCCTTGTCATCCCTGGCGTTGTACCCCGCGCGCAGGTGGATGGCGTTCACCGCGGTGGCCGCCACCGCGCCCATCGGCGCCCACTTGCTGGCGGTATAGCCCTGCGGGCTCACGCGCGTGGTGTAGCGCAGCACGCGCC
>JAGUZN010000381.1 GCA_020060775.1 Armatimonadota bacterium
CAAACCTATTACACTGCCGGCGACCGCGGCATCATCGACTGCACCATCCCGCTCCTCGCGGGCGCATCTCGCCCGCACACGGTGCTGATCGAGGACATGCTGTCCAAGCGAAGCGTCAAAACCCGCTGCAAGTAAGACCTCGCTGACCTCGCACACAACGGGGGCCGTCCGCACCGGACGACCCCCGTATCGTTCACTGATACTGAGAGTTAAGCTCCGACCATTTCCATGGCGATGTCAGCCCATTCCCACAGGCGGCGGGGGTCATTCCGCACGGTGGAGATGTCTTTCATGATCAACTCCACATGGCAGCCCTTCGTCTTGTCGAGGATCATCGCCAGGTTGTCGCGCGCCGGCTGCGGGTCCCAGCTATCCCAGGCGAACACGGACGGCGTCGGCTTGTAGGAGAAAATATAATCCGTGCCCACTGCCTCCACCGCCTTGTCCACGTGAATCCAGTAGCTCATCGACACGCGGCGCAGATTCTTCACCGAGCGCAGGATGCCCATTTTATTGTGCAGCGGTTCGCAGCAGCCATAGCAGGTGAGGCCAAAACGCTCCAGGTACGGCCGTTCATACTGCAGGCAGAATTCCTCGTGCATATCCGGCGACACTTCCGAGAAGATCTGTCCGGTCGAACTGCCCCACTGGTCGATGGGGCGCGCCGGCGAGCCGGGGACGTGATCCGCCTGCGGTAATTCATCGGTGATGCCCAAGCCGCCCGACCCCACCCGGTGGT
Source organism: Armatimonadota bacterium (assembly GCA_020060775.1). GTDB lineage: Bacteria > Armatimonadota > Hebobacteria > CAIYQO01 > CAIYQO01 > JAGUZN01. The sequence continues at coordinate 740 of JAGUZN010000381.1, forward strand.
TCCAATTGCTCACCGACAGCAGGCCCAATGCTTCCTGGGTATCCAGCACCTCGTGCACCGCCTTCATGAAGCGGTCGAGCAGGGCGTGCACCAGTTCCGGCCGGTCCACCATATCCATGAAGAGGCGCTCGATGCCGTACCAGTGAATCATCTGGTCCCACGGCGACATCCACTGGTGGGTGATGCCGCACTTCTGCACCGGGATGATCCCGTCGCACACCTCGCACATGAACTGGTAGCGGCGTTCCGTCTCCTCCCAGTCCACCCACACCTGCGGCGTGCGCACCTTCGCCACATCGTCCATGTCGTTAATCACCGGACGGAACTCGCGCGAGCCCAGCCCCTCGCAATCGGGGGCCACCTCGTCGGCTTCAATCCCGTAATCGGCATACACGCCCGTCGGGCCGCAGACATAGCGCACCGTGATGAAGGGGTCAAACACCATGTCGCAGGGCATGTGCCGCCACTGGTAGATCATTGCGCGCAGCCAGCCTTCCACTTCCTGGCTGTACGGCTCGGTGCAGCGATTTATCAACGCGCCATCGACATCCATCTCCCACCAGGGGATCTCATTGATCCACACCAGCGGGCGCACCGGCTCCAGGCGATTCAAGCGCCGCCAGAGTTCCGCCTTCTCTTTATGGATTGGCAGGGCGGCAATCTCCGCATATTCGCGCACCAACTCGCGCAACACAAGCTGATCGGTAGTGATCGTCGTCATGGCAGACTCCACGCGTGACAGGATAGGTTGCCCGGCCATCGATGCCGCGGCAGATAATTCACTATACCCCGCCGGCCACCCTGCGGCTATAGACGGATCGTGTGAAGCATTGTACTATCTACAGATATTCTTGTGCGTTTGTCGTGTGGTATGCGGCACGGCGACGCAAGCGATGGTGGGGATTTACATGCCGGCACACCTGCATCCATGGCCCAGCCCGGCCGACCTAGCGGTGGAATGTCGCGAGATGCACCGCACATTATGCGTGCCGTCACACTGGGGCGGACGCTGGGAACTGACCAATCAGGATACGCGGCTCTACTGGATCATCCGCGGCAACAGCCTCGTCGAGCATGCCGACTGGCGCCAGCCGCTGCTGCCCGGCAAGGTGTACCTCATTCCCGCTCACATGCCGTCATCGTATTCCTGTGACGAACCGACCGATATTTTTTGGATGCACCTGGGTCTGCGCGATTTAGGCAGCGCGTTGCGCCTCACCGGCTTGCAGCGCGTGCTGTCCTATCCGGTGACCGATGAGCCGTGGATGTGGTCAATCTGGAAGCGGGCATGGGGCCTGTTCTCGCAACGGGAGGATCTTACCACTGTCTGGGAGATGGATGCGCTCATCCGGTTGCTGCTCGCCCCCTTCATCACCGAGGCTCTCGCCTCCGCGGAGGAGGATCGCTGCCCGCAGCTTTCGCGCTTCCACGCGGTGCTTGCCTATATCGAGCAGCACTGCGGCGAACGCCTCACGCTGGCCCACCTAGCGGAGGTCATGCACCTGCAGCCGACCTACTTCTCCAACCTCTTCACCCGCCAGTTGGGCGAGAGCCCGCTCACCTATATCAACCGCGTGCGCGTGGAACAGGCAAAACGTTTGCTCTGGCAGACCGATCTCCCGCTGCAGGCCATTGCCCAGCAGGTGGGCCTTTCCGATGCCAGCTACTGCACGCGCATCTTCAAGCGCCTCACCGGCATCACCCCCGGCCTCTACCGCACCCGCCGCCCCCCCATACTACCGTAACTCCTGCTCGGTGGTGTTCCGGCGATCCTGGCCCATTTCGGTCATACCGCCTTCTGATTTGCCGGAACGTGCTCAAATCGGCATCACGATCACTGCTGCAAATTTATACACCAGAGTATCCCCCTCCCTGCTTCGGGGAGGGGGATACAGGGGAAGGGGTCTTCTATCTTCTACGCAATCACTTCCTGTTCGATCACGCGCATGCTGCGCCAGCGGCCGTGCAGGTAGCGCCAGAGGAAGGTGAACGAAAGGATGCAGACCGCCACCGTGAGAAACGTCCACGCACCGTAGACCCCTAATCCGCCCGGTTGCACGCACCAGAGCATCGTCGGCAGCAATACGAGCGTGAAGACAATGCTCGTCACCAGGAACATGACGAACAGCGTATCCCCTGCGCCCTTCAGCGCCGAGGAGAAGATCAGGTTGCCCACGTCGAACAGGCAATAGGCGGCCACGAAGCGCAGCAGAATGATCGTCATCTCCTGCACCGGCGCGAAGGTCGCCGGGTTAGCCTCCGCCGCGAAGGGCAATAAAAATACCCGCGGGATGGTGATGTACAACACGCCGACCACGAAGGTGAAGACCAGCCCGATATGCAGCCCGCACCACACCGCGCGGTCGGCCAGCTCCACCCGGTTCTTGCCCAGACTCTGTCCCACCAGCGTAGACACCGCCATCGCCACGCCGATGATCGGGAAGAAGGCGAAGGTGTTCATCTGGAATGCCAGGTTGGTCGCCCCCAGCGCCACCATCCCCAGGCGGCCGATGATCAACAGGAAGAGCGTCCACCCCATGATATCCAGCGCGAACTGCACGCCGTTCGCCGTGCCGAAGCGCAACAGCCGTCCGGTCAGCGCGAAGTCCAGCCGCCGGTTGGCGCGTGACGCATCCTCGCGCAAAAACCAGATGAACCCCAGCAGCAGGCTTACCCCCTGCGCGATCACCGAGGCCAGCGCCGCGCCGGTGACGCCCAGGCGCGGGAACCCCAGCGCGCCGAAGATGAGCAGGTAGTCGAATACGATGTTCACCACCAACGATACCAGGCTGATCCACAGCACGAGCTTGGTCTTGCCCTTACCGATGAAATACGCCGACACCGCCGAAGAAGCGATGAAGACGAACGCTCCATACATGAACACCGAGAAGTATTCGCGTTCGAGCTGCTGCATCACCAGCGAGTGGCCGGCCAGCCGGAAGATGGCGCTGCCCATCGGTAGAAACAGCAGGTTCAGCAGCGCGGCAACGATGGACAGGTAGATCGCCTGCCATACGGTAGCGACCGCCTTGTCCTGCTTCCCCGCGCCGGTGTACTGCGCCACGAAAGCGGCGGCATAGCCGGTGATCCCCAGGAAGAAGGCCTGAATGGTGAAGGCGAGCATCCCCGCCGGCCCTACCGCCGCCATCCCCTCCGGCGAATGCCAGGTGAGGAACATGCGGTCCACGAAGTGCAGGATGGTCGTCGACCCCTGCGACAGAAAGAGCGGCCAGGCGAGCTGCAGCACCTCCCGATAGCCGCTCTCGGCCTGCCACAGTGCGCGGAAGGCGTGACGGGTGACGGGCGGTGGGGTGATCCGCAACGGGGCCAGTACCGGGGTCTCAGATGTCGACATGCCGCGTCATCATACACGCCATCCCCGCCCGCCGTCAAAGGCAGTTCCTTGACAAGTTTCAAGTTCCAGGTTCCAGGTTCCAAGGGGTGCGGGAGTGTGGGAGCGTGGGGGCGCCAGGGGATGCCCTGGCTGAGAGCGCGGCCATCCTGGTCGCCGTTTCAAACATTCGCGAACATTGCATTCGCAGTCAAATCGGGCGATGCACCGCCTGGTTTACCGGTCCAATTTGGGTTCGTTTGGGTTCGTTTTTTGTGTGTTACGTCTAGTTGGTGAGTTCAAATTGGGTTCGTTTTGCTAAATAAATATTTTTGGTCGACAGGCGATGTTGGGTATTGTGCGTTCGTTGTGCGAAAGATATTTCACCGTAGAAACACAGAGTGAAGATGTCGGTATGCGGTTGTCAGGGTGCAGTGGATATCAAACATCTATTCTATATCAGGACGGGCATTTGGTCAACTGGCCGAACCGAGATTTGCAGGATTGCCGGATGAACGGATGGAGGATTGCAGATTGAGCACTTCGGTTATTGTTGTTAGTGCGTAGTGGGTTACCTGCAATGGGTGTCGCAGTGTCCGTTGCCGCTCTGCCGCCTGGTGGCCCTGCTGCACTGGAACCTGTTCACCTACGGCAATATCTGGGACTGGCTGGCCGATCCCTTCGCCACGCCTCCGGAACAGCCTCCGTATCAATTGGATCACGCATTTTGGACAGCAGCCGAAACTACGGGGGGTAGAAATCGAACATCAGACAAATGAGCTTCTGGCCACGAAGAAACAGCCTGTCTAAAAGGGCCATTCAGAAATCTTTTGAATTATCAGCACTGAAATCCTGATTGACGAACTACTAGTAGTCTCCTACCGACTATGAATCCGTTCAATCACCGAGGTGGTGGAGTTGCCGGGGATGAGCGGGAGGAAAGCGATCTCGCCGCCGTAGGCGTTCACCGCTTCGACTTCTGCGTGGGGGAGGGGTTTTCCACTGCCCGGCGCATAATCGGCGCCTTTGCAGAAGATGTGCGGCTGCAAGGCCGCGAGCACGGGGGCCGGGGAATCGCCGTCGAAGAGCGTGACGTAATTCACGCAGGCCAACGCGGCGAGGATTTCCATGCGCTCCTGCTCCGGCACAATGGGTCGTCCCGGCCCTTTGAGGGCGTGGATCGAAGCATCGCTATTGATCATGACCACCAGGCAATCGCCCATGGAGCGCGCGGTCTGCAGGCTACGCACATGACCGAGGTGCAGCAGGTCAAAACACCCGCCCGTCGCCACGATGCGCACCCCCGCTGCTCGCAAACGGGCGCATTCCCGTGTCAGTTCATCCAAGGAGCGAATTTTTGTCATGGAGGACTGGGGATCGAATTGCGTCTGAGTGGTCACACTGGTATCCTCGTGCTGCGGTGTGTACTGGGAGAACGGAGGGGTCAGCCGGCATGCTGACCGACTCATGCGTCACGTTGTTATATCATGGCCGGTGAGCGTCGTCAAGTGAGACGGACTCGGCAGGAGAAGGAAGCGCTATGGGCGAATGCAGGGAAAGACAAGGTGGCTTAACCGATACACCGGACCAGGGAACCGTCATTCCGCTATACGAGGTGGAGATATCATGCGCACATTACCGACGATGCATCGCCACGACCTGGAACTGGTGATGCATATCCTGGACGAAGCCCCGCCCGTTGACCGGAATTACCTGGCGCCGAAAGCCGAGTTTCTCGCGCGGGTCGACCGGGTGAATACGGCGATGCAAGTGCAGGGGCATACCGTGGGCTTCGTCTTTTCTGACGAGCACTACCGCGGCGACGTGCCTTACCTGGGGGGGAACACCAATCTCTCCATTGAGCAGGTGGCCGGGGTGGTGGGGCCCAATGGGTTCCACATCGTCGCCGGGCTGGAGGGTGGCTATGTCGCCGAGCAGCTTGCGGAACGTGCCGGGGCGACCGTACACAAAGCCGAGTTGCTGCAGCTTGCTGATGAGCAGTACCCAATCAAAGCCGAACGGCTGGAGGATATCATCGCCGCTGCGGCTGGGGGACATCCAGTTGATCACATTGCGCTGCTGACGCCGCGTCAGGTAGTTCCCGCCGGTATTGTCGCATACCTGGAAGAATTGTATGGGCAGGACGGGGTGATCGATGCCCAGGAACTCTACTACCGGGTGAAGTACGAAAAGAGCGATATCGAGATGCGCCTGATCGCCGATGCCGGCATCATTGCCGATGCGATGATGCGCGCCATGCTTGCCGTGTTGCGCCCGGGACGGCTGGAGACGGAAGTAGCCGCCTGGGGACAGTGGGTCGGCCGCATGCTGGGCTCGGAGTGCGACGGCTTCAAAATCATGGTGGGCGCGAACGAGGCAAATCGTACGCTCATTGGTCCGGCGTTGAACCGCCCCATCCGCAAAGGCGACTGGGTGCATCTGGGCGTAGGCCCGCAACGTGACGGCTTGACCGCCTGTATCCGTCGTTCGGTGATCGCTGTCGAAAATCCGGCGCAGATCACTGCTGATCAGCATTATTGGCGCCGGTTGGTGGAAGGGGCCTATCACGTCGGCGAGAAAGCGTACTGCGAGGTGGCGGCTGACGGATCACCCGCACGCCTGCAGGAATTGGCGTTGGTGGAATACTTCGCTGCGCATGCCGATGAGGTCTCTGCCAGGGTGGGCAGGCGCGTCGATCTGGCGGCGTTGAAGCCTTATACCGGCACGCATAACGCGGGGTATACCGAGTGCCAGGAATTCTTTGGTGCCATCACCCAGGATAGCCATGAACCGCTCGGTCGGCAGATCGTGACCATGCTCGACGTGGCGTTGCGCGGCATCGGTGATCATTTCCATCAGGTGGTGCTCCCCGGCTTCGATTACTGCGTGATCGAGAATACGTTGGGCAAATACGGGAGGCGTGTCGAGCGCTTGACGACGTTGCCGCTTGATGTGCAGCCGCTCGTTGGCCGTGGCTGAGGCCGTGCCCCGTTTGACGGCTGGGTGCTGCCTCTTCCATAATAAGGCCATGCATGCGACGTTGCGGCCGCACTGGCTGGTGGCACAGGTATCCGATATTAACTGCGCGGCGCTAGCCGCGCGCGGGGTGCAGGCGGTGATCCTGGATTTGGATAATACCCTCACCCCGTGGCGCAGTTTCGATATCGCCCCCGCGGTGATGGCGTGGATGGCACAGGTCAAAGCTGCCGGCCTGCGGGCATGCATCGTCAGCAATGCCGCCACGGCGCGGCGCGTGCGCCCGGTCGCTGAAGAACTGGGTGTGCCGTGGATCACCCGCGCTTGCAAACCGCTGCCCGGCGGTTTCCACCGTGCCATGCAACTGCTGGGGTCCACGCCAGAAACTACGGCGATGATCGGCGACCAGATGTTCACCGATATCCTCGGGGGCAACCGATTGGGGCTCTTCACTATTCTGGTTGAGCCGATCAGCCCGCACGAAGCGTGGACAACCTCGCTGCTCCAGCGCCCATTGGAACGCCTGCTCGGGCGCGTGCCGCGCGAAGCCTTCCCCTCAGACGGCGTGCAGGGCGGCGATGAGCGCGCGCAACCCATCGACCAACTGGGGACCGGGGTGTAACCGCGTCTCGTCGAGGCCCAGCAGGCGGCCGGCATGCACGGCGGGCAGCGTATGCCAGCCCGGTCGCGCCGCCACCTCGGCCACATTCGCGCGCGATCCCGTGCCGCGCCACGCGAGGATCAGCACGTCTGGAGTACGACGGCGGATTTCCGCGTCAGTGACGCGCCGTTGTGCCGAGTTGCGTTCTTTCGCCCGATCAGCGAAGACATCCTGTTGCCCGGCGAGTGCTAGCAGCTCGCTCATCCACCCGCGGGCGATCGTTGGCGGCGATGGCCATTCCTCGCAATACACCCGGTGCGGCGGGGCGGGCTGCCGCGCCAGCGTGGCCAGTTCCTCCTGCATCCATCGCACCAGGCGGCGCGCCGCGGCCCGGCGCTGCAGCACACTGCCAAGTAAGATGATGTCCGCGTAGATTTCCTCCAGCGTCTGCGGAGCCAGCCGCAGGGTGCGCACGCCGCACTGAATGAAGATCTCCTCCTGCATCGGCGTATCCTGGTCGAGTACGACAAGGTCTGGTCGTGCCACCGATATCGACATGAGCGAGATCTCTACCTCGGGAAGGGAGAATACGCCAGGGTGCAACGCGCACACCTGCAGCGCCTGCATGATGCCGGCAGCACCCGGGGAAAGGCAGACGACCTGTCGTGGTGGAGTGGCGACAGCAGCCATGGGCATCCATTCCGCACATCGTCCTGATCGAACGACGGCAAGGCGACTCTCTCAATTGTACCGATGGGTGCGGGCCGCACGATGTTCACCTTTTCGACCAGTCGCTGCGCAAACAGCTTCTCACGGCATATCGCCCCACCTCGGCGAGATGGGGCGACACAACAGCACCGCGTGATGGAAATGGGCAGCGACCTTACATCACCATGCTGGGGGTGCTGATCGTACGGTCGACTGCCTGGGCAACTCGGCGTGCGCGCTCCATGAACTCGGCGAACTTCTCAGGTGTCAGCGCTTGTGCGCTGTCCGACTTCGCCTTGGTCGGGTTGTTGTGCACTTCGATCTCCAGGCCGTCGGCGCCAGCGGCGATACCGGCCAGCGCGATGTCTGCGACATAACGCCAGTCGCCGGCCGCATGGCTCGGGTCCAGCACGATGGGCAGATGAGAGTGATGCTTGATCACCGGAATCGCATTGATGTCGGTGGTGAATCGGGTAGAGGTCTCGAAGGTGATAATGCCGCGCTCACAGAGGATGACTTTGGCGTTCCCCTCGGCCATGACATATTCGGCCGCCAGCAGCAGGTCTTCCACTTTGCAGCCAAAGGCGCGCTTCAGTAATACGGCCACATCCATGGAACCGATCTTTTGCAGCAGGCGGAAGTTCTGCATGTTGCGGGCGCCGACCTGCAGCACGTCGGCATACTCCGCCGCCTGTTCGCATTCGTGATAATCCATCACTTCCGTCACCACCGGCAGGCCGGTGGCTTCGCGCGCTTCCGCGAGGATTTCCAGGCCTTCCCGGCCGAGTCCCTGGAAGGAATAGGGCGACGAGCGCGGCTTGAAGGCGCCACCGCGCAACATGTGGGCGCCGGCGGCTTTCACGGCATGAGCGATTTCCAGCGTCTGCTCGCGGCTCTCCACGCTGCACGGGCCGGCAATGACGCAGAGTTCCTGACTGCCGATGGTCACGTCCCGCACAGTGACGACCGTGCCGGCCGGGTGGTGCGCGCGACTGGCTAATTTGTACGGCTCTGAAACCAGGGTGACACGCTCGACGCCGGGCAGTGCGGCGAACTTATCGGCGACGGCCATCTTCTCGACATTCACCACGCCCAGCACGGCGATCACTTTGCGCTCGACGCCGGGGTTGACGAACGGTTTGAAGCCCTCAGCCTCAATCATGCTGATGACTTCGTTGACGGCCTGATCAGGCGCGCCTTCCTCCATAATAATAATCACTGGTGATCCTCCGAAGGTATCGTGGACACGGTACGGGAACACGGGGGGACCCGCGCGGGCGGGACAATCCTTAATACCTAATAAGTGTAGCAGAGTCGAGTAACATTGGACAAGGGGGCCTCACGAGGCTGCCCCGAGCAGGAGAACAAGCCCGGGTAAAATAATCGATCGGTAGCAGAGATAGCGGTTTTTGTTTGCCATGGAAAATGGGTATCCCTTGCGCGGACGACGGAAAGTGTGTACCATGATCGCCGTTGCGCGCCCTGAAATAGCCGCGTGGCTGCACGCAGAACACATCGCATGGTGCAAATATCGCTGCGATGCGGTATATGAAATCGGCCAAAACCCCTGTGTCCCTGGTGACGCGTGGTGCAGATGGGTGCGGAATTGAGGAGAAGATAACCTTGGCACGGAAATCCTTGATCATTGTTGAGTCCCCGGCGAAGACCCGGACGATCAAAGGCTTCCTGGGTGAAGATTATGAAGTGATGGCCTCCATGGGACATGTGCGCGATCTGCCGTCCAATGGATTGGGCGTTGACCCCGAGCATAATTTCTCCCCGGAGTACGTCATTATCGCCGATAAAACCGATATCATCAGCAAGCTGCGCAAAGCGGCCAAATCCGCCGAACATGTCTACCTAGCGACGGACCCGGATCGCGAAGGCGAGGCGATCGCCTGGCATCTGCGTGAAGCCCTGCACCTTGAGAGCGTAAGTCGCATTGAGTTCAACGAGATTACCCGCAGCGCCATTCGCGCGGCACTGGATCACCCACGCACCATCGACGGCAACCGCGTGAATGCACAGCAGGCGCGTCGCGTGCTCGACCGCCTGGTGGGCTACCAACTGAGCCCGCTGCTCTGGCGCAAAGTGCGCCCGGGCCTCTCCGCCGGTCGCGTGCAGTCGGTGGCCGTGAAGCTGGTGTGTGATCGCGAACGCGAGATCCAGGCTTTCCAGAGCGAAGAGTATTGGACTATTATCGCGCAAATGACGCCGCAGGGACAGCCTGATCGTCCCTTTGCCGCCAAACTCATCGAGTATGCGGGGAAAAAGCTCAAACTCGCCCATGAGGAGCAGGCTCGCGAAGCGGAAGCCGCTCTGCGCGACGCCGCCTATCGCGTGGCCTCGGTGAAGGTGTCCGACCAGCGTCGCAACCCGCAGCCGCCGTTCATCACCAGCACGCTGCAGCAGGAGGCGTTTCGCGCCTTCAGCTTCAGCGCCAAGCGCACCATGGCCATTGCCCAGCAGCTCTACGAAGGTCTGGACATGGGCGGCGAGGGTCACGTGGGGTTGATCACCTACATGCGCACCGACTCCACCCGTGTGTCGAACGAGGCCAAGGAGCAGGCCAAAAAGTATATCCAGGCTACGTTCGGGCAGGAGTACGTGCCGAAGGCGGAGCGCAAGACGAAAACGGTGAAGGGTGCCCAGGAAGCGCACGAGGCCATTCGGCCGACCGAGGTGTCGCGCGCTCCGGAACAAGTCGCATCCCACCTCACGCCCGATCAACTCAAGCTTTACCGGCTGATCTGGCGGCGTTTTCTCGCCTCGCAGATGGCGAGCGCGGTGCTGGAGGTGATGGTCGTCGACGTGACAGCTGGCGAGTATACGCTGCGCGCGAATGGCCAGCGGGTGAAGTTTCCCGGCTACATGGTCTTATCGTCCGATCGCCAGGAGTCCGAATTCCTGCCGCCGGTGTCGGAGGGCGATCCCCTCGACCTGTTGGGATTGGACACCGAGCAGCATTTCACGCAACCGCCCGCGCGCTATACGGAAGCCACGCTGGTGAAAGCGCTGGAGTCGCGCGGCATCGGCCGCCCGTCCACCTACGCCCCCATTATCAGCACCATCCAGGACCGACGGTATGTCTTTCTCGAAGACAAGAAATTCCATCCCACCGGACTGGGTATGGCGGTCACGTCGCAGCTTGAGAAGCACTTTCCTGAGATTATCAACACCGAGTTTACTGCGAAGATGGAGAGCGAACTCGACGCGGTGGAATCCGGTCAGGAAGACTGGGTGCGGTTGCTGAAAGAGTTTTACGGGCCGTTCTCCCATGCGCTCCACGAGGCGGCGGAGAAGATGGAGCGCGTGAAAGTGCCGGATGTACCGCTCGACCACGCCTGCCCGTCCTGCGGGAAGAACCTGGTGCTGCGCGAAGGGAAGTTCGGCCGCTTCGTGGCGTGCAGCGGCTTTCCCGAGTGCGAGTTCACCGCGCAAGAGAGCCAGTTCCTGCACAAAGAGGATGAGGCCACCAACGGCGAAAAGCCGGAGGGCGCAGCCGGTGAGGAGCAACCGGAAGTGCTGTGCGAGGCATGCGGCGCTCCCATGGTGCTGCGTAAGAGTCGGCGCGGGCCGTTCTATGGTTGTAGTCGCTATCCGGAATGCACGCAGACGAAACCGTTGCCCGGCCAGGAGGGCGAAGCTCCGCGCGCCAAGAAAGAACCGCCGCAGTTGACGACCATCGCCTGCGAGAAATGCGGGAAACCAATGGCCGTGCGCAAGAGCCGACGTGGCGCCTTCCTGGGCTGCAGCGGCTACCCGCGGTGCCGCACCACCAAACCGATGCCCGCCGAGGGCGTCGAAGTGTTGGCGACGCCGCCCGCCGGCAACGGTGAGGCGAAAGCCGCCAAACCGAAGGCGGTGAAGACCGCGAAGAAGACGACCACGACTCGCCGGAAAACCTCGAAAGAGTGATCGGTTTCTTCTGCTGAAGTAATACGACGGGCTCGGAGATGCCTCTCCGAGCCCGTCGAGTGTTTTGGGGTCCGGTTCCGCCGCTTACGGAGCGGCGCACACGGTGGTCAAGCCTTCCTGCTCCATCTCGCCGGGCTCCTCTTCGCGTTTGACCACCACTGCCACACAGGCGATGCGGATATCATCCTCGATGCGCATCAGGCGCACGCCTTGGGCGGAGCGTCCCGTCTCGCGGATATCGGCTACCTTGGTGCGGATCAACTGCCCGCCAGTGGAGATGAGCAGGACTTCATCCTTCTCATCGACCACCTTGCATTCGACTAGCGGACCGTTTTTCTCGGTGATCTGCACGGTCTTAATGCCACTGCCGTTGCGGCTCTGCACGCGATACTCGGTGAGCGGCGTGCGCTTGCCGTAGCCGCGTTCCGTCACGGCCAGCAGGTCGTGACCCGGGCGCACGATGGCCACACCAACGACGCGGTCATTATCGTACTTGAAGCGGATGCCGCCCACGCCTGCCGCCTGACGACCCATCGGGCGTACATCGCTCTCCGGGAAGCGGATGGACATGCCGCGGTGGGTGGCGAGCACGATGTGCTGCTGGCCATCCGTCACCTTCACCCAACGTAGCGAATCGGTATCATCCTTCATGGTGATGGCGATCTTGCCGGCAGAATAGACGTTGGCGAATTCCGACAGCGCCGTTTTCTTTACCACGCCCTGCTCGGTGACCATGAAGAGATACTTATCCGCCGGGAAGTCCTTGATGTTCAACACCGCCGTCACCTGTTCGCCCGGATCGATGCTGATCAGGTTGATGATATTCACGCCGCGGGCGGTGCGGCTGGCGGCCGGCACTTCGTGCGTGCGCAGACGATAGACTTTACCCTTATCGGTGAATACCAGCAGGTAACTGTGGGTGTTGGCGATGAAGAGGTGTTCGACGTTATCCTCTTCCTTGGTCGTCAACCCGATAATCCCTTTGCCGCCGCGTCCCTGCGTGCGATACGTATCAATGGGCAGCCGTTTAACATAGCCGTCGCGGGTGACGGTGATGATCACATCTTCTTCATCGATGAGGTCTTCAATCGAGAGCTCGGCGGCCTCCTCGGGGCGCATGCGCGAGCGACGGGCATCGCCATGCCGCTTCTTCAGCGCAAGCAACTCATCGTTCACCACCGCCATGATCTTGCGCGGGCTGGCCAGCAGGTCTTCCAGGAAGGCGATACGCTTGATGACTTCCGCGTACTCCTTCTGCACCTTCTCGATCTCCAGCGAGGTGAGCCGATGCAATTGCAGGTCGAGCACGGCCTGCGCTTGGCGTTCGCTCATGGCGAACGTGTGCATCAACCCTTCCTTGGCGACGGTCGGGTTGCGGCTTTCGCGGATGAGCTTGATCACCGCATCGAGATTGTTCAGCGCGATGACGTAGCCTTCCAGGATGTGCGCGCGGTCGCGTTGCTGTTTCAACTCATGCTTGGTGCGGCGAATGACGACTTCGCGCCGGTGCCCGAGGAACTCACGAATGAGGTCGAGCATGGTCAGCGTGCGCGGCTCCGGTTTACCGTTGACCTGCACGATGCCCACCATGTTGAAGTTGAAGCGCTTGCGCAGCGGTGTATGCTTGTAAAGCTGATTGAGAATGACGTGCGGATTCACATCGCGCTTCAGCTCGATGACCAACTTCATGCCCACGCGGTCCGACTCATCGCGCAGGTCGGCGATGCCCTGGATCTTCTTATCCTTCACCAGTTCGGCGATTTGCTCGACAAGGCGGGACTTGTTCACCTGGTAAGGCAGCTCGGTGACGACGATCGCCGTCTTGCCGTTCTCCGCCGGTTCGATGATCGTGCGGGCTTGCATGGTGCACGCGCCGTTGCCGGTGGAGTACGCTTCGCGAATCCCGCGGTTGCCCAGGATCAGCCCGCCGGTGGGGAAGTCCGGGCCCGGCAGCACTTCCATCAGTTCTTCAACCGTAATGTCGCCGTCGCGGTCGATGTAGAGCCCGCAGGCATCGACGACCTCGCCCAGGTTGTGCGGGGCGATTTCCGTGGCCATGCCGACGGCAATGCCGCTGGTGCCGTTGCAGATGAGGTTCGGAAAGCCCCCCGGCAGCACAGTCGGCTCTTCGGTGGTCTCATCGAAGTTTGGCGCGAAATTCACCGTGTTGCGTTCGATGTCCGCGAGCATCTCTGCGCCGAGCGGCGTCAGTTTGGCCTCGGTATAGCGCATGGCGGCCGGCGGGTCGCCGTCGATCGAGCCGAAGTTGCCCTTCGGATGCACCATCGGATAGCGGGCGTTCCAATCCTGCGCCATGCGCACCAGCGTGTCGTAAATCGACGCGTCGCCGTGCGGGTGGTACTTCCCCATGCATTCGCCGATGATGGCCGCACATTTGCGCGTGGCGCCCTCGGGGTTCAAACGCAATTCATGCATGGCGTACAACACGCGGCGCTGCGACGGTTTGAAGCCATCGCGGACATCCGGCAGCGCACGGCTGATGATGACGCTCATGGCGAAGCGCAGGTAGGAATCCTTCATCTCCTCGACGATCGATACGTCGCGGATATCACGGGCAATCTGTGGTTCTTTATCGTCAGCCATGAATACTCCTCAAGTTCACGCCGGTCATCTCTGCTGGCCGGCATATTGATACCGAACGCGCGCCATCCCGGGGCGGGAATTCGGGCGTAGACCTCATCACCATGCGACGGGCCGCACGCGAAGTCATGCGACAACCGATTCGACCCGTGGGAGGGGAGGGGATGTCTGCTCAATCATCCGGACAGAGCGTTAGCCTTTTATATCATTTCGACACGCCTCACGCGCGTTCCTGCAGAAATCTCCAACGGTATGATGCATTATTATAGCACACATCAGTTTTGTGTTAAAGAGGCATTTATCCTGTGAATACCCCTTCGACGCGTTCGCGTTGGGCACTGGCACTGCGTTTGTCGGACTTGTAGCTCGCTTCCCTTGTCAGATCCTGCGAAATGGTGTTGAATCAAGGCATGGATATCACGGCAACCACGCCAAGACTGGTCTACTACGCCGATGCGATTCGCGAAGCCCTTGTCGAAGCCATGCGACGTGATCCCACGGTCGTGCTCTTCGGTGAGGATATCGGCCGGTACGGCGGGGCGTTCGGCGTCACCCGCGGCTTGCTGGAGGAGTTCGGCGAGGGCCGGGTGGTCGATACGCCGATCGCCGAAGGCGGCGTGACCGGCCTGGCCATCGGCGCGGCATTAACCGGGTTGCGGCCGGTGGTGGAGTACATGTTCATGGACTTCATCACGCTGGCAATGGATCAGATTGTCAATCACGCCGCGAAATTCCGCGAAATTTACGGCGAGCAGGCGCGCGTGCCTATCGTGCTGCGCGCGGCCGCTGGCGCGGGGCGCAGTTATGGGGCCACCCACTCGCAGATGCTGGAGGGCTGGTTCATGCATGTGCCCGGCCTCAAGGTGGTGGCGCCGTCCACTGCCGAAGATGTGCGCGGGTTGCTCACCGCGGCCATGGCCGATGACGATCCCGTGCTGTTTGTGGAACATAAAGATCTGTACAAGGTCCGCATGCCGCTGCTGGAAGATGCGGCGCCGATACCGCTGGGACAGGCGCGGGTGCTGCGCGAAGGGGACGCCGCCACCATTCTGGCCTATTCACGCGCCGTGCATGTCGCGGCACAGGCGGCGATGCATCTCGCCAGGGAGGGAGTGGCGGTGGAAGTGATCGATCTGCGCACCCTGGCGCCGCTGGACGTGGACACCCTGGGCGCTTCCGTGCGCAAAACGGGACGCGCCATCGTGGTGACCGAGGCGTTCGCCACGGCAGGGCCCGCAGCGGAGATCGCCTATCGCGTCATGGAGCAGGCCTTTGCATACCTTGAAGCGCCGGTGACGCGTATCACGATGCCTCCGATGGCGATCCCCTTTGCGCCATCGCTGGAACAGGCTGCACTGCCGCAGGTAGAGGACGTGGTGCGTGCGGTGAAGAATCTGGTGTATAGCTAGACGAAACAGTCAGCCGGTCTGCGGATGCCGGTCAGGGAGCTGGAGAACTGGTGCCTTCCATCCACAAATTACTCGAATTGGGTCGATCGTCTCTCGGACGGGGGGATTACGCCGGCGCATTGGTGCAGGCGGATGCGGCGCTGGCGCAAGATGCCCTGTCCTTTGACGCGCTGCAATTGCGCAGTCGTGCGCTCTATCTGCTGGGGCGCGATGCCGAGGCGCTGCAGGCATTACGGTGCGCTTACGATGCCCTGCACCATCCCCGTCCCGATGCCGACGCTGAGCTGGAACATGCCGGCGATGATGAAGATGCTGCCGCGTTGCACGTGGGCATGGATGCGCTGGAAACGTTGTTAGCCTTGCGTGAGCGTCATCGGCTGGATGGCGATCTGCTCATGCTGCTGGCCGAGCTGGCCGAAGAGGCCGGTCGCCTGGAGATCGCGCGCGAGGCCTTCGAGGAATTGGTGAAGGCAGAACCGCATCGCCTTGAAGCGTGGGAAGGGCTGGTGCATGCGCTCTCGCATGATGACCGCGATGCCACCCTCCCCGTGCTGGAGGAAGCGCTGGAGCGCTTCCCTGAGCATGCACTGTTTCATGAGTTTCAGGGCTATCTCGCCTTCCGACGGCGTCAGTATCGGCAGGCCACCGACGCCTATCGCCGTGCGATCGAATTAGGCGCCGGTCATACCGACAATTACCAGAGCCTGGCGCAGTGTTACCTGGCGCTCGGGCAGTTCGAAGAGGCCATGGCCCTGGGGCGGCAGATGGTCGAGCTCGGCGAGGACGAAGTGGAGGCCCAGCGTTTTGCCATCGAGTTGGCGATCAATTGTAATCAACCCCGGAAAGCGCTCGAACATGCTCATCAACTGGTGCGCCTGCAACCGTCGCACGCCGAAACATACTGTTATAAAGCGTGGACCGAATTAGCGCTGGGCGATTGGGAGGCGGCAGAACGGTCGTTACGGTTGGGTTTCCACAAAGCGCTGAACGGCGAAACCGCGCTGTTCGAGCTGGTCGATTATCTGATCATCAGTGGCGAGTATGATCTGGCCCTCCGCGTGGCGGATCTGGCGTACGAGCTGGCGCCCGATCATCCTGAATCCAGTGCGGCCCGCGGCAAGGCGCTGCGCGAAATGGGCGCGTTCCGGGAGGCGCTCGACGCGTTCGAGCAAGCGGCATCGCTCGCTCCGCAGGACGATAGGTTCCAAACCTGGATCGGCGTCGTGCGCGACAATCTGGGCGATTATCCCGGTGCGTTGCGCCACTTCAATCAGGTGCTTTCGCGCCACCCGGCCGACCTGTGGACGTTGCTCAATCGGGGGCTGTGCTACCTGGCGACCGATCAGGTGGACCGCGCACTGATCGATTTCAACCGCGGGCTTGACCTCGATCCCCAGGATGCCGTGCTCTACTTCTGGCGCGCGTGTACGCTGGCGCGGCTGGGAGAGACAGATGGTGCGCTCAACGACCTGCGCCGGGCTATCGAACTGGGAGACGACATCGTCGAATGGCTTGAACACGAGCCCTCGCTCGATCCGCTGCGCGATCACCCACATTTCCGCGAACTGCTCGCCCGCCTGGAGAACGAGGAGTCTCTCTAATGACCGAGGTGAGCCCCGTGCTGCCGCACATCATGGCGAACTTGTCGCTGGCAGAGGTCGATCCCGGCCAAGCCTTGCTGCGCGCCTATCTCCAACGCGACCCTGCCGCCCTCACCCTCTTTGCTCGCGACCCGGAAGCTGTGGAGGCACTCGCCCGTTATGAACGGGTCGGCGCCGACCCAACGATCGTAGCCGCAACGGTGCATCGTTATCAGCAGCACCTTGGCGCTGATGCTGCCGCCCGCGAGAATGCACGTCTGCTGGCCGACCCCCGCACAGCGGTGGTCACTGTTGGCCAGCAGCCCGGATTGCTCGGGGGACCGCTCTATACCCTGTACAAAGCGCTGACCGCCATCAATCGTGCCCGCCGTCTGGCGACGGCAACAGGCAAGCCTGTGGTGCCGGTGTTCTGGGTAGGCGCCGATGATGACGACCGGGCGGAGATCGATCATGTGGGCTGCACCGATGCCCGGGGCACTTTTCACCAGATCAGCTATCCCGCGGATGCGGGTACGCCCGGTTCGCTGATCGGCGATCTTCCCGTCCATGGCCCTGGCCAGGCGATCATCGCGCAGGTTGCCGAGATCATCGAGGGATTGCCCTGCGCCAGTGACGTACTGCGCGGATTATCTGACACGCTGGAGGCCGCCGCCGACTTCGGTGAATGGTTCAGCCGATTGCTCGCGGCATGGCTCTCGCCAATGGGGCTGGTGATCTGTGACCCGCGCCTGCCCGAGTTGCGCGAACTGGCGCTGCCCATCCTGCAGCGCGAGATCGCCGCTCCCTTGCAGACGACGGCATTGGTGAATGCCCGTGCGCAGGAGGTGCGTGCCCGTGGCTTCCATCCGGCGCTCACCAAGCCCGATGAAGTGAGCAACCTGTTCGTATGGGACCACGGGCGACAACGAGTAGCCTACGCCGATGAACAGTATCACGTTGGAGAACGGGCGTTGACGCCGGCAGACCTGTCGGCGCTGGTCGCAGCGCACCCCGATGCTGCCGTGCCGAACGCGGTGCTGCGTCCCGTGGTGCAGGAGTGGGTGTTCGGCAGCACGGCCTTTGTCGCCGGCCCGAACGAGTTGGCGTACTGGGCGCAACTGACCCCGGTCTTTCATGCGCTCGGGGTCGCCATGCCCGCC
>JAGUZN010000088.1 GCA_020060775.1 Armatimonadota bacterium
CCTTCATCCTGCAGCTCGGACGCCTGACCGGGCGCAGCCAGGGCGCGGACGGCCAGCCGGGCACCGCCGACGACATCACCGTCACCGTCTCCACTTCCACCCCCGCCGGGAAGTGAGGGGCAGCGCGAGGAGATGCATCATGCCTGCGGACACCCCTTGTAGGGAAGTCCCTGCGGGCGCAGCCCGCTGTGGAGTGCGGCGAGCATCGCCGCTCTGTTTTGCGATGATGATGCCTGCCTGCCCGATCCTCTACCACACCCTGCGGGCGCATGCCGGAGTACTACACACCGCGTTTGCGCCGGACGATCACCCGAACACGTGATGGATATGTCGTGACGTGGTGCGCTCGACCGGAAGACACAGCGGCGATGCTCGCCGCACTCCACAGCGGCCGCTGCGCGCCCGCAAGGAATAGATGCCAGCACGTTATTCTCAGCAATCGCCGGTAGCAACCCTATCCCCCTGACCGCAGACGCCAGCCGGCCCCGCTCCGGGCGGAGCGGGGCCGGGGGATGGATCAGGTTGCGGGGACGCTTACTTCGCGCTCGGGTATTTCGTCAGCAGGAAGTTGATCATCGCATCGCGTTCCAGCCCGCCGAGCTTCGGCGAGTAGACGCGCAGTTCGGCAATGTCCATATCATCACTGAAGTGCGAGCCGCAGTTACAGTAGTCCGCGCCGACCTTGAAGTACTTGGTCTGCATCAAGCCGTTAGCGCCCGGCGTCTGGGTGGCCATCGACTGCGCCTTGCGCGACCCGTTCCACTGCCAGAAGGCATCGGCCTTCATGTTCTCATTGTCGAGCATATAGCCGAACACCTGAAATTCGCCATTCGGCCAGAAGTAGAGGGGCGACCAGTTGCTGTAGGCCCAGTTGATGGTCACGGCAGGACTATTGGCACCCAGGCCCCCCCAGCCGCCGCTGCTGGAATTGCTCATCGCCATGCGAAAGCCGTCGGTGGTGCCGATGGTGGGGCCGCTGTTGGCATGGATGAGGCGGCCGCCCCAGTCGGTGCCGCCGTAGGTTTGCGCGACCGGCGCGGCCACGGTGATCGCCGTCACGCTGGCCATGTTGCTGGGTGTGAAGCGCTTGTTGGCGAACGCGCCGTAGGCCGTCTGGCTGAACCAGCGATTGCCCTGAATGCGCACCGCCGCATGCCCATCGACGATATTCGCCTTGTAGATCGGGCGCCAGGTGTCGGTGCGCTGCGCGGTCATGTCGTTGCCCTTGCCGCTGGTGTCCTGCCAGGTGTCGATGTATCCGTCGGCGGCAATGCCCTGGATCGAGGCGGCATCGAGGTGCAGCACCATGCCTGAGCGCACTTCCCACGGGTAGTCGAGCACCTGCACATGCCCATCCACGAAGGTGGCCACCAGCTTCTCGCTGTGGCGCTCATCCACATCATCGCCGGAGTAGGCGACATTGTCGTAGGTGACCGGACTGCTGGTGGCGGAGTGCTGGCCGTCGCAGGTGAGCACGGTGCTCTCCGGGCTGACGATCTCGCCCAGCGCCAGGCTGGACACGCCGTCATTGTACACGTAGGCGTTGGCGACTTTCTTGCCTTTCGTCGGGCACATGAGGATGTTGCGGTCCACGTTGATCTCCGGCCACACGTTGGAGGAGTCGGGCATCATTTCATCGTGGTCCTGCGCATACATGAGCATGGCCACGGCGATCTGCCGCTGGTTGTTCAAGCAGCTTGACTGCCGGGCTTTCTCGCGCGCCTTGGCGAACACGGGGAAGAGGATCGCGGCCAGGATGGCAATAATGGCGATCACGACGAGCAACTCGATGAGGGTGAACCCTCGGGTGACGGTTCGCGAACCGTGCATTGCGGTGCCTCCTTAACTCGAAATAGCGATAGGGTATGCCTGCAACACCCTGGTTGAAAAGAGGGAGTTGCCGCATATCAGGATGTTGATACAAATCATTGTATCGGGAAATTAATGTTTTGGCAAGCTTGAGCCACAGCATTTTGCATACGCCTGCGCGCTCTGCCGGCAGGGGACCGGGTCATCACGTTGTCCTGTTGCTCGCCGACCCGCGACGTGCAAGGCCTTCCTTATCTCCCCCTATCCCGCAGGGATGGCGGATGTTGAGCCAGGGGTGAGCGTAGCGAACCCCTGGGAGGGAGAAGAAGAGAGGTGTAAGCCCCGGAGGGGCGGCAGGAAGGCGGTGTATGACGCGCTGACAGGGCTTTATGGTCTCTCTAAGAAGCTGTTTTCACATTCTCTGTTCGACTCGTTGCACTCGCGCACAGTCTTCGACCGCCCTCCCCCCGTTGCGATGCACAGGGGGAGGGCATATGTGCCAGCACCCTTATCTGGTGAACCACCGGGAGCACCCATGGATGCTGGGCTGGTAGGGGCCGGCTGGAAGCCGGCGCTCCGACCGCTGTTCCCCTGACCCGCAGACGCCATCCGGCCCCGCTCCGGGCGGAGCGGGGCCGGGGAGGGAGTTCACACCGAAGCCGACGCGTGTTAATTGGCGCTGGGATATTTCTCCAGCAGATAGTAGATCATCGCGTCGCGCTCCAGCCCGCCGAGCTTCGGCGAGTACACCAACAGTTCGGCGAGGTCCATGGAATCGCTGAAGTGCGACTGGCAGCCGCAGAACGATGCGCCCACGACCATGCGATAGCTGTTGATCATATCGTTGGCGCCCGTGGCGGTGCCGGGCATCATCTGCGCATAGCGGCTGCCGCTCTGGTACCAGTACGCCTCGTTCAATACATTCGGCTGATCGAACATGTAGCCGCGCACTTCATAGTCTCCACCCGCCCAGAGGTGGGGGAGTGAAGGCCAGTTGCCGTACGACCAGTTGATGGACACGCCGGGCGCGCCGCCGTTCAAACCGCCCCAGCCGCCCGTGCCGCCGCTGGC
>JAGUZN010000389.1 GCA_020060775.1 Armatimonadota bacterium
ATTTGTAGCAATCTTTACAGTTCACATGATTGATGGTGATCAGACTCATGACGAGGTCTCCGGTCCACGCAGAAAGTGCGCGGTGAACAAGGCGTGCGCCGCCTCGGCGTCGGGCACGGAAAAGAGCTGCCCGTCAATCTCCACCGACACGCCGTCACGGCAATGCTCCTTGCAGAACGCGCCGGCAATCGCCACCGTCTCCTGCAGCGCGTGCCGGCGGCACAGCTCCTGAAAGGCATCCAGCACCTGGTACGACCCCTTCAGGAAACAACTGGACCCCATGCAAATCTCCACCCGGTGGCGCGGGGTGCGCGTATCGTGTTCGCCCATGGTCAACTCCCGTCGGCGTTGCGCAGCTTTGCGGAGAGCACGGCCAGCCCGCAGGAGAGATCCTCGTTCTGCACCACCACGCCTCCCGGCGTCTTCAAGGCCACCGGGGTGAAGTTCCAGATCGCGGTGATGCCGGCCACCACCAGGCGGTCCGCCACCGCCTGCGCGGCGATTTCCGGCACGGTCAATATGCCCATGCGCACGCGCAGCCGCGCGGCGAGGTCAGCGATCTTCTCCAGGGGGTATACCGGCTTGCCGTGGATCTCCACATCGATTTTTGCCGGATCGGCATCGAAGGCGGCCACGATCTTCAGGCCGTGACGCTCGAATCCCGCGTAACCGAGCAACGCTGTACCCAGATTACCCACGCCGACTAAAAATGCTTCCGTGGCATTCTGCCAGCCCAGAAATGCCTCGATCGCCGCAACCGTGTCGTCCACCATAAAGCCCACGCGCGGTGTGCCCACGATGCCGGTGATGGTCAGATCCTTGCGCACCTGCACGGGATCCAGGCTGAGCTGTTCGGCGAGATACGTGCCGGACACGTGTTCCCACGCCTCGCCCTGCAACTGGCGCAGCACGCGCAGGTAGGCGGGCAAGCGTCGGATCGTCGGCAGCCGACTCATCTTTGGGGACTCGAATTCCATGGCGCGCTCCCTTCTCAGCAGCTGTTGGCAAAGTCTCTATCCGGTCTCGCTCGATCTTTTTGACAACAGCTTCTCGGGCCATAACGATAATTCAATATCGATATTTTTTTATCTATTATAGCGCACTTTCCCCCGCTGTCAAGTTAGCAGCTACCGGGAAACGAACTCCTGCAGACGTGGTCGCTGCCGGCAGAAATTCACAGAGCACCGTCATAACGCTTCATGAAGTAGCAAGAAGGCCGGCTACGCGAGGTGCTCATGGTACGAACCGATAAATGGCAGTTGACGACCATCCTGACCCTGTTCACCCTGCTACTCGCCGGCATCGTTCCGGTCAGCGCCGCCGTGCCGCCGCCGCACGCCGGCGTGCCGCAGCTCAACCCCGAGTACGGAGTTGATGTCGAAGTGTGGTGGGCGGCGCATCCGTTCAATCCGGAATCAGCGAATCATCAACCGGCCATTGTCTCCCCCGAGCCTCGCCTGAACGTCGTCGACTATGGCAACAGTATCCAGCGTGCCATCGATGCGCTGCCCCCCCAGGGCGGCACAGTGGTGTTGCCGCCCGGCGAGTACACCGGCGGATTCACCATTTCCGCCCGCAACAACGTGCACATCATTGCTGACGGCGGCGCCGTCATCAAAGGCCACTGCCGGGTGGCCGTCGATCCTATCGCCCATGACTACGGCGCCTTCGACACCATGCTGCACGCTGGTAATCCGAAGGCCTGGCAAGCGCTCAATAATCCCACGCGCAACTTTTACTTCAAACAACTCACCTTCGATGGCGAGGGGACGCAGGTTTCGGCCCTCGCACTCCAACGCGTGCGCGATGTGGTGTTCGACCGGTGTGTATTCCAGAACTTCCGCGATCCGCGCGCCGGCCATCCGGGGCTGGTGAACGGCCACATGGGGCTGCACAATATCTGGTTCCGCCACTGCCATTTCGTGGGAAGCTGCCGGTGGGTCACCTATCTGGACGGCACGCATGGCTCCGGCATGATCGCCTGCCGGGTGGAAAAGAATTTTTCCGCCGGCTTCCTCTTCCTGACCAACGATGACTTCACCGAGGACTACAACGGCGGGGGCGACATCCAGCCGGATGAGATGCGCTGTGCCAAGTATATCGCCATCTACCGGTGCGCCTTCGCCGGCGGCATCGGCAGCCTCACCAATTACCAGGGAGCGCACCTGTTGGTGAAGGGATGCACCACCGACACCCCCGTGAAGACCGTGGTCGGCTACGACAGTCGCTTCTCCTGGGCATGGCCCGAGATCGTCTATCCGTTCCTGCACAGCAAAATCATCGACAACCAGTTGAAAGTCACCGATTCCGTCATTGCCCTGCGGCATACCCGGACCAATCGGCAGCCCCAACACCGCCCGGGGGTGATCGGCCGCTATACCGTCGCGCGCAACACCATTACCGCTTCGTCCGGGGTGAAGGAGTTGGTGCGCGCGACCGCTGAGGACGGCCCGGTCGTCGAACCGAATTTCGTGAGCGGCAACACCGTCAACGGCAGCGTGGACCGCGCCGCTGCGCTGCCCGATCCCTTTGCCGACACTTCGGCGCCGGCGGCGCCCACCGCCCTGAAGGCGACGCCGACGTCCTACTCGACCATCGCCCTCGCCTGGACCGCGCCGAAGGATAATGTGGGAGTGGTGGGCTATCGCATCTACCGCGATGGGCAGGCCGTCGGATACAGCGACAACCCAACCTACGCGGAAGGCGTACTCGTCACCGGCAAGCAGTACACCTACACCGTGCTGGCCTACGATGCGGCCGGCAATCACTCGAAGATGAGCGAACCGGTCACGCTCACCCTCGAAATCGCGCCCGGCCAGAATCTCGTGCGTGACCCGTCGTTCGAGTGGCGCGAGTCGAAATTCCTCCGGGGGTGGAACTCGCTGGATGCACCGAAGTACCTGGATGATACCGTCGCCCATACCGGACGATCATCACTCACGGTGCAGGGGCCGGTGAACAGATATTGCGGTCAGTCGCTGGCCCTGCTCCCGGACACCGAGTACACGGTGAGCGTGTGGGTGAAGCTTCAGAACGTCACCGGCGGCGTCGGCATCCGCTTCACGCAAATCACGCCGAAAGCGCAGCTCCTCGCGGCCACCAGTCTGATCAACGGCAACAGCGACTGGACAAAAATCGAAGCCACCTTCTGCACGACCAAGGAGTTCCAGGTAGGCCGGCTGGATATCATGTACGAACTGCAGGACGGCGATCGCTTCTGGGCCGACGATCTCTTCATCGGCGTCGCCCCGCCTTCAGACAAGCCTTGATGAATAGCACCGTGTGGAAGCCGACCCCAGTCGCGCCTAGGATATCGAGTGCCAGGTACCAGGGAAACTGCCGGAACAGGAAGCTCCTCACGCCCCCTGCGGGGGTGCGCGTCATTAGCCCACAGCGTAAGCTGTGGCACCGAAATCCGTGAACAACCCCAAAGCCCCACAATTATAGGGGCGAAAGAACGATCCCGCCCGGTCCCAGTGAGACCATATGAATTTAGCCCGGCAGGCACTGCCGGGAACCGGGGCCACCAAGAGCTGAAGTCCCCGCGGGACGACTGGTCCGCTTCCCCCATCCCGTCCATCACCAACCGCTCACCACGGCAACAGCCGGAGGATGAATACGGCTGCCGTGATGCGCCGACCGCAGCTACCTCCGCGCCCTCGTCATCTGGTACGGCAACCGGGGTTAGAACCCCCAATACAGATACAGCACGCGGCCAAGCTGGGCGAGCTGCATGAGCACGATGAGGGAGATGCCGATGAGACAGGTGATGCCGATGCGCCGGTATAATGGATTGGGTTCCTCCGGCGTGTCCATCATCTGAAGGTGCCCGTGCTCACCGATCATGACGTTCTCCGGAAGCCATCGTTCGTCCACAAGTGTGGTGCGGGTGGGACGGGCAGGGTCGTAAAAAAGCGGGAAGCCCCCCTCGCTGGTCCTGGTGAACTCCTTCAACACGCGCGTGTACTGCTGACCGTTATCGGCCGTGAAGCGCAGGTATCGGTAGTATCTGCCGCCATTGGCCCCCGCGACTACTTCACCGATGCCTTCGGCCAGCACAAAGCGCCAACGGGTGAGTTGACGTATGCGCTGCAGCCTGCGAAAAATGCTGGTGCCATACATGAGTACGATCGCTAGTTGAAGCGCTGCCCACGTAAACGAGCCCCCCCCGTCCCACGCAACATCATAGCGCCCCTCGCCTCCACCATTGAAGTATTCATGGGTGGGTTCCTGGTAGAAACCGACCAGCCTGGAAACCGCCGGATGTTTGCGGAGGTATTCCACCGGCGCCTCCTCGCCTACGTCCAGTATCGGCTGGGGATCGTCGCTGTCCCGATGATCGCTCAGCCGGAATGAAGTACCGTGGTAGGAGCGCCCATTCCTCGCCTGGTAACGATAGCGATAAGCGAAGGGAGCGACAGTATTCTTGGCATGCTCGGAATTACTACTACCGCTCGAACCGATAGTATACGCGACGCGCGATGTACGTTGTATGATAGCGCTAGTCCTCTTGACGGGCTGTGTTGTGAATATCAGATCGGAGTACCAGTCGTAGTTTGTCGTCGCCTTATAGAAAACAACAAAGAACAAGAGCCAGAAGATCCAGACGGCGCACCACTCGCTGTGCGGCAGCAAGAAGCTCCAGTAGACCGCCCGTGGGAGCGGTCGGGGAGGAGGAGCGAGACGCAGGAATCCTTGCGCGGCGAGATCGGTTTGTTCAGTCCCATCCATGCGGTCAAATTAGCACGCGGCTTCACCGGCCGACAATCTCTTCATACCTGGTGGTGGGTGCTGATAAATGTCGATAATGCGGGAGTAGAGGATGCCTGCCCTGTCCCCCAAAGCCTTGGCGAAGGGGGGTGAGAGAAGGGGGCCAGGGGGATGAGGGATGAGGGACAACCACCAACCACTATCCACTCCCTTGACCAATCCCTCACCTTAATATAGAATATATGTTTGATGCACCCCGCACCCTGACAACCGCATACTCCTTTACGACCCGCGGTGGGCTTCCTGCGCCCTGTCAGGGCTTGGCATGCGTATTTTGGCCCCTTCCAGGGGTTCGCTACGCTCACGCCCTGGCTAACATCCGCGATCCCTCCGGGATGCCCTAGCTTGTCTCTCTGCGCCCTCTGCGTCTCTGTGATGCAAACGCATCGCACACCAAATCAACCAATATCAAACATCGGTTCTGCGCAAAAACTTTTTTTGCAGAACAAACCCAATTTCACGCTCGCGACTTAACATAACATGAAAAACAAACCCAATTCAAAGCCAAATTATTCCGGTAAACCAGGCGAAAACATCCCTTTCCTGTTGGTAAATCGCCAACAGGGCATGAGATATCGAACATCCGGTGGGGGTAAATGGCGAGCAGGTGTGTGTGTTCAAACACCGATAACGGGACGGATTACGTTTGACGCAATGCCGTGAGGGCGGCGAGGCTGTGCTCGAGGACTATTTCTTCGGCGGCGGCGTCAGTGCAGCGGGTGTCCTCGGCGTAGCCGCCTTCCTGAATCGCCGTGCGCGTGGGGATGTAGCCGATGCTGCCGTTGGTCAGGCCGAAGAAGCCGGTGTGCGGGAAGGGGCTGAGTTCTTTGAGGCGCAGGCCGATTTCGGTGTACACCTCGCCGGGGAAGGTGACGAAGGCGGAATCGCCCAGCGCACAGGCGATCTGCTCCACGGGGATCGTTTCATACTGCCGCGCGCGCAGGTCGCGGTAGAGCACGGCCAGGTAGTCGTCGCCCACGCCGTCGGCCAGCGGTTGCACCGTGCCGCCGGTCTGCGCGAGGATCTCCTGCGCCCAGCTCCATTCAGCCTCGGTGATGATGCGGCGCGGCAGTTGATAGTTGATGGAGGTGCAGCGCAGCGCGAGGTCGGGCGAGGGCGTGATGCCCGCTACGGTGTGCAGCACGGCAGCGGCCAGCGCCTGCCCGATGCGTTCGCGCCCTTCCCAGTCGCGATCGCGCAGGCCGTCGATATCCACGCTGCCCTGCGCGCCGTTGATGAAGAGGGCGAGGCCGCCGAGTTGCTGCTCGATCAGTTCGGCGGCGCGGCCGGGATAGTCGGCGCTCAACAGGTAGTTCTCGCCGGAGAGGACATTGGGGTGGCCGGCGTGATTGAACAGCGTCGCGATGGTCGTGCGGGGGTCGTCGCGCTCGACGACGTGCAGCACGAGCACCGCCGGATCGGGCACGCCCAGCGGGCCGACAATGCGCTCGGGGGGGAAGGGCTCCCAGTTCATTACCACATGGCCGTCATCGGCCTGCAGGCGACGGTAGTGACTGACGGTTTCCTCTCGCCCGACCGCGATGCCCACGGCTGCCGGATGCAACGCGGCGGCGGCATCGGCGACGACCTGTGCCAGCCGATCAATCAGCCGGGGGAGGTATTCTTCTGCGCGCGGATTGAAATAGCCCACGGTGGCCGGACCGGAATGCGTGTGGGTGGCGGCGAGGATGATCTGTTGCGGGGCGAGGCCGCTGCGCGCGGCGGCCGCCTGGCGAATGGTTTCCACCAGCGGGGCATCCAGCGCACAGACATCAATCGAGACGATGACCATAGCTTCCGCGAGGCCGGCGTCATTTGCCAGCACCAGTGCGCGGGCGTAGAGGGGGTCGTGCACACCCTCGGAGATGTGCGTACGGATCATGCCGTCCATCCACACCGCATCAGTCGGTGTGATGTCCAAGCGAGCGGCGCCAGCTAACATGGCAATCGTCCTTTCCGGTTGTTGCGCCCTATTCGCCGACTACCCCATGCGGCGTCTTCTTCTGCACCAGCGAGATATCGCCGGCCAGGCGGCTGCGGTCGCCGCGGTAGCGCGTTTCCACCCACAGGCGGGGCGCGCCATCCACGTCGAAGACCAGCTCGCCGGTGATGAGCAGCGGCACCTCGGCGCTGATGCCCAGCAGCCTCTGCTCTTCGGCATCGGGCAGGCGCGCGCTGATATCATACTGCGTGCTGACAAAGCGCAAGCCCAGCACGCGCTGCATCTCGTGCATGAACAGCGGGCTGGCGGCGATTTCCGGGGTGATGGCGGCGGCCAGTGCGGGCGGGATGAGCGCTTCATCGAGCGAAAACGGTTCGCCACCCTCGACGTCGAGGCGCACGAAACGGCGCAGCAGCGATCCCTCCTGCACGCCGAGCTTGTCGGCAATCTCCGTTGCGGCGGGCGTCATGTCGTCAACGAGCAGCGTGCGCACCAGGCGCAGCCGACCGGCGGCAACGTCGGAGGTGAAGCTGGTCATGCTCACCTTGAGGTCGCGCGCGGTATCGCGCACGAAGTTGCCCAGCCCGTGACGGCGCTGCACCAGCCCATCCAGCGCCAGTTCATCGATGGCGCGGCGCACGGTGATCAGGCTCACGCCGTATTCGGCCCCGAGTTTGGTTTCCGCAGGCAGCGCGGCGCCGGCAAGGAATTCCTTGCCGGTGATGCGGCGGCGCAGGTCGTCATACACCCGACGATATAGTGGGACAGTTTTCATGGGCACAACTCTTTATAATGAGTATATTCGCAGAACGCAACGGCGTCAATCCTCGCAGAAGCTGTCTGCAATGTCTCAGGCACGATAGACCACCTGGCCGGCGACGATGGTCAGGCGCAGGGAGAGATCGGCGTTGAGCACGATGAGGTCGGCATCGCGGCCGACGGCGATTTCGCCTTTGTTCACGCCAAGCAGGCGGGCGGGCGTGCCGGAGCACACCCGGCTGGCGGTGGCGATATCCGCGCC
>JAGUZN010000001.1 GCA_020060775.1 Armatimonadota bacterium
ACAAGGCGCATCTTCCCCAATCGTTCGAGATAACTCTCGCGGTCCTCCAGGTTAAAGCCGATGCGGTTATTGGTGGGCATGGCGGTAAGGCGGCGGGGAGAGACCAGCAGGATCTTCTCGTACCGCCCGCCCGCTTGTGTCGACAACGGCGTCGATGCGGCGGGCATATCCAGCACCTCGGCGCCCGCGGGCTGCTCGCCGGTGCGCGGCTCGACGGGGGGCAGCAGTTGATCCATGGTGTCCATCACCGTCTGGATCTGCTGCGCGGTGGCGGTGGACAGCATCTTATCGCGCCGCCGGGTGAGCGAGATGCCGAACGGATCGCTGCTCTCGGCAAATCCCCCGGCCCGCTCGATCAACGAGGCCAGCGTTTCGCCTTCGTGCAACAGCGCGTAGACGCCCGGACGCTTGAACTGGCCCTTCAATTCTACCTTCCAGGGTTGGGCGAGATCGTGCGTGCGGCGCGGCAGCGACACCA
Organism: Armatimonadota bacterium; assembly: GCA_020060775.1. Lineage (GTDB taxonomy): Bacteria > Armatimonadota > Hebobacteria > CAIYQO01 > CAIYQO01 > JAGUZN01. The sequence continues at coordinate 479 of JAGUZN010000001.1, forward strand.
GCATGCCGCCGTGGATGGGGCGGTTCCGCCCGGCATCCTGCATCGCTGCGTCCAGCGTGAGCGTGGCAATATCGGCGGTCTTCGCTCCACTGGCATCGAGGGCGACCGTCGCCAACTCGACCGTTCCGGCGGCGTCCGCGGTAGGACCGCCCGCCTGCAACAGCAGATCGTACAGCGTCAGGCCGTCGTAGACCTGGTATTCGCCCGGTCGCTGCACCTCGCCGAGCACCGCCACACGCGCCTGGCTGAACTCCACCTCCTGCTGGCGGTAAATCACCAGGCGGTCCTCATCCTGCAGCAGCAGATTCTCCTCGGCGTCTCCCTGGGCGGCGCGCGCCGGTGCGAAGCGGAGAATGCGGAAATCGTTCGGCCCCACGCGCCGGTACAGATGCGCCACCTCGGTGGCGGCGTCGCGCTGCAATCCGCCCGCCGCAAAGAGCAGATCGCTGATGCGCATGCCCTCGCTCACCCGGTAGCCGGCCGGTGATTGCACCGCCCCCGTGATCGTCGCGACGGGGATCACCGCTTTCTCGTTGGCCGCATAGACGACCAGTTCATCCTGGTCGTGCAGGGTCACATCGTCCGCCTGGTTGTTTAGCAAGCGCTGTACCGGTATCGAGATCACCACCGGAGTGCCGTCCGGCAGCTTGCGCAACAGATCGGCGCGCTCCCAGTAAGCGCCGGTCATCACTTTCGCTTCCTGCAACAGGGCTTTCGCCGTCTGCGCGCGGTCGATGGCGTAGGCGCCGGGATATTCGACAGCGCCGCGCACCGCCACCTGCTTGCGCACCATCCCGGAGACGTCTTCGGCGAGGAGGCGGTCGCCGTTCTGCAATACGAGGTTGTTTGCATGTGCGGGATTGCGCTGGATGGCCTGGGCGTCCAGCGTGCGCTCGATGCGCTGCCCGTCCTCCACGCGCTGCAGGCGCAGCAGGCGGGGGTAGGCGGTGGCCTTCATGCCGCCGGCCATCGCCAGCGCATCGGCGACCCGGGTGCCGGGCAATATCTCATAGATCGCCGGGCGGGCCACCTGGCCCTCCAGCGACACGCGCGATTCGGCAACCGGGAAGACGACCACATCGTCGTCTTCCAGCAGCACATCCTCGCTCGCCCCGCCCAGCAGAAATGCGTACAAATCCACCGTGGCCACCGTAGCGTTGTTGCGGCGCAGGGCAACGCGGCGCAGGCTTCCCTCCTCGCTCGCCCCGCCGGCGGCGTACACCACGTTGAACAGATGGGCATCGGCGCGCACCAGGTAGCGGCCGGGACGGCGCGCCGCACCGACCACATACACGGCGATGGTGCGCGGTTCGAGCAGGTCAACGGCGTAGCTCGGCTGCTTGAACGCCTCGCGCAACCGGGCGCCCACCGCCTTGTGTAGTTCGTCCAGCGTCAGATGCGCCGCCCGGAGATCGCCGATCCCCGGGATGGCGAGCAAGCCGCTCTTCATCACCACGGCATCGTGACTAACTTCGGCGATGGACGGCGTCCAGTAGCGGACGCGCAGACGGTCGCCGGCGCCGAGTCGGTAATCCGCGGGCACGGCGTTCTGCGGCGCTACCGAACTGTCGGTGGGAGCGTTGGCGAAGAAATCGAAGCCGAAGAGCGGCAACGTCGGTTCGGCGTGTACTATGATGACACTGATCAGCAGTGTGATCATGAGCCAGCATGCACGCATCACTCGGATGGTGGAAAGTCGTCGATGCCGCATGATGTACCCCCGTATGTCAGCCGCCTGGCCAGTCCGCACACCTGTGTTGCTGAGGAAGGAGACAGCGTGACCCTCTGTCCGTTCCCTCCTACCGGTTTACGGCAAGGGCGCAGGACATCCTGCCAATAGTTGAGGGATGAAGGGAACTTTTTGTGAAAAAAGTTGAACGTGAAATGCCGCACGATTTCGAGCAAATTGCTACAGTCTGTGACCCGTGAGTCACTCTTCGCCTTCGGCCGATGCCTCCTCCTGCGGGAGGTGGCCCCAATGCTTCATGCGCTCGCGGATCTTCTTTTCGTATCCCTGATCGGATGGTTCGTAATAGCGGTGGCTCTTCGTGCCGTCCGGCAGGTACTCTTGTGCGGTATGATGGCCGGGGAAGCTGTGCGGATATTTGTAGCCCTGGCCATGGTCAAGCTGTTTCGCGCCGGGATAGCTGGCATCGCGCAGATGGTTGGGCACGGGGGCGATGCGCCCCGCGCGCACATCAGCCTGCGCGCGGTCAATAGCCGTCACCGCGGCGTTGCTCTTGGGGGCGCAGGCGATGTAGGTGACGGCCTGTGCGAGATTGATGCGCGCCTCAGGCAGCCCGATCATCTGCACGGCCTGGGCGGCGGCGGTAGCCACCAGCAACGCCAGCGGGTCGGCGTTGCCCACATCTTCCGACGCATGAATGACGACGCGGCGGGCGATGAAGCGGGGATCTTCGCCGGCCTCGATCATGCGCGCCATCCAGTACAGCGCCGCGTCAGGGTCGCCGCCGCGCATCGATTTGATGAAGGCGGAGATGATGTCGTAATGCTGGTCGCCATCCTTGTCGTAGCGCAGCAGCGGGCGCTGCAGCGCCTGTTCCATGATCTCGACGGTGATCGTTCCGCCTTTGCCCGCATGGCGGGCGGCCTCCTCCAGTGCGTTCAACACTTTGCGCGCGTCGCCGTCGCTGCTGCGGATGGCATGCTCACGCGCCTCGGGGGCGATCTGCAGGCTGAACAGGCCGAGGCCGCGCTCCGCATCCGCCAACGCCCGATCGATAATCATGCCAACCTGCTCGGCGGTCAGCGGCTTGAAGGTGAGCAGGCGCGAACGGGAGACGAGCGGTGCATTGATGGCGAAGAACGGATTTTCCGTGGTCGCGCCGATCAGGATGATCGTGCCGTCTTCCACCACCGGCAGGAAGGCATCTTGTTGCGCTTTGTTGAAACGGTGAATCTCGTCAACGAAGAGGATGGTGCGCCGGCCGTACAGCTTGCGTCGTTCGCGCGCCGCCTGAATGATTTTACGCAATTCGGGGACGCCCGAAGTCACCGCGCTGAACGGCTCGAAATGCGCCTCGGTATGGTTGGCGATCAGGTGCGCCATGGTGGTCTTGCCGCAGCCGGGCGGGCCCCAGAGGATCAGCGAGGTGAGTTCATCCTGCTCGATGGCCCGGCGCAACGGCGTGCCCGGGGCCACCACCTCATCTTGTCCGACGAATTCTTCCAACGCGCGCGGGCGCATGCGTGCGGCGAGCGGCGCATCGAGTTCCCGCGCCTCGGCGGGGCGGATATCGTCGAACAGGTCCATGCGCCCATTATAGCGCGTTTCAGCCGCGTTGAGCACCTTGGGCTGCTTGCCGGTGTTCCGCGGCGCAGGCGACATAGAGTTCGGCATTTTCACGCAGATGCGCGCGCTGCTCGGGCGTGAGTTCTTTCACCACTTTGGCGGGCACGCCGGCGACCATGCTGTTGGGGGGGATGACTGTGCCCGCGCGGATCACGCTGCCGGCGGCGATGAGGCTGCCCGCGCCAACGACCACGTTGTTCAGCACTACCGCACCCATGCCGATGAGCGCCTCGTCCTCGATGGTCGCGCCGTGCACCACCGCGTTATGGCCGATGGTCACATAGTTGCCGATGGTGGCCGGCACATCGACATCGACATGAATGCTGGCGTTGTCCTGCACGTTGCTCCCCTCGCCGATGGTGATGGGGGCAAGATCGGCGCGCACCGATGCGCCGTACCAGACGCTGGCGTGCTTACCCAGTGTCACTTCGCCGATCACCGTGGCGGTAGGGGCGATGAAGACGGTGTCGTCAGCGAGGGGTTTTTCGGTCGAAATTTGCGGGTGGGCCATGTGATCCTCCAGGGAATGGGTTACCAGAAAAAGGCTGAACGGTGGAACGAACCGAGGCGCGCGGAATCGCACTCCAGCACGGCATGACGCTTTTCTAATGATTTAGCGGCGGGCCAGTTCGTCATGCGGTCATTGGTGATGATGATGCCGTGATGCGTCTGCGCTTCCTCGATGAGCAGTTCATCGGCGGAGGTACCGGCGGGAGCCATGAGGATCTCGCCGCGTTCCACCCGGGTCATCAGCGCATCCGGTTGGTCGATCTGGTAGCGCAGGCTCGCATCCACAATGATTGTCACCGGAAAATAGCCCTCGGCCCAGGCGGAGGCGCGGATCTGATCCAGGTAGGCCAGGTGGCCATGCCGCTCGGGGCTCATGTTCGCCACATTGCTGCCATCGACGAAGGCCGGGCGCAGCGGGCCGACGAGCACGGCCTCGGGAATGCCCGCCTGCGTCAATTCGGCGAGCAACTCTCGTTCCTTCACCCGGTCATGCGCCAACCGCGCCAGCTCGTCGCGGACTTTGTTGACGTAGGCGACATCGTTCATCACCAGCGCCCGGCGCAGGCGCGCGGGATCGATGCCGCGTTTGGCGGGACGCGGGGTGGGGCGGGGCCGAGGCGGGAGGAGC
>JAGUZN010000051.1 GCA_020060775.1 Armatimonadota bacterium
CCGGAAGCGGTGGCTGCCGGCGTGGCCCGTCTCCTCGGCTGCGATCGCGCCCGCATTGCCGAAGAGGGTGCACGCCTGCTCACTGATCCGCAGGCCCATGCCGCCATGGCGCAAGCGGCCAATCCGTATGGCGATGGCCATGCCGCCCGACGCATCCATGAAATTTTACGCGTACACTTTGGCCGCTCTTCTAAGCTGCCGCAGGCGTTTGATCCCGCAGGCGCAGGGTAAAATAGCCGCGCGGCCGCTTCACTCAGTCTGAAAACCCAAGGTCAGCCTGACAGCAGGACGAAGGAGATATCGTTGGTCACCGAGCAGAGCGGGCACAGTCCTTTTTCTCTGCCGACAACACTCTGGCGCTCGTTGGCGCTGATCATCGTGTTGGCGGTGGCCGTGCTGCTCGGCTCCATGGTGTTCAATCGCTTCCTGCGCGTGGCGACTACCATCCTCGTCTTCTCCGCCATCCTCACCTATCTGCTGCAACCGTTTGTCGAGTGGTCGGTGCACATGCTGCGCACCCGGCACGATCATGTCGTGCGCGTGGCCGTGGTGCTGCTGGTGTACTTGGCCATTGCCGTCGGCCTGTTCGGCATTGGCTCGTCCACCGCGCGCACGGTGGCCCGGCAAGCACAAGAATTACAGGCGACGTGGACGACAGCGGGCCAGCATATCCCGCAGCAGATCGTCAGCCTGCAGCGCTGGTACGCACGCACGGTGCCCAGCACGATCCAGGCGCAGGTTACCGCCAGCGTGCAGCGCTCGTTGCAAGACAGTTCGCACCAGTATATTCCGCGGGTGGTCGCCTGGGTGTTCGGTCTGGCGAAGACGGCAGGCGAATGGGTGGGCTGGATTATCGAACTGATCTTCGTGCCCCTTGTCGCCTTCTACTTCCTCACGGATCGTTCACGCGTGCGCGAGCACTTTCTCTTCTTCGTGCCCAGCCGACACCGGCAAGCCGTGATGCAGTATGCCGGCGGGATGGATGACATTTTTCGCCAGTATATCCGAGGGCAGTTGATTCTGTGCGCCGTGGCCTGGGCGGTGGTCACCATCGCCCTGCTCATCATGCAGGTGCCGGGCGCCATCCTGCTCGGCGTCATTGCCGGCGTCGCACGCGCCATTCCGGTGATCGGGCCGGTGGTGGGCGGCATTCCGGTGCTGGCCACCGTTCTGCTGGACCCGCAATGGTCCGGGGCGTTCTGGTGGGTGTTGATCGGGTTCAGCGCGCTTCACCTGTTCGAGAGCAAATTCCTCATGCCGCGCATCCTGGGCGACCATCTGGATGTGCACCCCGTGCTGGTGATTCTCTCGCTGCTGGTGGGGTATGAGCTGCTGGGACTGCTGGGGATGTTTATCGCTCCGCCCACGGTGGCGGTCATTCGTCTCATCCTGGCGGTGCGGCGCGGCGAAGGGCCGTTTGCGGTGGCGGGGTCAGCCTCCGAACCTGAGAAGCTGTGTTCACCGTCGCTGTCCGGTCTCGCGTGATCGTTCCGCCGCACGGTCCTCGCCCAGATCCTGTGAAAACAGCTGTTGAGGTTGTGATGGCCGCAGGCACAACCGCACCATAAAGTTTTAATCAACACCTTGGCATTACGTGCTCAAAGTGGGTATACTGGCCACACATTCACGGAAGGGTGGCGAGACGGTTGAAGCATATGCCACCAACAAACGACTGCCCTGCCACGAATGATTACACAGAAGGAGGGCAGTTGTATGCCCGATCAGACCCTGGTATGTCGCGATTGCCAGAGTGAGTTCACGTACACCGAGGGAGAACAGCAGTTCTACCAGGAGAAAGGCTTCAGCGCGCCGGTGCGCTGTGGTGAATGCCGACGTCGACGCAAAGCCGAGAAGATGAGCGGCGGCGGCGGCGACTCGTATGGTGGTGGCCGTTCTCGATCCTGGTAACGTCGATCGACCATGGATAACGACCGCCCGGCCGCATCGGCCGGGCGGTCGTGGCATGTCAGCAGCAGGCGATATTATTCGCGTGCGCGCGTGACCTTGATCTCTTTCGTGATCACCCTGGTGTCTTTCCCGTCGTTGAGGTCGCGCACCGTGCAGGTAATGGTGTAGGTGCCTTCCAGGTCATAAACGAAGGTCACGCGGTCACCGGTGGCATCCACCGCCGGCGGCGGGTTGACGCCGAAGTTCCACGTCGTTTCGTAGCGTGTTAAGCCTGCCTCGACGCGCGCGATAAAGAAGATGCGCTGTCCCGCCTCGAGGAAGGTGGGGAAGGTGGTGAAGCTGGCGGTGAAGGGTTCGGTCTCGCGCACGAACGCAATACGCCCGAGTAAAAATTCGATCGGAGCATCCGAGGTGAAGAGCATGCGCGTGAGTTTGCCGCCGAATTCGCCCGACTTGTTCAGCTTGGCGAGCGGGAGGGCTACCCGCACCCACGCGTTATCCACCTCGTCGGCCGGATGAAATTCCGATGGCTGCACATCGAGCAGCGCCTGTCCCTGCTCGGTGACGAAGGTAATCCGCAAATTAGTGAACGACGGTGCCGGGATTGTTTTCGGCTTGGGCTGCGGCTCCGGCGGAAGACCAGGCACTGCCTCGTTGCCGCCGGGGTTCGGCGCTGTGCCCGGCATCCCTCCGCCCGGCATCATCCCCGGTTGCCCACCGGTGGGAGGCATCATCCCGGGCTGCACATTGGTTGGCGGCATCATGCCGGGGTTCGGCGCCATGCCGGGAGCCCCACCTGCCATGGGGGGCATGATCGCTCCACCCGGCGCCATGCCGGGCATCGGCGCAGGCACACCGCCGGGCGCGCCGCCAGGACCGGGCATCCCGGAGTTCATCCCGGGCATCCCAGGCGTGACACCGGGACCTCCCGGCATCATGCCATCCGGCGAGGGGATGGTGGTATCAGGTTTCACGATGGCGCCGGGAACCGCGCGGAGGTAGAGCTCTAGGTAGGTCCCCTTGCTGGCGAAGATTTCCGTCGTGTCCAGCGGCGTGGGAAAGTCCAGGCGCGCACCCTGGTAACGGCCCAGCGTGACCAGCCGTAACGAATAGGCGCGCATGCCCTGTTCTTTTGACGGCTGGTAGGCCTTTTCGCGATCAGCCCATGGGAAGTGTCCCCAGTCGCCCAGTTCGACATTGGCGGGAACTTTCATGGTGCCGTTGTAGATCACCAGCATTTCGTCAGCCCCAAAGGCCAGCGTGCTGCAGACCAGGACTAACATCATGAGGAATGGCCCATATCGCCCCATACTCACCTCCGCATGCCCCCGCTTTAGCGTGGGGTGGGTGGCATCCTGCCGGTCTCGTGCCCCATTGTAACCTATTGTCCCCCGCCTGTGGGGTTATAAATCCTCGTGCCCGATGCTACCTGCCATCAACCTGGCCACGACCTGGTTGGCCAGCGGGAACCCGGCGGACGTCAGGCGCAAGGTAACGCCTTCACGCATCAGTAAGCCTTCGCCGGTCAGTGCCGCGACTGTAGTGCCGGCGACCTCGTGCAGCGTCACGCCGCACTCCCGTTCGGCCTCGGCAAGGTCGAACCCCTCCCGCAAGCGCAGCCCCAGCATCACGCGCTCCAGCAGGCGTTCCGCTGCGGCCAGCCGTTCGCAATAGGCGATCACGGGCAGGTCGGCGCTGATCCGTGTGACATACTCGACCGGCTCAGTGCGATTACGCCAGCGCAATGCCCCAAGCATCGAAGTGGCTGCCGCCCCCAGCCCGAGATAGTCGCGCCCTAACCAGTAGCCCAGGTTATGACGGCTGTGGCAACCGGGCAGCGCCGCGTTGGAGACCTCGTATTGCTTGAAGCCGGCGCGAGCGAGATACTCGTCCAGCACCGCGCCCATCATCTCAACTTCATCTTCGCTCGGCAAGGTGAAAACTCCTGCCGTGACCTGCGCGGCGAGCGGGGTACCCTCTTCCAGGATGAGCGCATAGCAGGACAGATGCGTGGGATGCAGCGCCAGGGCGCGCTCCAGCGTATTCGCCCAACTGGCCACGGTCTGCCCCGGGATGCCGTACATGAGGTCGAGGTTCACCTGCCGGATGCCGGCATCATGCACCGCCTGCACCGCTTCGACCGCTTGCTGCGGAGAATGGATGCGCCCGAGCTGCGTGAGTTCATCGTCCTGCAGGCTCTGCACCCCCAGGCTCACCCGGGTGATCGGTCGCGTCGACAGCACCTCCAGGTGCGCAATGGTGAGGGTGCCCGGGTTGACTTCAATGGTCGCCTCGGCATCGTCGATCCGCGGGAAGGGGGCGATCACCGTATCCCACAATCGGGCGAGCTGCCCCGGGCTCAGCAGGCTGGGGGTGCCCCCGCCGATAAAGATGCTGTGCAGCGGGCGGAGGATTTCGCTGCGACGTCGAGCGCTTTCGCGCGCCAATGCGTCGAGATAGCGGTCGGGCAGGGTGGGGTCGTCACATGGGCCGGCGGGGAAATCGCAATACCGGCACTTGCGCGCACAGAAGGGCACGTGCACATAGAGTCCGAGATGATCCGACGGCAATGTGAGAGGATGTCCCATCACGGGCATTATCGCGCATTGCGCTTGACAGTTCAACTGCACGATGGCGCGGTGGTGTGTGACGATGTCTGGCGCTATTCGTTCTCGCGAGGTGACTGCAGCTTCAACTGGTAGTAGCGGTCGCCCATGGTGAAGTCCCAGGCGAGCGGCTGCGGCGAGGAGGCCATGAGTTCGCGCCACTGCCACCAGGTCGCGTGCAGCGGCAGGCCGTGACGGCTGGCGATGAGCGCCGCCACCACCAGCAGTAATACGCCGGTGGCGATCACGCCGGCCTCAGGGCCATTGGCGCCGCCGGTCAACCAGGTGGGGCCGAGAGGTTGGGTGGTGATGAATGTGCGGAAGGGCAGCGCAACGCCGCTGATCGGCGTCCCGAAGAAGAACTGCGCGAAGTTCCATCCGGCATGCCAGCCGATGGAGGCCCAGAGCGTGCCGGTGCGCAGGTAGAGCAACCCGGCGACGACTCCGGCCAGGAACACATTGCCGATGAACAGCGCATGCAAAGATAATGAGCCTTCAAATGGATTGCCTAAATGAATGAGGGCAAAGGCGAGCGACGTGAACAGCAGGGTGGCCATTGGCCCGATGCCGCGCAGCAGGGTTTGGAAGAGGTAGCCGCGGAAGATGATCTCCTCTTGCGCCGCCAGCAAGAACAGTGCGCCGGCCACCCCGAGCATGAGGGTGAGCGTGCGCGCCGCGGGGACAGCCGCATTGACGGTGACCGCATTGGCTGCCCAGAGGACGGTGAGGAGGACGGCGATGAGCGCCATGCCGGCGGCAAACGCGAGGATGAGCACACCGGCCCAACGCGGGCGCAACGGGAGTCCGAGGGTGGACGAGGGCAGGCGGTCGAGCGCCGGCAGCGCCCAGAGGCTGACAAGCAGGAAGGCGATGAGCGCCGCCACACTGTAGACGAATGCCACCAGCAGGGGGTTGTCGCGGAGTGAGATGTGCTGTGCCAGGACCGCGACCGGGAAGATGGATAGGAGCAGGGTGAACAGGATCGAGAGCACCAGGAAGATGAGCACACGCCACCCGCTGCGCAGGCGCCCCGTGGTCACGTCTTGCCAGATCCATCGCCAAATCATATCGCGCTCCTCTTCCACTCGACTATTCGACATGGCTGCAGCACGCTCCTGTCTCCCAGAGCGCGAAAGCGGGTTGCCGTGCGCAGAGAGACCGGATCATTATAAACGCAGGTACGTGATGCCATGCGATCTCCTGTGTCGGTGTCACGCTGAATACGCTCTCCCTGTCGTGGGATTGAACAGAGTGTGATCAGCATGCGGGGTACAGCTTTGATAACAGAGATGCCAACAGGCATGCAGCGAGGGATACCGCATGAGCATACGTACGATCGTCGTTATCATCGGGGTACTGGCAGGTGCAGCGATGGGGTGGGCGTCGCAACCCAGTCCTTCATGGATGGGGCTCACCGGGCTCTATACCCACCCGACGGCCGATACGATTCCCCCGGGCAGAACGGCCCTGACCTTTTCCGAGCTTCGCTTCTCGCAGTCCAATGCCACAACCAAAGCGCAAAACATCTGGTTTTATGGTGCGGCGACCTTCACGCCTTCCAGTCGCTGGGAACTTGCCGTTGCCACGTTGCACGAGGTGGTGGAGTTCCGCCCGCGCAACGGGCTGATCGGCCCGTCGACTGATTTCGACTCCTCCGGTGTGTTGGGGCATGTGAAGTACGTGATCACGCCGCCCGAACGGCGCAAGGCGGGGCTGGCGGTCGGCGTGATGGATATCAGCGATGTCACCGCGGATGTAGGCGGCCTGGAGACTGAACGTGGACGCCGCCTCTTCCTGGTCGGCACATACGAATGGCTGTCGCTGGGCGTCACGCAGACCGATGATGACACCGGAGCCTTTGTCGGCGCGCGCTGGACGGTCGGCCGGAACCTCGACATCATTGGCGAGTACGTGACGGATCCGGTCTTCGTCGGCGTATCGCCCGAGCCGGGCAACAAGGCCAACTTCAATCTGGGCATCCGCTTCTACCCCAATCAGGTGCCCGGCCTGCGGGTGGACGTGGCCGCCATCGGCGACGGCGAATTCGATTTCGGCTTTTCGTTGAGCTACCTGCTAAAGTAACCTGCAACGTGTCGCGTGCCGAGTGCTATCCCGGTGTGCGACACGTTGACAAACCGAGGGCTCGCCGCTATGCTTATCGTAAATCCCATGGACAGGGGGTCCTCCCGATGACGCGTTGGTGGCAAAAGAACGTGCCCTGCATGTTTTCCATCCTCTTCCGCGGCGAACTTCCGCAGCAACCCGGCGAGTTTGCCTTTCTCCGTGATCGCGGCATTGCCATAACACCGCAGCCGCCAATGCCGCAAGCCTACTGGAGCACGACACTGCGCCATGATGACTGGGGCGAGGCCGGGTTAATCTGCTTGCGTGATATGCCCCGCCTCCCCCGCGAAATCATCGACTACGCCTGGATTAGTCCGCAAGAGAAAGAGACCGCGCTCCAGGGCGAGTCCTCGTTGGTTGTGCACTATGAAGGAAAAAATAAAGATGTACTGCGCGACCGCAAGATGGGCTTGCGTTTTGCCCGGGCAGTCATGGGCGATGATGGCGTAGCAGTGCTCGATCACCTGGCCCAGCGGGTCTGGTCGCGAGAAATGCTGGAAGATGAGCTCTGCCACGACGCTGACCTCGATGTTGAAGGCGTGTACGCATTGCATGGCGTCACCCGGCCGAACGAGGAAGTGCCCTACTGGCTGCACACGCATGGGCTCGGGGAGATCGGCGGGTTCGATATGACTGTTTTTAAACCGCATGCCGATCTTTTAGGCGGCAACGGTACGGATCTATTGCGTTCTCTGGCTTTTGCCGTGGTCGAAGGCCGGGTGCACCAGGGTACCGCACGTTTCCAGGTCACACCGAAGGGCGCTGTGCGTTTCGTGCCGATGCCGCAATTTCTCGCCAACGGCCCGGCAGATCTCGTTGCCCTGCTGAAAGACGAAGTTGAAGGTCACCAGCAACGGCATGCGGTGCTCTGCAATCCGGAAGGTGGCTTCTTCGCGCGCTGGTTCGGCAACCGCCTCACACCGTCACGACTGCTCTCCTCACCGATGCCGGATGGAACGGTAATCAACTTTTCTGCCGATGCATCAAATCTGATGGCGCGTCGCGCATGCGACACCTACCAACAGTTCCGCCGCTTTCACGAGGAATTTGCCGAGTTCGGATTTACCGCCGTCGTGAAGTTGGGGTACCAGGTGGACGGAGGGGGTGAAGATAGCCGTGAACACCTTTGGTTTGAAGTGCACGCGGTAGAAGATGAGGCGATCGATGCGACGCTATTGAATGCTCCTTACGGCATCGCCCGCCTGAAACAAGGTGATCGCGGACGCCATGCGGTGACGTTGATCAGCGATTGGGTAGTGTTCACGCCGGTCGGCAACATTACCCCGCGCAGCTTCGTGCCCGCGCGCATCCTGCGCCCCCATCGCGAGGAAATGCTGCGCCTTATGCAGGAAGCGCAAGCGGCGGAATCTTAGAAATTGTTTTCAAAGGATCTGTTCGCGGACCGCGCCGTAGATGTTCGTAGCAGTCCATATCGGGACGCCGAGGTACTCTCCAAGACCGATAGGGTGAGGAGTCCCGACACGGACTGCCGCGAACAGATCAAGCGAGACCTGACAGAGACGTTGAAAACAGTTTCTTAGTGTTGGTTGTTGATAAACCCTAATCCTTCTATAGCGATAAGGGCAGTGGAGCGTTATCGTCGAAGGGCCTCAACGGCGTGCTCGCTCCGCCTCTTCCTCGTAAGCACGCAGTATGGCCTCACGCCATTCGAGTGCAAGTGCTCCCTCGACTTTGGTAAAGGCGGTAACCTGCCGGGTGACAACAGGCGTGGAGACCTGATCACGTTGGAGGTAATAACGTTCGCGTGCCGCGCAGAGAGGGTACAGCGCATTGGATACCAACAGGAGCACCGCGTATAGCGGCACCAACGCACGTGCGGTAATAAACTGCCGGAGTGTCTGCTCCCGCTGTGCGGTCTCCCGGGCGCGTGGGCGTACGACGGCGGCAATTATCAGCAGGGAAAATAATCCCAGTGCGGCCGCAGAACGCCATTCCGTTATTGAGACATCGCGCATACACCAGACCACCACACTGGCCGGTAGTCCCGCCAGTGGGAACCAGAGGATGAGCATACCGATGCTTGCGGCTACACTCCGGAAGATACGCCGCCAGACTGATGGCTTATGCTGCAAATCCGCCTCACTCGCACTACCAGGCATGCGTTTTCGGATTTCCGCAGCCACTATCGCAGCCGGCACAACCAATATCCAGAGTAACACCAGCAGCAGGCTGCCGAGAAAGGTCGGCCAACCGTGCATCACATTCAACTCCCGTCCCGAGATGCCTGGAATCACAGTGAAAAGCCCGTAGAGGATGATCGGCAACACAAAGCCAAGGCCTACCGCACGGAGCCATGCCCGTACCGGTAGGGAGATTGGGGCGATCTCCGCGTCCGTACCGAGCGCCTTGCGTAATCGGACGCACTTGAGCATATGATATAGCATCAGCGTCAGCAGAAATGAGAGCCCCAGCACGATGGCGAGTGTCTCGCCCAATACGTATTCGATCAAACGTGATGGACGCAAAGCCTCGGCATCCAGGTGATAGGAAGACGGCAGTTCGGGCAATAACACACCGGCAATCATGCCTGCCTGCAGTCGGATCAGTGTGTCCTGTCGCTCGGCTTCTCGATACTCCCGTGCCGTAAAACGTGTTTCTGTGCGTAATAGGGCGTCGTTCATGGCCCACAGGTATTCGGCGGTACCCGTTCCCCCATGCGTCTCAATAATCGCGGTATCGCGATCAACCGTATCGACTAACGCATCATTCGATCTTAAGGAGTGCAGCAATGTCGGCGGGTCATGCGCTGTGATTTGCTTGACCATGCCGACCGAGAGTCGGGCGAGTCGTTCGGCTTCCGCATAGCGCCCTTCGTTGGCCAATACGTTGAGGTAGTAGCTCTTATACAATGCTAACCGGTGAAGCAGAGAGAGTTCGCGCATGGGCGTATCGGCCAACACTTTCACGTGAAAGAGTTGATCTTCCCAGTGGCGCAGTGGTGGAAGTGCACCGATATTGGCATGAAAGAGTGTGCCTCGATAGAGGAGTAACGGCTTCTGTAAGCCGGCCTCGTATTCGCGCATCGCACGGTCGAGCATTTCACGGTCAGTAATGGTATAGTGAAATATCAGGCGTGTAGAGTGGTCGCGAAAGAAGTACTTTTGTTGCGGCGGTGGACCGGCGAGCGCCCGGGAGAGTTGCTCGTCTGCGAGGAGGTAATGGTACAGAGCATTCTGGGGATCACGGCGCATGCCCTCGCGAATCAGTTCCGTGTGGTTACCGTGCTTTCCACAGCGAAGAAGCGCATATTGTGCGTACCGCGCAAGGCCGAGTTCACCGTCTTCTGTTGGTGACGAATCCGGCTCTGCCAGCATACGTGCTAACGACGCGCGCTGTTCACGCTGCCAACGATATGGATAGACCATCTCGGGCAACGGGAACCGCGTCATGAGGCTAACTTCTTCGTCAGCACTGGCACGCAGAGCGATACTCACCGCGGTGACGATGCGTTGTCCTGATACCGTGAGCAGCAGCAGTGCACATAGGAGAGCGACAGCGATGAGCAAGCGGATAAGAGGAGAATCCATTCGTCTCACCCCAGAATAGGAATGTATCGAATCAGGCATCGGATCGATATCCGATGCCTGACTGATCAGTTAGATACACTCTGGTAGATAAGATTACGCTTCTGCGGCAACGCGGGCGGGGAAGAACTCGTCGTAGAGGGCGCGAACGGCATTGTCGACATCGTCGGAGCTGATGCCGAACATCATGCTCACCTCGCTGAACCCCTGGTTGATCATCTCCAGGTTGATATCGGCACGGGCGAATGCACTGCAGGCGCGCGCCGCCAGCCCGATGGTGTGGCGCATCCCTTCGCCCACCACCATCACCAGCGCCAGCCCGCGTTCAACATACACGTCGTCGGCCTGCAGTTCATTGGTGATGCGCGCGAGCACATGCGCCTCGGCCTCCGGGGTAAAGCACGCCTCGGGGACGATGACCGAAATGTTGTCGATGCCGGAGGGCAGATGTTCGAAAGAGATATTCTCTTCCTCGAAGATCTGCAGCAGCCGGCGGCCGAAGCCGATCTCGCGGTTCATCATGTACTTGCTCAGGTAAATCGAGCAAAAGCCTTTGGAAGCGGCGATGCCCACCACTGGCATATCCTTCACTTCGCGCTCGGGCAGAATCCAGGTGCCGGGTGCCGAGGGGTTGTTGGTATTCTTAATGTTTACGGGGATATGCGAACTGAATACCGGCTCCAGCGCCTCGTCGTGGAAGACGGAGAAGCCGGCGTACGAGAGCTCGCGCATCTCGCGGTAGGTGATTTCGCTCACCGCCACCGGGTTGTCAACGATGCCCGGATTGGCGACGAACACCGAATCGACATCCGTGAAATTCTCATACACGTCGGCCTGCACCGCTTTGGCGAGAATGGCGCCGGTGATGTCCGAACCGCCGCGCGGGAAGGTGACCACCTTGCCCGATTTCGCATACCCGAAGAAACCGGGGAAGATCAGCAACCCGGGCTGATCGCGCAGTGCCTGCAGCCGGGCGTACGATTCGTCCAGCACGCGGGCATTACCCGACTCTTCCGACAGCACCATGCCGCCGTCCTTCGGGTTTACGTAGGAAGCGTCGACGCCGCGCGAGCGGAGGTATGCCGCCACCAAGCGCGCGCAGTTGTCTTCACCCGCGGCTTTCAGCGTATCCATGAAGACGCCGGCGTCGGAAGTGTCCATCGCCAGCAGCCCGGTCAGGTTCTCGGCGATGGCATCGGTGGAGCCGGCGGGCATGCCGAGCTCGGCGGCGATGGACTCGTAGCGTTCGATGACGCGGGCCATCTCCGCCTCGCCGGACTCGCCGTGCAGGCGGGCTTTCGCCGCGGCGATGAGCATGTCCGTGACTTTGGTATCCTGTTTATCGCGTTTACCAGGCGCGGAGACGACGATGATCTTCCGCTCCGGATCGCTCACGGCAATGTCGCACACCTTTTGCACCTGTGCGGCCGATGCCAGGGAACTGCCACCAAACTTTGCGACTTTCATGCACCTATCCCTTGTGAAGATGATTTTTAAGTCTGCTATTTATACCACAGACGGCCAACCTTTACCAGCCTCGGCAGCGAACGCCGAGCTGCTTGCCTTCATGGGTAACCAGCGCAGGTCTGTACAACGTCAATCATGCTGAAACATGTTTCAGAAAACGGTGAGGCGAGCCGTGTCGTGGGTGGGATGCCGCGTTGTATAATGAAATCGCCTCAACTTTACCTGCCACTTATTGGAGGAACGATGAATACTCGATTCACCCTGCACTCTCTGCGAGTCTGGCTGCTCACCGCATTGCTGTGCGTTGCTCTGGGCGTACAGGCCGAGAGCAGCAGCCTGCTCTTCCATGCCTCTTTTGAAGAGACGGCGACGGCGGCCACCGCAACCGGCAGCCCCGAGGCGACGCTGAAGAAAGCGGCAGTCTTCACCGAGGGCGTTTCCGGCAAAGCGCTGGTGCTCGATGGCACGACCCTCCTGTACACCCAGCAGGGCAACATCGACCGCCTGCGCGGCACGGCGGTCTTCTGGATCAAACCGCTCAACTGGGATCCCGCCAAGTCCACCAAACAGTACTTTTGGTTCTTTTCCGCCAATAAGGGTGGCGGCAATGTGGACCGCATTCAGTTCTTCAAACTGCCCAATCCCACGCTCTATTTCATGTTCGGCGAGCAAAAGCATATGCAGACCATCCTGCGCGGCACGGGCGATTGGCAGCAGGAACAGTGGCGGTGCTTTGCCATCGCCTGGGACGAGCACTGGATGAAGCTGTATGTGGATGGCAAGCTTTACCAAAAATTAAAGTCCTCTCCCGAGCACCTGCCCGTCGATACCGGTGACACCATTCAACTCGGCAGCGATCAGGCCAGCGCATTCGACGAATTGCGCATCTTCAACCGCCTGCTCAGCGACGATGAGATTCGCGGCTACTACCATGTGGATACCATGAACCTGCAGAAGGCTGCTCCCCCGGTGGCCGCCTCGACAACGGACGACATCCGCATCAGCATGGTTATCCCGCGCGTCAGCCGGCCGCCCGTGCTCGATGGCCGCGCCGCCGCGGGCGAGTGGGACAACACCAGCATGCTCGGCGGCTTCCTGCGCCTTCCCGAACTGGAGTTCACGCCGCGGCAGACCACCATGCGCGCCTGCTACGACCAGCAGTACATCTACCTGCTGCTGTCCTCCGCCACCAACGGGCAGTTGCAGACGAAAGCGACGGAACAGGACGGCGCGGTCTATTCGGATGATTCCTACGAAATCTTCTTCGCCACCCCCGAGGGCCGCAAAGACGGCATCGTCTATCAGCTCATTCTGAACAGCGCTGATGCGCACTACGATGCGCGCAAAGGCGACAAGTCCTGGAATAGCGCCTGGAAGAGCAAGTCCACCATCGCCGACGGCGTCTGGACGGCGGAAGTCGCCATCCCGCTGCAGGATATCGGCCCTGCCCCCCGTCAGGGCGAAAACTGGCTCTTCAATGTCGCGCGCAACTGGACCAACCCCCACGCCTTCACCAATCCCACCTTCAACCTGGCGTACAGCGCCGCGGAAGGATTTGCCACGCTGACGTTCGGCGGCGAGGGCGAATTCGCCACCCACCGTGCGTTGACCCGCGTCAATCAGCGCATCGCCGACGTGGCCGGTGCCGCACGCACCGGACAGGAAGGTCCGGTGACGGTGCACACCCGCATCAAGAAGGCGACCGGGGATGTCACCAACAAGGTCAGTCTGAAATCGTTCGAGGCGATCCCGGGCGAGGTCATCTTCGAGGAGCGCCGGGAATATCCCGCAGCGAAATCCACGCCGGCAGAATACGCCGTCGCGCCCGAGGTCAAGGCCAGCGGTCAGTATTTCCTGCAGACCATCATCACTGCCGGCACATCGCGCCTCTTCCAGCAGGTTATCCCCTTCAAGGTGGCCGACCTGCTGGCGGTCGATCTGGAATTCCTCTCGGTGCCGCGCGTGTTGAACGCCCGCTGGGAGTTGGGCGCGGATATCGGCAAGCTGACAAAACTCACCTGTGAGATCACCGACAGCCGCGGGAAGGCAGTGCTCAACACGTCAGTTCCCGCGCCGACCGGAACGACGGGGACCATCCCTCTCGACATCAAAACGTTGCGCGAACGGCAGTACACGTTGAAAGTCACCGCCGTCGGGGCGCTGACCACCGTCACGCAAACCGTGCCCTTTCAATCGTTCGCCGAGGCCGAGTGGCTCGGATTCGAGAAACGCCTGCGCGGGCAGCATGCGGTGATGCCCCCGTGGACGCCGGTGAAGGTGGGCCAGGGATCGATTGACACCCGCATGCAGCAATATCGCTTCGGCCCCGGGCCGTTCCCCACGCAGATCATCGCTGACGGCCAGCCGATCTTGAGCGGCCCTGTCGACCTGCAAGTGACTGCCAATGGCGCGCGCCAGTCGTTCACGCCCGCCCCGCGCACCGTGGTGGCGCAGGAGGCCGATATCGTCACCCACCAGTACAAGCTCACCGGCAAATCGCTCGACCTGCAGGTGCGCTCCTCCTGCGAGTTCGACGGCATGATGCGCTTCGATGTGGACCTGCTGCCGAAACAGGGCCAGACCTGTACGTTGTCCGGGCTGGCGTTGGAAATTCCCGTGCGAGCGGAGATCGCCCTCATGAAGCTGCCCTTCTTCACCGGCAAGCAGAAAGAGACGATGTTCACCATCGACTGTACGGTCGGCGACGCCTGGGCCGACGCCTTCACCCCGCATATGTGGGTCGGCAACGACGACCGGGGGGTGGCCTGGTTCATGGAGAGCGATGCCCAATTCGCCCTGAAGGATGAATCCCGCGCCATCGAACTGGTGCGTCGCGGGGAGAGCGTCGTGTTGCGTGTCCGCATAGTGGATACGCCGATCACCCTCACCGGCAAACGCACCTACACCTTCGGCATCATGGGCACCCCCAGCACTCCGCTGCCGACCAACTGGTCGGTGCGGCGACTGGCGAGTTGCACCAGCACCTCTACCCGCCCGATGATCACCATGGGCTACACCACCGGTCCTGAGTACCATGTGCGGCGGGGCGTGCCCTATCCGGCAAAGGATAAGGAACGTTTTCTGAAAACCGTGAGCACGAGTCCGGGCATACAGAACGTCGTCTACGCCACCTGCAACGGCTGTGGCTCGAAAGTGCCCGAATACGTCTACTACCAGCAGGAGTGGAATAATCCGAACAGCCGGGATACCTGGACCTATCTCACCTCCGGCGAATACCATGACGGCGCCTGTCCGGTGAGCGAATCCTGGCGCGATTTCTTCCTCTATGCCTGCAAGCAGGCGCGGGATGAATATGGCATCGACGGATTGTATTACGACTACGGCACGGTGATGGGCTGCTCGAACGGCGCGCACGGCTGCGGGTACGACAAGGGTGGCGCGCGCCAGCGCACTTTCCCCATCTTTGCCGATCGCGAACTGCGCAAGAACATCTATCGCCTGTTCGCCGAGGGGGGACGCGATCCGTACTTCGTGCTGCATAACTATTCGCAGCCGGTCGCGCCCATCGCTTCCTTCTGCCAGATTCTGCTCGATGGCGAGCCGTATCAACAGAAAACCGGCGTCATCGGCAGCAAGGTGACGGATGATTACTCGCAGTTGATCCCCATGCCGCGCCTGCGCGCGATGTTCGGCAAGCAGTGGGGCATGACCCCGTTTTTACTGGTGAAGTTCACCCGGGAAGACGAAGCCAGGCCGAAGCCCACGCGCACTACCCTGGCGATGACGCTGCCGTGCGGCATCCAGGTGTGGGGATTCTATTGCCACATCCCCTCGTTGAACAGCGCCTATGGCGCGCAGGATCGCTTCAAGGCCGGCGAGGCCGCGTTTGTGCCCTACTGGCAACAGGATGGCGCCGTGCGGGCCAATACTGAATTGCTCGCCGGCTACTGGAAGAAACCGGGAGCCGTCCTGGTGGCCATCTCAAACTTGAGCACTGTCGACTTCGACGGCGAAATCACCCTCGATCCGGCGAAACTGCTGGGCGCGAATGCCGGCAAAATCGCCGTGCTTGATGCGGAAAAGCATCAGCCCATCCCGGTCAATGGCAACACCCTGCGCCTGCAGGTTGAAGCCAAAGACTTCCGCCTGCTGGAAATCCGCGCGGAATAACCCCCGACCGGAACGCCATGCGAGGCCGGCGCTGCTGTGCGCCGGCCTCGCTGCACATCTCTTCGCACGACGTTTTCCTCACACCTGAGCGAAGAATCGTCCGCACCGATGCGCACCACTTGCTAGACTGTTGCATGGGGTGCGGTGATGATGGCGCTTGAGGATCGAATTCAGGAAATCGGCAGGAGCCTGTTCGCCTCCGCCGCCGGGGTGAAGCGCGGGCTCTCCCGGCGCGAGGTGGATGCGCGCCTTATGGAATGGGCGATGCGCGATCCCCAGTTCCGCACGCAGCTCTTCCGCTTTGTCGATGTGCTCCCCATGCTCTCCGACCCGCACGACTTTCTCGCCCATCTCGTGGAATACCTGTGCGTCCCCGGCCTGCGTTTCCCGATTTTGGGCACACTCGGACAGCAGAGCCTGCGCCTGATCTCCGCGAACCGTACGACCGCCCCCGCCTTCGCCGCGGTGGTGCGGGGGCAGATCAGCAACATGGCGCATAATTTCATCGCTGGCTCCAACCTGCGTGAGGCCGCGGCGGTGGTGCGGCGGCTGGGCGAACAGGGCATGGCCTTCACTTTGGATGTTCTCGGCGAAGTGACGCTCAGTGATGTCGAGGCGAAGGCCTATCAGCAGCAGTATCTCGATCTGCTGGAGGGGATGACCACCGAAGCGCCGCGCTGGAACGACAACCCAATGCTCGACACGGCTGATGGCCAACCGATTCCGCGGGTGAACGTTTCGTTAAAACTCACCGCTCTGTGCGCGCAGTGCGAACCCGCGGACCCCGAGGGCACCGCCGAGGCGGTGAAGGCGTGCCTGCGCCCCATCCTGACGTTAGCCAAAGCGCGCGGCGCTTTCGTGAATATCGACATGGAGCATTACGCCGTCAAGCATCTCACGCTCCACATTGTGCGCGACCTGCTGCTCGATCCCGAGTTTCGCGACTGGCCGCATCTCGGGCTGGTGCTGCAGGCGTATCTGCGCGAGTCCGAGGGAGATCTCGCCGCACTGCTCGACGCCGTGCAGGGGCGCGCGGCCCCGGTGACGATCCGGCTGGTCAAGGGCGCATACTGGGATTACGAGACGATCATCGCCCGCCAGCGCAACTGGCCGGTGCCGGTGTACACGCGCAAGTACGAGACGGATGCCGCCTTCGAGCGGATGACGGAACAGTTGCTCGTGCATTACCCGAAGGTGAAGCTGGCGGTGGCCTCGCATAACGTGCGCAGCATCGCCTCCGTCATGGCGCGCGCCGAAGCGCACGGCCTGCCGGATGATGCCGTCGAGTACCAGATGCTCTACGGCATGGGCGACCAATTGAAACAGGCCGTACTGGCCCACCATCGCCGCCTGCGCATCTATACGCCCTACGGTGAATTGATCCCCGGCATGGCCTACCTCGTGCGTCGCCTGCTGGAGAACACGGCGAACGACTCCTTCCTTCGGCAAAGCTTCGCCGAGCACGTTCCCGAGCAACGCCTGCTGCGCAATCCGGCCGATTTGGTGATCGGCGGGAGTACCGAAAAACCGCGCAAGGGTTTCCACAACATCGCCGAGCATGACTTCTCGCACGCGTCGGACCGGCAACAAATGCAGGCTGCCCTGCAGCGCAGACGTCAACGAGTCGGCCAGGCGTATCCGCTCGTTATCGGCGGGCGGGAGATGATGACCGAGCGTGAAATCCTCTCCCGCAATCCCGCCTGCCCGGATGAAGTGATCGGCCGGGTCGCCTCCGCCGGGCGCGCGGAAGCCCAAATGGCGGTGGAGGCCGCGAAGGCCGCCTTCCCCGGC
>JAGUZN010000239.1 GCA_020060775.1 Armatimonadota bacterium
ATCCGCAACAACCGTCGAGCGTTTCCTTCGTCTGCCGGATGGTGGCCGCACCCACGACGTTGTCCGGTCCGATCAGCTTTACCTTCCGCGTGGGGGTGCTGCCGCATAAGCCGCTGCCCACGCAGCTCTGGTTTCACCGCACCATGTTTGCCCAGCACGTCTCCCCGCACTGGGTGAAGACCCCGCCGGCCGATGCGAGCCAAGCTCGGCGGAACCATGGGCTCTTCGGGTTGGAAGCGTCGAACTACGCCTTCCCGCCGGATTATGTGACCGGCCTGCCGGAGACGTCGGTTCCGAAGTTGTTGCCGGAGACGGCTGAGCGCTTCAGCAAGCTGCAAGAAGAAGCCAGGACGCTGGGCGTGCCACTGAAGCATTACTTCTCGCTGCATGTCACCAATCCCACCACGGACGAGGAGAAAGCCTGCTTCGCGGAGTGGGAGAACGGCACGTTCGCCAACACGGTGAGTACTAAGTCGAGCTACGCGGATTACCTGCTCTACCGCCTCAAGCAGGTGGTGGATGCCGGCAATATCCGCGCGCTGTACATCGATAACACCATTACCTTTGCCTCGATCAATCCGCTGCAGGGATTGGGGTATCGCAATGCCGCCGGGCAACTGGTGGGCGAGATCGATTACCGGGCCGAGCACGAGTTCTACAAGCGCCTGTACGTAATGATGGCGCAAAAGTGGGGCAGCGACTTCATGATCGAGCAGAACGATGGGTACTCGCCGTTTGCCACCGTTTTTTTGCATGGGGAGTCGGCGCGCATGATCTCACTGGATGCCGCAGGCAATCCGGTCTTCGACTTTGAAGCGTTCACGCGCATGCGGTATTACGATAACCCGAAGCTGTGGAGCGCGCCGATCATCTGGTTCGGCAACAACTACCTGCCCGATACGCCGGGCCGCCCCTATATCCTTGGCCCGAAGACGGCGCCGTGGGAGCTGATGCACGGGCTGCTGCGCTTGCACGGCATCAGCAGCGATCATGCGTCAGGGCAGCATTACGTGCGCATCATGCGCGCGTTCAGAGCGGAAGACCTGTTCGACCTGCGCGGCGAGGTGGAGTTCACCCCCTGGTACGACGCCGAGAAGTTTGTGAAGAGCAATCACCCGGAGGTGAAGGTGAGCGTGTATCGGAAGGGTGATGCGGTGATGTTGTTCGCCGTCAATCTCTCCGGTGCGCAGAAGGACCTGCAACTCACTATCGACCGTAAAGCGCTGGCCCAGCCGGGCGGCGACCTCTGGTGGTATGACGGTTACCATGAGGAGTGCTACCTGACGCAGGGCGGTGATACGATTTCCTGCCCCATGCCCCCTTATACGTTCCGCATGCTGATGCGAGGCGTGCCCACGGGGTATTTTTAGGTGTGGAGGTGTGAAGGTGTGAAGGTGTGGAGGTGTGAAGGTGTGAAGGTGTGTGGCATTCCTACGGAATGCCGGGGTAAGGAAGCCCCCCTCGTCGGAGTGGATAGGGGTTGGTGGTGGGTGGCATCCCTTCCGGGGTGCCTATAGCTGAATACCCCCCTCCTGCCTCCCCCCGTTGCGACAGGGGGAGGGAATATTGCCCCCCTCCTGCCTCCCCCCGTTGCGACAGGGGGAGGGAATGGGCAAGGCGTTATTGGCGAAAATGCGGACCGGGCAAGGATCGGGTCGGAGATCAGGGTGCCGTGTGGCTACCCGCGATATCTTATCGGGAGAATGGTGATGACCAAGCAGTGGATCTTTGTATTAACGTTAGCGCTAACGCTGTGTGCGATGCCGGCGCTGGCAGTATTTGAGGAAGACCTCCTCTTCTCCGCGCCGCTGGACGGCAGCTTCACGGCGGAGGTGGCGAAGGGCCGCGCCCAGGCCGTGCAGGTGATCGGGGAAGAATTCATCGCCGGCCGACGAGGGCAAGCGGCGGTGATCGCCGGGGAGCAACAGACCTTCGCCTTTTCGACGAGGGGCAATCTGCATCCCGACCAGGGTACGCTGGTCTTCTGGTTCAGCGTGCTGGATTGGGATCCGCAGAATGTCGAGCATGCGGTGATGCTGTTCACCGCCGGCAAGGAAGTGTCGTTCTGGCAGCGCGAATTGATGGGATTCGACCTGTACGATGCCAACGGCTCACTCATGCGCGCGGCGAGTTATCATCTCACGACCAACTTCGCAAAAGCCTGGATGTACCGCAATGAGTGGCACCAGTTTGCCGTGAGCTGGAAGAACGGGCAGGCGGCCATCTATCTGGACGGCGCGAATATCGCTGTTTCCCGCGTGTTCACCAGGACGCCGTTCCGCTTTAGCGAACAGTTCTGGTTCGGCAATGGGGCGGGCGCGATGATCCCGGAGTACAGCAGCCACAAGTCGACTCCAGGTCTGAATAAGCGCACGGCAGTCGATGACATCGCCATTTACCAGCGGGCACTGGATGACGAAGAGGTGAAGCTGCTGTATCAGCTGCAGGCCAAGGGCGAGGACAAAGCCGCGGCCGGCCCGCTGTTCAAACTCACCGAGTACCCGCCGGTGGGCAAGATGGACGCGCTGGTCATCGTGCGCCACCTGCCGAACTACCGCAAGACCATTGCCCGCGCACGGATTCTTTTCCTGCAGGGCGAGCGGGAGGTGCACCGCCAGGATCTCGGCGCGCTGGAGCACGGGCAGTATCGCAACCTGCTGCCCACCGATATGCTGCCGATCGGCGAATATACTGCCGTGTGCCAGGTGCTCGACAAGAAGGGCAAGGTGGTGGCGGAAAGCCGCGTGCCGTTTGCCAGGCATGCGGTGCCCGCGTGGGTGGGCAATGACATCGGCAAGGCGAAGATCGTGCCGCCACCCTTTACGCCGGTGAAGTACGAGCACAACACGCTTTCCTGCTGGGGTCGCGTGCTGAAATACAGTCCGGCTTCCCTCTTTCCGGTGGCAATCACCAGTCAGTCGGTCAACCTGCTGGCCGGGCCGGCCATGCTGGAGGTCGGCAGGGGCGACACCTGGACGCCCGTCGCGGGCAGCGAACCGACGGTGGTGAGCCAGGACGAGACCCAGGTGACGTTGGAAACCACGGGCGAGGCGCACGGCATCCGCTTCATCGCCCATCAGGAGTTCTGCTACGACGGCAGCCTGTGGGTGAATCTGACGGTGGCCCCTGGCAAAATGAAACGGCTCGATGGGTTGCGGCTGGTGATGCCGATCAATCCGGAGGTGGCGAAATGTGCCGCGCCGTCGTACTGGTTTGATTGGGCGAACCTTCCCAACTTCATGCAGGGGAAGCCGACACGCGAGCTGCCGCTGCTGCCGTCGATGTATTTCGGCAATGAGCGGGTGGGTGTGCAGTGGCTGGCGACCAATGGCGGGCGCAACTGGCACCACCCGGGCAAGAGCACGCGCTGGCCTGACCCCTCGCTGGTTACCGCGCTGGAGCATACCGACATGCGCACGCTGGCGTTGCCGTTGCGCGTGGCCGTGGAGGGTGACCCGGCTGCCCCGCAGCAGGTCACCTTCACCAGCACATTTATCGGGGCGCCGCTGACACTGGATGTCCCGCGCACGGTGACATTCTGCCTGGCCTCCACGCCGTATAAGCCGCTGCCCAAGCAGATGTGGTATTTCCGACAGAAGTTCCTGCATCATGTCGGCCCGCCGTATGTGCCGGAAGCGGCGCCTACGGATACCGCCGCCCGCAAGCTGCGCCCGCCGCTGGGGTATGACGGCACGGTGCTCTGCTTCCAACCGCAGTTCATCACCGGACGCGAAGAGACGCACGTGCAGATCATCGCCGATGACGAGTACCATCAGAAAAACCTGGCGATGCTGCAGGCGTATGCCAGGGCGCACAACCTGCCGATCATGCAGTATTTCTCACAGCATATCTCCGCCCCGGTGAGCGATGAAGAGCACCTCAGCTTCCCGGAATGGGAGACGAACAGCTTTGCCAATACCGTATGCATGTCGTCCACCTACCAGGACTACTTGATTTATCATCTCAAGCAGACGGTGGACCAGGGCGGATTCAGTGCGATCTACCTGGACAATCCGATGCCGTTCCCCTGCGTTAACCGGTCGCACGGACATGGCTACCTGAACGCCGACGGCCAGGTAGAGTGGGAAGTCGACCTGCGCGTGGAGTATGAGTTCCGCAAGCGGCTCTACGTGATGATGGCGCAGAAATGGGGCAGTGATTTTGTCTTCGAAGAAAATGTCAGCGCTTTCCGCCTCGCCCCGCAGCAGGCGTTCAACACCGTCATTCTCGACGGCGAGAACACCCGACTGGTCACGCTGGATGCGGAGGGCACGCCGGTGCTCGGTCACTATGTGTACACCGGCCCGGTGAAGCGCACCGATGTGCTCAGCGTGATGCGCTACATGTACAACCCCGAGGTGTGGGGGGCGCCGGTCTACTGGTTCGGCAACAACTACCTGCCCGATGCGCCGGGACGTCCGCGCATCTTGGGACCGGACCGCGCGCCCTGGGAATTGATGCACGGCCTCCTGCGCCTGCACGGCATCAGCAGCGATTTTGCCTCCGGCCAGCATTATGTCGGCATCTCGCAGGCATTCAAAGCGGAAGATCTGTTTGACCTGCGCGGGGATGTGCAGTTCACCCCGTGGTATCGCGCCGGCGACCTGGTGCAGAGCAATCACGACGAGGTGAAGGTGAGCGTGTATCGCAAGCCGGGTGGGGCGGTGATGCTCTTTGTCTCCAACCTTTCCGGCGAGCGGAAAGCGTTGAAGCTGAAGTTCAACCGTCAGGCGCTGGAACTACCCGGCGGCGAGTTGTGGTGGTATGACGGCTATCAGGAGGAGTGTTATCTGACGCAGGGCGAGGATACGATTTCCTGCGTTATGGAGCCGTACACCTTCCGCATGCTGATGCGCGGAGTGCCCACGGGGTATTTTTAGGTGCGAAGGTGTGAAGGTGTGAAGGTGTGAAGGTGTGAAGGTGTGAAGGATTCTGCAATCCGGCCATGAAATAAGGAAGCCGGGTGGTGTTTGCTAAGCCACCCGGCTTCCTTATTTCTTCCTGGAGGTTGAGCGCATGTCTATTGTCCACGATCAAACTTCATCCTACGCGCAACGCGTGCGCTGGTTTCACCAGGCGCGCTTTGGCATGTTCATCCATTGGGGGTTGTATTCACTGCTTCAACGAGGGGAGTGGACGATGTTGACGGAGGGGTGGACGCCCGAGGAGTATCGTCCGCTGGCCGACCGCTTCACCCCATCGCAATTCGATGCCGATGCTTGGGCGGCGCTGGCGGTGGAAGCGGGTATGAAGTACCTGACATTCACGACGCGCCATCACGATGGTTTTTGCCTCTATGACAGCCAGGTGAGCGATTTTACTTCGGTGCGCACGGCTGCCCGCCGCGATTTCGTCGCTGAGGTGGTCGCCGCCGCCCGCCGCGCCGGGTTGCGCGTGGGTTTGTATTACTCACTGCTTGACTGGCGCTTCCCGGGTTATTTTGACGGACCGGAGCGCAACCCGGAGAGTTTTCAGGCCATGGTGCAGCAGGCGCACGACCAGGTGCGCGAATTGATGACTCATTACGGGACCATCGATGTGCTGTGGTACGACGGGCACTGGTTCCCGGGGTTTGTCGAGGGGAAATCGTTTATCACCGAGTGGGGCGAGTATGTGCACGAGGACCGGGCAGCAGAACTCTGGCGCTCGGAGGAACTGAACGCAATGGTGCGCCGCTTGCAGCCGAACATCCTCATCAACAACCGGGTGGGCAGCAAGGAAGACTTTGATACGCCCGAACAGCATGTGACCGCCTCAGAGCCCGGGCGTGCCTGGGAAACGATCATGACGATGGGGGATGCGTGCGGCTGGGGTTACATCCACCACAATCCGAATATGAAAACGCCCACACAACTCATACAGCACCTGATCAAGGCGGCGAGCGGCGAGGGCAACTTCATGCTGAATATCGGCCCGCGTGCCGATGGCACGGTGCGGGAAGAAGAGGTTTCCCGCCTGCGAGCGATCGGGCAATGGATGCGCGTGAACGGTGAAGCGATCTACGGGTCGCAGCGCGCGCCGTTCCATGGCGGCATGATTGGCATGACGACGGCGCAGGGGCCGGATACGGTGTACTTGCACGTGGTGCGCTGGCCAGTGGGGGAAGCTTTTCTGGCGGATGTCCCCCGCCGCATTACCCGTGCCACCGTGCTGGCCACCGGCGAGAAGATTGCGGTCGATGCCGCGCCGAACGTGCGGGCTCCGCGCCGCGTGCGGTTACACGGCTTTGCTCCCGCGCCTCCTGACCAGAATTGCACGGTGATCAAGCTGGAGATGGGCGAGCCGGTGGGATAAACGGATTCCCTCTTTGCAAGACGATCCTGTACCTTCAATCACAGTGTGGGCGGCGCATCACTATGCTGTTCCGGCCTGCGCAAGTGCTTTAGGGGCGGTGAGTCCCGGCCAATCGTCGGTGCGGAAGGGGGCGGCGGGGAGGCCGGCGCCGTTGGTGAGGTTGCACACGGGGTTGTCCGCCCAGGCGTAGCGTACGGCGATGGGGCGGGGTACGGCTTCGTTCCACACGATGACCGTATCACCCTCGATGCGCGCTTGCGCCCACACGAATTTTCGATCTGCGCCGGCGAGGGCAAAGCCTACGATGGCCCCCCCGTCGCGGGTGTGCAAGCCGCCGTCCGCGCCATTGAACTGCACGCGGATCGTATTCCCCTCGACGGCATGGGCGCGGTAGCACGGGCCGGAGTCGACGATCTCTGCCCGGTTGTAGGTACGCTTCAAGGCTAACCGGGCCAGGCGCAGGCCGACATCACGCTTGTTGCGCGGGTGGATATCCTCAGCTTCGCCGATGTCGATGATCACCGCCATGCCGGTGTTGGGCAGAGCGAGGGCCATTGCCTGGGCTTCGCGCAGTTCGGCCCAGGTGCTCTCAGAGGGCAAGTTCAAGGTCTGCATGTAATTCGCGAGTTGTACAAAATAGAAGGGGAAATCGCAGCCCCAGGCATTACGCCAGTCGGCAATCATCAGCGGGAAGAGGGTGCGGTAGGCATAGGCGCGTTCGGCATTGGATTCCCCCTGATACCAGATCACCCCGCGCAACGCATACGGCGCCAGGGGAGCGATCATGCCGCGATAGAGCGAATAGGGCGATTGCGGGTTGCCCGGACCCAGCGGCTGCAGGGCGGTGACGGGCTGCAATATGCCGTAGTTCTGCTCGACGCGGTATTGCCAGCATCCGGCCAACGGGATGGCCGTCGCCGGATCATCCGCCAACGCGAGACGCATATGCCGGCGCGCGCCGAGGAAGCCGCCGGCATACACGTAGGAATCGATGCGCACGGCGATGACATTGCGGCCGGAGCGCACCAGTTCGGCGGGAACGGGGTATTCGCGCGGCGTACACCAGGCCTCGGCGATCTCACGGCCCATGCCGCCGATCTCGGCGTTGTTGAAATAGGTGATATCGCTCTTGTCGCACGGCGCCAGGTGCAGCACCAGCGGGCGTCCGGCCCACTCCGCTGGGATGTCGATTTCCTTGCGGAACCAGACTACCCCGCTGAAGTTCAGGCCGGCCTGCTGCCAGGCGCGCGGAACTTCCATTTCTTCCCAGTCGGCGGTATTGGTAGCAGGATCGGCCCAGCCTTCGGCATAGCCGCGGTTGCCGGCATCGGTGGGATAATAGTTCGCTTCCCCTTCTTTGATGGTTGCTTGGTAGGCCGCATAGGCCTCGTCGTAGTGCGGCAACGCCGCCTCATACGATTTCACCAGCGGGCGAAACTGCTCATTCCCGTCGAGCGCTTCCCGGCTGGTCCAGGCTTCGGCCATGGTGCCGCCCCAGGAGGCATTGATAAGGCCGATGGGGATGCCAAGCTGCTCATGGAGTTGACGGCCGAAGTAGTAGGCGACCGCGGAAAAATCTTCCACCGTATCAGGCGTGCAAGGCGTCCAGACGCCCTGCACATCGCACGGCGTATCGACGACGGCGGCTTTCTGCACGGTGAAGAGGCGGATGGCCGGAAAGTCGGCGGCGGGGATGTCGCCATCGGCGTGGTCGGTCTGGTTCAGCGGCCATTCCATGTTCGATTGTCCTGAGGCCAACCAGACTTCGCCGACCAGCACGTCGTTCACCGTGCAGGTGGTGCTACCGGCGACCGTCAGGGTATGCGGCCCTCCCGCCGGCATCGGCGGCAGGGTGGTCGACCAGCGGCCCTCGGCATCAGTTACGGCGGTTGCCGTGTGATCAGCGAGCGTGATGACGATGGCCGCGCCCGGCGCATCCCAGCCCCAGACGGGGATGGGCTGGTCGCGCTGGAGGAGCATGTGATCGGAAAAGAGTGCAGGCAGCCGGGTGGACATGGGTAGCATCCTTTGAGACGGTATGTATTGGCGCGGTGGCCGAGCCGTGCTCACTATAGCAAATTTTGCGTAAGTGTGCATTTCCCGGCAATCCACCACATGCGAAGGGTGATTGTTCGTACAGCCTGTCAGTTCTCCGGAAGGATGCCAAGGGAAGAGGAGGAATATTTTGCTATGTGATTGTACGTTAAAATATGGGCATGCTGAGGAATAGAGTGTATATCCCCGCTACACAGGGGATCCTAGAGTTACGCAGTTCTACTGAACGTTGCACTGATCGTTATTGTCGTTGGTGGGCATTCGCGTGTCAGTGCGACGTTTTCAGGCAACTAAAGGATCGGACGAATGCTCGACACGTTGCGCGCGGAACACGCAATCCCCGGCGCTATCGCCTTCACATCCGGCATGCACAACCTTCCGAAAGTTGTGTTGACGCATGCCTCTGGCGCTTCCGCTGAAGTCTATCTGGATGGCGCCCACATCACCTCGTGGAAAAACGCTCGAGGTGAGGAGTTGCTCTTTGTCAGCCGTGAATCCCATTTTGAGATGGGGCGGTCGATCCGCGGGGGCATCCCGGTGGTATTTCCCCAGTTTTGCGAGGGGCCGTTGCCGAAGCACGGCTTTGCGCGCATCAGCCGCTGGCAGCTTGCCCGCACCGCCGTGCGCGACACCGGCGTGGTGACCGCCCTCTTCGGTTTGCAGCATCGCGAGGCGACTCTGGAGCTGTGGCCGCATCCCTTCCGCCTGTCCTACCAGGTGGCGCTCGATGCCTTCACGCTCTCGGTGAAGATGCGGGTGGAAAATATCGGCGCGTCGCCCTTCGCGTATCAGGCCGTGTTGCATACGTACTTCGGGGTCGCCGATATCCGGCAGACCGCCGTTCACGGCTTCAAAGGCATCACGTATATCGATTCGTTAAGGGAGAATCAGCGCGCGGTGGAAACCCGCGACGCGATACGGTTTGCCGAGGAGACGGACCGCATCTATGTGAGCGCCCCTGACCGGTTAGGCGTGGAGGACGAAGGTCATTCCCGGCGCATCACCATCGAGAAGACCGGCATGCCTGACGCCGTGGTGTGGAACCCGTGGATTGCCAAGTCGCAGCAGATGTTCGACTTCGGCGATGACGAGTACCAGAACATGGTGTGCGTGGAGACGGGCATCATTGCCGAAAAAATTACGCTGCAACCGGGAGAGCGCTGGACCGGGAGTACCACGTTCAAGTGCTCATAAGTTCATGTAGATCAGTGATATGCGCGGGGCGGATACCCACCGCCCCGCGTTCTCGTATATGCCATTCGATGAGCCCTTACCACAGTTAGCGTTCATTTTCATGGGCACCTGGTATAATAGAGCATGGCACGGTCAGGGACGACAACCGATATGGTGGCATGTCCACGCTGCGGCGCACACAACAGCCGTAAAAAGCGGGTATGTTTTCAGTGCAAGTACGAGTTCGCCGCTGTGTTGCCCGCTGATCCTCCGGTGAAGCGTCGCGAGCTGCGGGCGCGCGGCAGTGTGCCTGTTACATCGGCGATGCCTCCGGCGCCGGCAGCGATGCCGGATTCCCCACGCCCACCAGCCTCCCCCCGGCACAGCACGACGCTGCAGCAGCGCGCCGTGATGTATCGCCAACTCGCCCGTATGCTGCACGCCGGCATTCCGGCGAATCAAGGGCTGCAATTCCTCGAGGGCCGTGTTGATGCTCCGTTGCGTCCGATGGTGCGCGCGTTCATCGAGCATACGCGACAGGGCGGGCGGTTTTCCGCGGTGATGAGCAGGCATTCCACCCTGTTCCCTGCCTGGGAGATGGAGGTGATGCGCGCGGCGGAAGCGAGCGGCGCGCTGGTGGATTCCCTCGACAACCTGGGTGCAGCACTCGAAGGCGAGATCGAGACACGACGGAAATTGCGCAGTCATACTCTGCTGCCGCGCGCCACGCTGGTGGTGTTCGTGCTGGTGCTGATGATTGCCGTCACCGGGTTTCGCATTGCCGAGACGGCATCGTTTCCGAGCGTTGCCGAATCACTGCGGTACGCGTTGACCCAGTTCGCCTACGTCTTGCTGGCGTTCGGCGGCCTGGTGTGTGTGAGCGTGATCGCGGCACAGCTCTGGCAGAGTTAGGCGCGCACGCGCAAGGGTGTCGATTTCGTCACGAAGCTGTTATTCGCCTTGCCGGTCATGGGTCCGATCATGCACAATACCGTGCGATTGCGCTTCTCTCGCGTATTGAGTACGCTCTGGCGGGCGGGCGTCGCGCCGATGGAGGCGGTGGAGATCGCCGCACGGGCGACGGGCCACCAGCAGGTGTTGAAGAAGATCGAGGCGCAGACCGCCAGGCTGGGGCAGGGGGTCGCGCTCGGCGAGGTGCTGCAGGCACTCGACATTTTCCAGCGCGCCGAGTTGTATGTGGTGAACAGCGGCGAGATGAGCGGGGGCATCCCGGAAGCGCTGGATCAGGTTGGCGAGTACACGCGCAACGAACTGGAGAGTCAGCTCCAGCGGCTTCCCGTACTGGCGCAGCTCTTCCTGTACACCGTGCTGGCACCCTTGGTTGGTATCCTGGTGATCTGGGGATTCAAGCGTTACTTTGAACTATTTCTGAAGCGCATGCTGGAAGGCGTCATGTGACATACGACGATGCATGCGATAGTCCATTGACCAGGAGGAGGCCATGCGCGCACGGTATGATCTGTCAACGTTAGCCTGGACTCTGACCGGTTGGCATCCGCACTATTGGCGCGCCACGCTGTCGATGGAGACGGGCATGCGCCTGGCCTGTGATGAAGGTCCGCATCCGGCAAAGGCGCCCGGCTCCGTGCAGCAGGCCTTGCGGGAGGCCGGCGTGTTGCCCGACTGGAACGAAGGGTTGCACTCGCGGGAGTGCGAGTGGGTGGAGAACCGGCACTGGGCTTTCCAAACGACGGTTCCCGACGACTGGATGGCGCAGCCCGGACGCCTCTGGCTCGATTGTCAGGGGTTGGACTACCGGGGCGTGATCCTGGTGAACGGGCAGGAAGCGGCCCGCTTCGACAATGGGTTCGTACCGTACAGGATAGAGATCACCCCCTATCGTTTGCCGAGCGCAAACACGCTGACCGTTGTCTTCACCGAATTGCCGCGCGCACTGGGACAGGTGGGCTTCACCTCGAAGATCACCGAGTGGAAGGCACGCTTCAACTACATTTGGGATTGGGTGCCGCGCCTGGTGCAGGTGGGGATTAGCGATATGATCACGCTGGAGGTCGAGCACCAGGATGTGATAAGCGCGCTCGATCTGTACACGGATTACGATGATGAGGAAGGCCGCGGGACGATCGTCCCCTCCGCGAAGATCGATGTGTATCACGCCGCGGAGATCGAGGTCGAGCTGGCGGACGACACGGGGACGGTGTTCATTCAGCGTTCGCTTGCCGCGCCGACCTATACCCAGCCGTTGAGCGAATTGCTTGTGCAGCCCTGGCAGCCCAACGGCAACGGCGACCAGCCGCTTTACCGCTTTACCATGCGCCTGCTCTCCAACAAGGGCGAGGTATTGGATGAGGTCACGCGGCGTATTGGCTTCAAGCAGGTGCGCTGGCTGCCCTGTGCCGGTGCGCCATCGGGGGCGGCACCGTGGGTCTGCGAAGTGAACGGCGCACCGACTTTCCTGCAGGGGGTGAACTGGACGCCGATCCGCCCGAACTATGCCGACGTCACCGAGGCCGATTATCGCCAGCGGCTGACCTGGTATCGCGACATGGGCTGCAACCTGCTGCGGGTGTGGGGTGGGGGTCCGCTCGAGCGCGAGTGCTTTTACGATCTGTGCGATGAACTGGGGCTGATGGTATGGCAGGAGTTCCCGCTTTCCTCCTCCGGGTTGGACAATTGGCCGCCGGAAGGCAATGCCGCCATCGCCGCTCTGACCGCCATCGCGCGCAGTTATATCCGGCGACGCCAGCACCACCCCTCGCTGCTCATGTGGTGCGGCGGCAACGAGCTGCAGGGCGCGCCCGATGGCGGTAAAGTCGGCATCGGCCAACCGGCCGATCTCAGCCATCCGTTATTAAGCGCACTGTGCGATGTGGTGGCGCAGCATGATCCGACCCGCCGTTTTGTGCCGACTTCAGCCAGTGGCCCGCGCTTTACCGCCGATGCCGGCGACTTCGGCAAGGGATTGCACCACGATGTGCACGGCCCCTGGAATGTGCAGAGCATGCTGGAAGCTGAGTGTTATCCGTACTGGGATCATGATGATGCCCTTTTCCGCTCGGAGGCGGGCATGCCCGGCAGCAGTTCGGCCGCGCTTATCCGGCAGTACGGCGGCGCGCTGGCCTTGCCCGGTGATCACGATAATCCTTTCTGGCTGCATACGGGCGGCTGGTGGGTGCAGTGGCCGCAGTACCTCGCCGAGGACGGTGATCCGGATGATCTGGAGGCCTTTGTCATGTGGAGCCAGCAGCGCCAGGCCGATGCGCTGGCCTACGCGGCGCGCGCCTGCAAACGGCGATTCCCCGGCTGCGGCGGCTTCCTGGTATGGATGGGGCATGATGCTTATCCGTGCCCGAGCAACACGGCTATTCTCGACTTCACCGGCGAGCCTAAGCCCGCGGCACTTGCGCTCAAGGAGATCTTCACCGCACCGGTCGCGGCACTGGCGCCGTAACAACGGTAGTCAGGACACAGCCGATGCAGTACGATCATTTCTCACCCGACGGGTCCGAGTGTGTTATCACCGCGCCGGCCACCCCGTGCTCCGACCCGGGAGGGAATTGCCCAGCATAGCCAATCTTCGTGAGCCGCACATGGCACACCATCGATAGCCATTCGGCAAAATCCAGCGTGACAGCCCGGTACAGATAACCGAGCAGTGAAAGGCGCATCGACCACCCTGCAGCAGGGTGGTCGATGCGCCTTGGGGGGATGCGGGGTCAGCGCACGCGCACGGTTGCCCGCTGTCCGCTGAAGAGTTCCTTGACTTCGACGGTCGTCGGGCGCACCACCGAGTCCTGGATGGGAATGGTGATGTGCATGACGCCGTCGGACGTCGCGCGGTAGATGACGGTTTCACCCTCCGCACCGCGCAGGGTGATCTGCACGGGCACGGCGCCACGGAAGCGGTTGTGGCCGGCACGGGTGTGCGCACGGAGGGTGAGTGCATCGCCCTTGAGTTGCGCCTGTGTCACGGCGATGCCGGTGAGTTTGTGCGGGGCAAAGGCGATCATCTTCCACCCGCCCGCAGGCAGGGAGAGGGAGAAGGCGCGTGTCGTACCCTTCGTGGTCAGCGCACAGGGGGCGCGCGTTTCCACATCATAGGCGAAGCGCGGGAAGTTACGGCAGGTCACCGTAAAGGTGTTGCCTTTGTCAATGTTGCTGTTGTAGACGAACAGGTAGGTGACGTCGCCGTTCACCATGGTGGTGAAGACGCCCTCGGTCGAGTTGATGCGCACATCGGGATCCACTGCTGTGGTGATTTGCTCGCGCAGGACGGGTACTGCCGCATCGATATGCGCGTTTTGGAGCGCACGGCTGCGGCGGTAGGTTTCTTCGGTGGGCGTGCGTATCTCGCGCTTGCCGGCGACAATATCGAAATGCCATTTGGAGAAGTCGACCGGCAGCACCATCGCGCCGTTGATGTTTACTTTGGTGGATTGATCAACGAAGACCTTGCCGCCCCGCTTGATATAGGCTTCGAGATTCTTTACCACGCCTTCGCGGCAGTATTGCAATCCGGGGAGGATGACCGCTTTCTTTTTGAAGAGGTCCTGGCTGGCGAGTTGCTTCTCAGTTACACATTCGACCGGCAGGCCGGCCTTCATGGCAACAGGCACTGCGACTTCGCTGATCTGCACGCCCCACCACGGGCGTTCGAGATCTTTCGCCTCCGGGGTATCGGCGTCAGGCGGCACGAGCAGGTAGTTGTCGTAGGAGTTGACCCAGAACCAGCTCGACGAGATCCAGACCGGCGACTCGGGCTTGCGCAGATAGTTGAAGATGTCGCCGTACTGTGCCAGGTACTCACCCAGCCTCTTGGCTTCGGCTTCCAACGCGTCGCGGCCGGGGTGCTGCATGTGCGGCATCCAGAGGTTGACGCCATTCCAGAGGATGAGCCCCTTCGCCCCGCGTCCCAGGCACAACCCGGCAGTCAGACGCAGTGTCTCAGGATAGACCGATTTGTCCTCGGGCATGCGGAAGATGCCCAGGATGACCCATTTCGGGTGCCTGGTGCGATCATGGTCTTCGCGGAAGTTGGAGCGCACGTCCATGCGTTCGATCGTCAGCAGCTCGCTCACCCGGAAGCAGTCCAGGTACACTTCCTCGACCATCATATCCGATGTGCCCTCGAAACCGCCCGGGTAGTTGGACATGAGGAAGCCGGGGCGAATTTCTTTGGCGATCTTGTTCAGGTCGGCGTTATAGTCTTTGTAGGCATCCTGGCGCATGATGCGGCACCAGTTCAGCCAGGGGTCGTTCTCCGGTGCGACATAGCCGGGCGTGCGATACACCGGCGGCGGCGGTTCGTTGCCCGTGACTGTCTTGTAGTGCGCATTGGCCGCTTTGCTGTAGGGACTGATGCCCGCATCGCCTTCATAACCATGGCGGAACCAGACGGTCCAGGCCCATTCATCATCATAGAATGCACCGATGATTTGCGGGTAATCCTTGATGAATTCGATGGTCTCTCGCGCCGCTTTCCTCGAACCTTCACGGATGAGCGGGCTGTAGACATCCATATAGGGGGAACCGTACCAGAGCGAATGCTTGCCTGAGGGCTGCACGTAGGTGGCGTACTCTTCTGGCCCGACCGTTTTGTTCACCATGGCTCGGGCATCGGCGGCGAATTCCGGGTGCAGGAAGGCGACCAGGTTGTTGCGGTCGAGGCTGGCGGTATACGCATTCAGGTAGGCGCGATCCAGCGGGGTGAATTGCATCACGATTCCCTTGAAGCCGAGGTCGGCATAATACTTCATCGCCAGATCGCGTGCCATGCCGGGGATGGAAGCGTCGCCGGCATGCACATAGTAGGGATACCCACCGATGCTCAAGCTGCGTGGCAAGCGTGCCGGCGACGCGATATTGTTGCTGTAGCGATTGCGCAGATACGCATCGCGCGCGGCATCGGCCACCGGTATGCCCAGTCCCCAACGCAGGCAGCGGTCAACCAGCACGGCTTCGTCTCGCCAAAGCGGATTGGAGAGTTGCTTCACGTCTTTGACCATCAGATGGTTGCCAAGTGGCGACGCGAGCAGGCAGACGACGTGGCCTTTCTTCACCGGCCAGCGCACCAGCAGGGGATCGCCGGTGTTGGTAGCGAGCAGCACCTCGGCGTTCGGTTTCGCCTTCACCTGGTGGTAGGCGTCGACGCCCCACAGATTAAAGGACAGGCCATCAGTGACGGGGTCGTTATTCGTGACGGCCATCGACAGCCGGGTCTTCTCATTGAAGAACGGCTTCAAGGTGACTGCACCGGGCATCTCGACCGGCAGGATGGCGGCGAGCGGCGATTGCGCGTACCCCAGGTAGTGGCGCTTGTTTTCACGAGAGTTCGACTCGCAGCCGAGCATGTCGTGACCGTTGCCGTAGTTGGTGACACCGCCGTTCACGAAAAGGGTGCCGCCGTTTTCGACAAAGGCGACGATGCGGCGCGCGGCGTCATCACTGATGATATCGAGGTCGCGATAGTGCGGGTCGTCGTTGCGCTTGTCGGTGACGCGCGCAGGGGTATCCCACAGGATTAACGCCTGGTACTGGTCGATGTCACGCAGCGCGTCAGGGGCCGTCAACCAGTTGACCTGCCGTACGTCATACACCTTTCCCAACACGTGTTGCGGGGAGGTGTACCGCTGCAGCAGGTACATGTACATGAGGGTGCCGTCGTAATAGCGCGAGATGGTTGTTTGCGGCGCCTCGGTAATGCAGAGCACCCTGGGTGCTGCCAAGGCGGGTCCGGCGCATACGCTGAGCAAGATCAGTACCGTGGTGATGAGATGAGTTGCTCTCATGGCGTTCTCCTTCTTGATACTTTTAGGGAACACCCCAATGGTTTGTGAATTTACTTTACGTTCTATATGACGGGCCTCTACGGAAAGCCAGTGATCGCCGCTTTTCTCCGCCAGCAGCGGAGCATTGGACATCCGTTTTGCCGCCGTGGGGACCAGCCGCACTTCGGCGCCGGTGGTGATCAACCCAGCCTGAATGAGGATGGAGTGAACCACGTAAAAGCCTATACGGGCACGATCGCCGAATTTGACGGCGATGCCTGGGAACACATGCCCGGCCTGTGATACGGCAATATCCCGCTGGCCGGCGTCAGTGATCTCGGTTATGGGGGGGCATGGTTACCGCTATTCGGCCATACAACACGGGTCATCCATCACCATCGCCAATACCACCGCATACGCGGGTACAGTTCACCGTGATGCACACCAACGGCTACGACGAACCCGGCCTTCGGGGTGGGGGGCAATAATCGACCAGCAGTCGAAACACGCGCAGGTCGGCATCTATGGACGCCAGGATTGGCAAACGGGATCTTACTCGCTGTGCACCAACCTCAGTTCTCCCTCGTCGCCGCCAGCGGAACTGCTGCTCGAGATGGACACGCTCGACGGCCTGATCACGATGGAAGTGGTGTCTCAACCGGTGCTGCGGTAGAGCTCGATCTGGCTGAGCAGGGGTTGGCGCTGGTGCAAAGACGGGAAGTGAGGCGGGTGATGCATCCTCATTTCCGGCGCAGGAGGTTATCTCGGCAAAAGACTGGTGCAGGGGTTCACCGCTCCATACGAACTCTGCCTCCTCGACCGCAGATCTTTGGCCAGCGCGCAAGGGGCGCTGGCCGTCTCGATGTTGTCGGCATCAGCGCATCACCGCGTCGAGCGTCACGCGCTGGGGGGCAACCGCCCAGGGCGCGCCGAGTTCGGAGAAGAGCGCCCCGCTGGCAAACGCCTCGCGCCCGTACGATGCGATACCGCGTAGGTGGGTGAGGTGGCTTTCGCGGCCATCCGGCAGCGTGTTGACCGAGCGCTCGATATGCGCCGTGTTCCACAACGGGGTAATGCGCTCCCCGTTGAACGCCATTTCGACGACTTCGGCAAAGCCCAGCGTGTCCTCAATCGAGCAGGCGAGTGCCGGCGCCCGGCCATCGAGCACGTCGACGTAGTTGCGGAAGATGGCGGTGGTCGTTCCCGGGCCGTCTTCCTCCATGATCGGTGGAAATTCCATCCCCTCCGCACCGGGAAAGTCGGCGACGGTCGGCGATTCGGGGAATACCTGCAGGGTAATGGAACCGGCGGTCCCTTCGATGCGAACGGCGTAATACGCCTCGCCGGGCGAGCACATCGATCCGGTGAAATGCAGGGTAGCTCCGCAGTCGAGTTCCGCACGCAGGGTATGTGTGTCCTCGGTATCAATCCGGTGGCCGGCATACAACTCCGCTTCCACGGCGACCGGATGCGCGGTGGCACGGCCATCCACCGCCCCGGCAACGCGCAACAGCAGGTGCAGGTAATGGGCGATCGGATTGTTCATGGAGCCGTCGCGCACCACGGTGTCGCCCAGGCGCAATTTGCCCGCCCACGGCGAGCGGGCGTAATAGGCGTCATCGCGTTCGCCGAGGCAGAGCGCCGCCACGCGGGTGAGGCGACCGAGCGCCCCGCGCGCCACCAGGTCGCGCACTGTCGACACCCAGCGCGAGGTGCTGAGTTGGAATCCTACGCCGCAATGCTTCCCTGACGCCAGTGCCGCATCGCGCATGGCCACCGCCTGCGCCAGCGTGGCGGCCGGCGGTTTTTCGACCAGCACATGCTTTCCGCGATGTAAACATTCGATGGTCAACGGCGCGTGCAGGAAGATCGGCAGCGGCATGGTCATCAGGTCAACGGCAATGCCAGAGTCCATCAATGCGGTATGCGAGGGAAAGAGGGCGACGCCGTGCTCGCGCAACGTCGCCACCTGTTCGGGAAATGCTTCCAGGCGCGTATCCGCAACGGCCGCCAGACACGCACTTCCTTCCCGCTCCAATACGGAGACGGCATGGAGATACGCGGCGCCAAAGCCGCCGATCCCCACAATTGCGATTTTCACCATCGACTACTTCTCCTCGGATAGTTTCGCCTTCAATGCTTTGGCGCGGTTGCGGTAACTGTCAATCTCATACGCGCCTTCCGCATGCGACCACTGATCCAACCAGGCAAGCGCCTCATCGTAGCGACCGAGGTTGATGAGCATGCGCGCTACCTCCTGTGCCGTTAACCCGTAATTCAGTTTATCGGGCGTGGTTCCCTTATTGGCCAGGCAGACGGCTTTCATTTCCTCGATTGCTTTCTCGTAGTCGATATCATTCCGCATGACCGCCAGATCTTCCTGCGTCATGCCGGCTTCGCGCAGGCACCAGAGGTAGGTGGGCAGGCCATATCCGTGGCCGCCTGACCAGTACATGCGTTTTCGGTAGTGCAGAATACAGTCAGCGATGGCCTTGCCATACTCCAGGTATTTCGTATCGCCACTGAGCTGGTAGGCGCGCGCCGCCGGCAATTCGGCCGAGTCGTCGTACCAGGGCATCCACCAGATGGTACAGGTCTTGCCGCCATAGCCCAGCACGCCGGAGGGCAACAGCTTATCGCGCAACTCCACTTTGTAGATGAAATGCTCTGCCGACCAGAGCAGCGTCTCTTTGGCTTCCGTGTCGCCGGTGAGCAGGTGGTAACGATACAGGCCTTCCGGCACATAGGAGAACCCGGCAAGGTCCGCTTTATCTCTGTGCAGCTGGCAGAGG
Source organism: Armatimonadota bacterium (assembly GCA_020060775.1). GTDB lineage: Bacteria > Armatimonadota > Hebobacteria > CAIYQO01 > CAIYQO01 > JAGUZN01. The sequence goes on from JAGUZN010000239.1 coordinate 19,064, forward strand.
TGTTCTTTCATATGCTGCAGGTTTTGCACCAGCACTATCGACTGCGCTTCGCCGATGGCGTCGACGCGATGAGGGTAGCGCGCTTTGGGGAAGGCGTTGGGGTAGAACGCGCGCACGCCCTGCTCATCGCCCAGTGCCTCGTAG
>JAGUZN010000182.1 GCA_020060775.1 Armatimonadota bacterium
CCTGCGCCTGCGCGCCCGCCTCCGCCTCGCCTTCGCCGCCCTCATCGTCCCCGCCGTCATCCTCCTCGCCCTCTACCTCGGCTACGGCCGCTTCGTCCGGTTTTGTCATTACAGTCCGGATTTTTACGTGGAAGGCACCATCGATTCGATCTATCATAAATTCGGACCTTTGATGCGAAACGAGCTAGTGGACGTACTCCCACCGCTACCATTTTGGGGTCCGAAAAGTGCGAACACGTTTAGTGAGAAGCAGTATCCGCTCTCACAATACCGCTACCTGAATAACGACTACATGCGGCGCTACTGGGAACAGCATCGCACTTCCCCGGAGAGCCCCAAGTTATACGCGTACTATGCTATTAGCGTATCGGGGCACTTGTATGATAGATACGATGCGCTGCGGTTAGGCCGGGAGATCGAACCTGACAATGCGCTGTATGATCTATTGCTGGCGTACTGTTACCTGCCAGATGCAGTCGATATCAAAGAAAACCGTCCTAAGAAGGAGCGACACCTTCCCGATGCCGTGAAGAATCGCGAAGCCTTTGAGGAGGGAATCCGACAAATACATAAAGCGGCAGCAAAGCCATACCTGCGTGATTACCAGATGGAAATCGTGGCAAAGCGACTTTGGGAACTGCCGAAGCCGTTGCTTACCGAGGATTACTGTGCGCTGGAACACGCGGTGATGTGGGAATTCGTACCTCATTATGGTCATTTCCGGCGAGTCGTACGAGTGTTGCCTGGGTGTGCGCGCATACTGATCGCTGAAGGGAGATACCAGGAAGCGGAATCTTTGATGGACTGTTGGCGTCCCTTGGCCTCCAAAATCACGCAGGAAAAATCACCCTTCTTAAACCATATAATGATGTCGCATTACTGCATTGTCGCACTAACAACTGGTGCACAGGAGGTGTACACGGCACTGGGAGAACCAGACAAGGCCCGTGACGCGGAAGAGGTTCGAGAGCGTGTGCTACGCAATGCCCGGCACTGGAAAGAACAGAGCAAAGCAAACGAGAGCAAGTACGACGCGTTCCTGACAAATCACGGGGGGACATTCGTCACCTCTATTATTGTTCACGTCAGAGGATCGACTCCCCCATCGCAATCCGACCTGACCCCATTGCGCATGCATGAGCACACGATCTTTGAGGAGATGACGGGGCAATTCGTGCTCATGCTGCTCATACTGGCCCTCATCGGCACACTGCTGCAGGGAGTGCTCTGGCACCTCCGGCTGAAACGGGTAGGGGGAGCCGCGCTGCTGCTCTTCCCACCATCGCGTGAACTGTGGCGCGCCCTGCTGCTGGGCGCAGTGTTCCCGGTGCTCGTCTACGCGCTCTACTCCCGTCTGCCCGTGATTGGTGGCCGGGAGTTCAGTTGGCTCAGCCCCATGTGGCCGCGCTTTGCCGCGGAATTAGTCGTGCTGGCAACGTTGCTGCTCTGGCTGCCCGCACACTTCATCCGCCAGTATCTCCGCCGCCGGTGCGCGCAATTGGGGATGACACTGCCGGCGCAGAGACCTGAGTTCCTCATGTCGTTGGTGCAGCGCGGATTGATAGTACTGGTGGGGGTATCGGCAGTCGCAATGCTGGCGCTCATGCCGCCCCCATATCAGGGTCAGTCATGGTCGAATGAAAAATTGACGAATATCTTCTTGTCCATTGCCGGCATCGGGTCACTCGCCAGTATTGCCTGGATGATATTCGCCACATTCAGACGCGCGAAGCACGGGCTCTACAACGGTGCGGTGGCGCGCTCGCTCGCTCCGGTCTATGCCTTCACCATCCTCTTTCTGGCCCTGGTGGTGCAGCCCGTCCAGCTCTACCAGGAAGCCTACTGGCTGCGCCGGGACCCCCTCATCTTCGGGCAGTTTGCGCGCCGTGACCAGCTCGTGCGCATCTCCAGTCTCGAGGCACGCGCCGCGGCAGAGTACCGGCAATTATTGCTCGACGCACTGGAGAATCCTGCCACCCCCGCGGAGGAGAAGCGTTGATGGACGACCGCTTTCGCCAGTTAGCCGAAGAATCCGCCGCCGGCCGCGCGCAGTATATCACCATCCTGCTAACCCGCGCCGCCCGTGACTACACCCGCCGCCTTATCCAGGCTATCGAAGGGGAGGAATAGCTCCCCTTCGCCGCAGAGAATATCGAGCACAATGGCCGTGGGGATGAGGGCACACCTGCACACCCCCACCAAAGAGATGATGCCCCGTGGGAACAACGGAGCATCGTCTCATCACTGGGCGCCCAATCCTCTCCTCAAACGTTCCCAGCGCATATGTTCAATTGTCCATGGGTCTGCGAGGATGTCATCGTTCCATGGCATGTATGTATTTGCTGGGGAAAATCCCCGGAGAGGTTGGTCCCCGATGCTGGCCCATCCCTCTCTACTCAGGTCGTACCCGCACAATTCGACAGACAAACCTGGTGTGAAATAAAAGTCACACGCGCGGTGCGGCAAGCCATCTGCTGTCATCATTTCTGCACAAACCTCACTGCCGAATGAAGCAATACGCCCCATCCTGTTCGCGAACGCCTGGCCAACCGGCTGATCGCTTGGCAGCGGGCGGGTTTCTGCTATAATGGACGCAACGGTTATGTTTGTTCCTCAAACCCTTGCCACAGCGATTGCCCTCGAAGGCGTCGGCCTGCACACCGGTGCACCGACGCGCGTCGAACTGCAACCGGCCGCCGACAGCGGGCGTATCTTTTTCCGTGACGGCGTGCACATCCCCGCGGTGACCGACTTCGTCGTCGAAACGCGGCGCAGCACCACGCTCGGGCGTCAGGGCGTGACCATTGCCACCGTGGAGCATCTGCTGGCGGCATTGCTGCTCGCCGGGATCGATCACGTCGAAATCCATGTGGACGGGCCGGAGTTGCCGGCGCTGGACGGCGCCGCCCACCGCTGGTCTGCAGCAATCACGGCGGCAGGAGTTCAGGCCCTGCAGGGCGAACAACAGGGCATACACATCGAGTCAACGCGCTGGATGCGTGAGGGAGACACCGAGTTTTTTCTCTTCCCGGCCGAGTCGCTCCACCTGTATGCCGCGATTGCCATCCCCGAGACTGTCGCCGAACGGATGATGGCTGGCGGGTGCGTGGACGATGCTGGCGTGCGCGAGCAATTGCTGCGGGCGCGCACTTACGGGCTGGAGTGGGAAGTGCAGGCGCTGCTGGAGGGCGGGCTCGCGCGCGGCGGCTCGCTGGACAACGCGGTGGTCCTCACGCACGACGGCTACCTGAAC
>JAGUZN010000257.1 GCA_020060775.1 Armatimonadota bacterium
CGCGCTCCTGGCGTCAGGCGCGAAGGGCGTGTGACGGCGTATCCCGGGGTGATACGGTGAACACGCCCGCCAAAGCATGACGCCAGGAGAGCAAGCGAGGTGGCGAACAGATATGCTTCAACAGGCTCTTAGGCGAGGATATAGGCGATGCCGCCTTTCAGTTCCTCTTCGGTGATCGAGCCGCCGCGCAGGTCGTGCATGTGCAGCAACTGGTTGAGTTGTTGAAAGAGTTCGGGTCGGCTCATCCCTGCCGCTTTCCAGCGGTCGATCTCCTCGCGCAGGCGTTGGCGGCGCAGTTCGGGGATGCGCGCCACCGCCTGTGCCAGCATCTCCAGGACCTCATCGAGTGATTCGGTCGCCTGTTCCTGCTGGGCATCGAGCGAGAGATAGATAAAGGTCTGACTGGCCTTGCGGTGCGTGATCGTGATCTGATTGGTGGATCCACCCGGCACCTCATAGACGATGGCCAGCAGTTCATCGGCCTGCCACGGCGAGAGGTCGACGCGGAGATTGCCATAGGGGATTTCATGCAGGTAGGGGGCAAGCGCTTCGTGGATGGCGGCGGCCCAGGGATGGGCGGTAAATGTGCACTGTTTCGGCATGCGACGACCTCGACGGATGTTGGTTGCAGGTTGCAGATTACAGATTATAGATTATAGATTGCAGATTGCAGAGTACAGTAATACAGAGTACCGAGAGCAAATCGCGAATACCGCCTGCCAGCGACCTTGCACCGATTGCGGTGGCGTGATGGGCGATACACTGCCAGGGGCAAGCGGTATGTGCCTCGTACATCGCTTCCACGGTACTATTCGCCGCGCGCGGGCAGACTCCTGCGGCAACAACAGGTCCGGGGACCCTCACGCCCTGGTGGGAAGGCCCCCGGCGAAATACGCGTGAAACGAGGCAGGCAGGCGCTACTTAGGTTCGATCATCAAGCGGATTGCCGTACGCTCCTGGCCATCGACTTCGAGGTCGGTGAAGGCGGGTCGGCAGATGAGGTCAATGCCGGATGGGGCCATGAAACCGCGGGCAATGGCGAGCGCCTTCACGGCCTGGTTCAGTGCGCCGGCACCGATGGTTTGCAGTTCGGCGGCGCCTTGTTCTCGGATGACGCCGGCCAGCGCGCCGGCGACGGAGTTGGGGTTGGACTTGGCAGATACACGTAAGACTTCCATGGTGCGCTCCTTAGTTCGTCGTTGACTTGAGGGAAGCACGCTCCCAGGATATCAGCCGGTGCGCCCGCCCGTGGCGAGGGAGGGGAGGTTGCAGCCCGCCTCCTGCGGTGAAGCAACTTGCCGTCCCATCCTGCGCGTCGCCGGCGTCCGTGGCGCCGCGCGGAGCACGGTCGTCTGTACCGTGGGATGCCATACGCTTCCGTCGTGCGTTCGTTGTACCGATTCTAGTTCAATATGAACGAGAGTGAATCGGAGTTCCCACCCGGACGGTCCTGCCCTGCGGGGAACTCCCTGTGCAGTGGCGCTACCTCCGGTCCATGTTGTGCGCTCGGTCGTCGCGAGCACCCTCATTATAGGGAGAGGGGTTGGCACCGCATGTCGGATCCACCACACAGATGTGCATCAAAGAGTGTCCATTGTCTGATTAAGCACGTCATCGAGCCGGGTAATGCGCGTGGCATGCCCGGATGCGTTATCCACCTCCACGAGTACGGCATTGACGATGACCGGGCCTTGCGCCAATTCATAGCGCATGGGCATCCTGGTGAGAAAGCGGGCAATAATCGTCTCGCGGTCTACCCCGAGCACGGAGTCACGCGGGCCGACCATGCCGACATCCGACACGAAGGCCGTGCCGCCGGGAAGCACGCGGGCATCCGCGGTGGGGACATGCGTATGCGTCCCGAGCACGGCACTGACCTGGCCATCGACCATCCACGCCAGGGCGGCCTTTTCACTGGTCGCCTCGGCGTGCATATCTATCAGGATACAATGAGTCTGCTCTCTCAGCAAGGGGAGGAGCACATTGATCTTCTGAAAAGGGTCGTCCAACGCTTCCATGAAGGTGCGTCCCTGCAGGCTGACCACGGCCAGCCGCGTGCCGCCCGCGTTGTAGATTCCGTAGCCATAGCCGGGCACGCCGGGGGGATAATTGGCCGGGCGCAGCACGCGCGTGTCCTGCTCGAGCAAGGGCACCACCTCTTTTTTGTGGAACGTGTGGTTGCCCAGGGTGACGACATCGATGCCGGCCTCGAACAGCTCCTGCGCCACGCCGGGGGTAATGCCCATGCCGGCGGCGGCGTTTTCGCCATTGGCGACGACGATATCCGGCTGATGCGCGCTGCGCCAGCGCGCGGCCATGAGGCGAATGGCCCCGCGGCCTGGACGTCCGACAATATCGCCAAAGAAGAGTATACGCATCGTACTGTTGGATCCTTGTTGCCGTGACCGGTGGCTAGTGGTGTTCCTCGCCGCTCATCACCATTTCGGTGACATACACCTCGCCGTGGGCGCGGAGCACCAGGGTGATGCCGTCGCTGGGCCGGCAATCGAGGACGATGGGCTCGGCGTCGGGCCCGCGCAGCAGCAGGCGCGCGTAGTAGGTGCCATGGGAATAGTCATCGATGATGACGCGCTCTGGCGTGGCGTGCAGATCCTCACACAGGGTGAGGAAGAGGTCATGGGTGAGGGGACGTTCGGCTTTGACGTCGTCCAGCGCGCGCTGCACGGAGGTGAACTCGCAGATACCGATGGGGATGGCAAGTTCACGGTCGAACTCATCGCGCAGCACCAGCAGGAATTCCTGCTGGTGCTGTTGCACGCCGTCTACGGTGACTCGCAGTAATCCGTCGTCCGTCACAATCTCCACCCGGTGGTCGCATTAACGTTCGGGTCGCAGCTCTTTCTCGACGTACACGAGGAAGTCTTTATTCGAGGCCGTCTTCTGCAGTCCGGTGAGTAGTAACTCGGTGGCGTTGTCGACTGAGTTGAGCACGCGGCGGAGCTGCCAGACGCGGCGCAGTTCCTCTTCGGTGAAGAGCAGTTCTTCGCGGCGCGTGCCGGAGCGCTTGACGTCGATGGCCGGGAAGATCCGGCGTTCGGACATGCCGCGGTCGAGCACCAGTTCCATGTTGCCCGTCGCTTTGAACTCTTCAAAGATGGCGTCGTCCATGCGGCTGCCGGTCTCTACGAGACAGGTGGCGATAATGGTGAGCGAACCGCCGTGCTCGATATTGCGCGCGGCGCCGAAGAAGCGCTTGGGCCGGTACAACGCGCTGGGGTCGAGGCCGCCGGAGAGAGTGCGCCCGCTGGGGGTCACCGTCAGGTTGGAGGCGCGCGCCAGACGGGTGAGCGAGTCGAGCAGCACCACCACATCCTTGCCCATCTCCACCAGGCGCTTGGCGCGTTCCAGCACCATCTCCTGCACCTTCATGTGGTTCTCAGGCAGTTCATCGAAGGTGGAGGCCGCCACATCGCCTTTCACCGAACGCCGGATGTCAGTGACTTCTTCCGGCCGTTCGTCCACCAACAGCACGATGAGTTGCACTTCCGGATTATTGGTGGTGATAGAATTGGCGATGCTCTTGAGCAGCGTTGTTTTCCCCGCTTTGGGCGGCGCGACGATGAGCCCGCGCTGGCCTTTGCCGATCGGCGCAACCAGGTCGATCACCCGCGAGGAGATATTGCGCGGCTCGGTTTCCAGGCGCAGCCGCTCGTCGGGGAAGACCGGGGTGAGGTCATCAAAGTTGATCCGATGCTTCACGACCTCGGGGTTATCGCCGTTGATGGCTTCGATGCGCAGCAGGCTGAAGTAGCGCTCGCTGTCTTTGGGAGGGCGCACGGCGCCGCTCACCATGTCGCCCACGCGCAGGTTAAAGCGCTTGATCTGCGACTGCGAGACGTAAATGTCTTCTGAACTGGGCAGAAAGCCCTGCACGCGCAGGAAGCCGAACCCCTCGGAGAGGATCTCCAGGGTGCCGCTGCGGTAGAGCAGGCCGCTCTTTTCCGTCTGGGCCTGCATGATCTTCAGCGCCAGCTCATGTTTCTTCATTTTGGAGAAATCGCTAACACCGAGATCTTTGGCGATCGCCTGCAGATCGTGCAGCGTCCGGCTCTCCAGCTCTGACATCTCGAGCGTGGGGCGGTCTTTTGTCTGTACTTCTTCCACGATGGAGTTCCTCGATTGTGTAATAGTTGTCCATGGCCCCCGCTGGGGCAGCATGGAATCGCGAGAGTATGGGATCACATGCGGCGCCTGTCCCGAAACCAGCGATGCGCGGGAGATAGTACGTCGCGTGTCGCACGGCCGCCGGCTCCGCAGGGTGGGCCGGGGCATGTCCGGGCAGACAGAGGTAGTGTACCCGATTCTGTCGCCTGCGGACATCGAACTTTGTGCATCTGCCGATGCACGCTGCAATGAACTGCGTGGTCTTGCGCCGTGTGTAAGACATCCGTCCGCTTGGGACAATGGCATGCCGTTACACCTCAGAACACGAGTTTACAGATCCGGCGGGGTATCGGAGCCGGCGTAAATCTCCGGTTTCAATACGCCGATGCACGGCAGGTTGCGATAGCGCTGTGCATAGTCCAGTCCGTAGCCGACGACGAATTCGTCCGGCACGGTGAAGCCCAGGTAATCGACATGCACTTTGATCTTATGCCGGCTGGGCTTGCTCAACATCGCCGCCACCCGCACGCTCGCCGGATTGCGCGAGCGCATATATTCGACCAGGTAGTTGAGCGTCAAGCCGGTGTCGACGATATCCTCCACGATGAGGACATGCTTGCTCTCCACGCTCTGGTCGAGGTCTTTCATGATGCGCACCACGCCACTGGTGCTGCTGTACGAACCATAGCTGGAGATGGCCACCAGATCCATCGAGATGGGCATGGCGATCGAACGCATCAGGTCGGCGAGGAAAAAGACGGCGCCGTTCAGCACGCCAACCAGAGTGAGATCCTTGCCCTCGTAGTCCGCGGAGATGTGCCGACCCAGTTCGGCGACCCGCGCCGCAATCTGCTCGGGCGTATACAAAATCTCTTTTAAATCGTCGCGATACAGAATATCCATGGTGTTCCGGTAATGGCCGGGGTGGGGCGCGACGCCCGCCCTGTGCCATAACTCCTTCAGCGATTGGGCACCTTGCCGGCGAGGCGTGAGACTACTCCCATTCGATGGTGCCGGGCGGTTTGCTGGTGACATCGTACACCAGGCGGTTGACCCCTTTGACTTCATTGATCAAACGATTACTGATTTTTTCCAGCACTTCCCACGGCAGGCGCGCCCAATCGGCGGTCATCGCGTCTTCACTGGTGACGGCGCGCAGCACGATGGGATAGGCATAGGTGCGCTGGTCGCCCATGACGCCTACGCTGCGGATCACCGGCAGCACGGCGAAGGACTGCCAGAGCTTGCGATACAGACCAGCACGCTTGATCTCGTCCACAATGACGTGGTCGGCTTCGCGCAGAATCTCCAGGCGTTCTTTCGTCACCTCGCCGATGATGCGAATGGCCAGGCCCGGGCCCGGGAAGGGCATGCGCCAGGTCAATGTATCGGGCAGGCCCAATTCCTCCGCCAGCCGGCGCACCTCGTCTTTGAACAGATGGCGCAATGGTTCCAGCAGCTTGAGGTTCATCTTCTCGGGCAGGCCGCCCACATTATGGTGTGACTTGATCACCGCCGACTTCCCGCCGGAGCTGGTAGTACCGCTCTCGACCAGGTCGGGGTAGAGCGTGCCCTGCGCCAGGAAATTCACATTACCGATGCGCGAAGCCTCTTCGGTGAACACGGCGACGAATTCGTTGCCGATGATCTTGCGCTTGTGTTCCGGGTCGGTGACGCCAGCCAGACGAGCTAGGAAGCGCTCCTCCGCCTTGACGTGCACCAGATTCGCTTTAAAATGGTCGCGGAAGGCACGCTCCACCTGGGCGCCTTCGTCTTTGCGCAACAAGCCGTGATCGACGAAGATACAGGTGAGCTGGTCGCCGATCGCGCGGTGCACCAGTGCGCCGGTCACCGCGGAGTCGATCCCGCCGCTCAACCCGCATACCACCTGGTGCTCGCCCACGAAGGTGCGAATCTCCTCGGTGGCCTGGCGTACGAAATTCGCCATCGTCCACAGGCCGCGGCACCCGCAGTAGCGGTAGAGGAAATTGCGCAGGACTTCAATGCCCCACGGGGTATGCACCACCTCGGGATGGAACTGCACGCCGAACAGGCCGCGGTTCACATCGGCCATGGCGGCGACCGGCGTATTTTCCGTCTGCGCGGTGACTGTGAACCCTGGCGGGGCACTGGCCACCACATCGCCGTGGCTCATCCAGCAGATTAACTGCGGGTTCAGGCCGGCGAACAGGTCGCGGTCGTCGACCACGCGCAACTCGGTGCGGCCGTACTCGCGCTTTTCACCGCCGATCACTTCGCCGCCCAGCGCGCGCGCCATATACTGCATCCCGTAGCAGATGCCCAGAATGGGCACGCTCAGGTCGAAGATACGCGGATCGCACGCCGGCGCATCCGCTTCGTAGACGCTGGCCGGGCCGCCGCTGAACACAATGCCGTTCGGCTTGAGGGCGGCAAGGCGCTCGACCGGCGTATCGTAAGGCAACAGTTCGCAATAGACTTTGCACTCACGGATGCGACGGGCAATCAGTTGGCTGTATTGTGCCCCGAAGTCCAGCACGACCACGAATTCATCAGGTCGCGTGACTTGCGAGGGTGTCGACGGGGAACTCATTCCGGATCATCACCTGTACTGGCTGGGGTAACCGCGACGGAACGCCTCTTCGCCTTCACGGCGAACGAGGCAACGATGTGTCAATAGCTCTACCATTTCTCAACAAAGGCGAGCGCTCCCCGAGCGAGAACACAGCTAATGCTGGTGAGCGTTACATGGGAAATACGCGCGGGGAAATGACTTCCATCCATATATACCACAATCGCGGAAGGATCGCAAGAGTTTTGCATGGTTTTTCGAAAAAAACGTACGGAAGGCGTCGCAGCCACGCACCGACGCGTGGCTGCGACGTGATGTTACAGGTCGATGACCTCTTCCAGGGCGATCGGCAACTCGGTGGTGCCGATGAGCAAGACGAGGTGTTTTACCGAACGGATGGTGAGAACATCAGCGAAATCAACGCGCGCCAGCAAACGCAGACCGGGCTGCACATCGCGAAGGGTGACCGGCGTATGACGCAGGCAGCGAAACTGAGACGGCGTCTCGACGGTGACCACGTGCTCGCCGACCCTCACCTGCAGCGGCTTCACGCTCACCACTTCGCCGACCAGCTCGAAAAAGGTGGTCTTCATCCGGCGGTCGCCGTCAAAACGGCGGAATCCTTGCTGCAGGCGTTTGCCAACCTCCACGGCATCACGCTTGAGCACGGCGCGCTCGGGCAGTTGCCCGCCCGGCACATCGTCATCGGTGCCCACGCGCAGGCGCAGTCGGGTGCCGACAGCGACCTGATTGAAGGGAACCGACGTGAGCCCGAACAGCGGGACATGGTCATCCGCCGAGAGCGTATAGGGGACTTCGCGCCAGCTCAAGAGCTGTTCGATATGGCGGCGTATGGCGC
>JAGUZN010000029.1 GCA_020060775.1 Armatimonadota bacterium
CGCGAAGCAGCCGGGAATCCGCTGTTCGGGTTTGTGAAGGAAGATGAGAATTTGGTGCCCGGAGCGCCGTTCTGTCCGCTGGCCGCCCGAGCCAAGGAAGCGGTCACGGCGATACGTGAGCAGTTCGAGCGACGGGGCGGGCGCGGCATCCTTTTTGCACCGCATATCACCGCACAGCCCGATCTGTTGATGCGTAATCTGGAGGTTGCCCTGGAGGCCGGGGTGAACGCGGTGATGTTCAGCGACCAGTTTGTGGGTGGGACGACGCGCATGGTGCGGGAGCTCACCAAGGGTATGGCGCAGCCGCCGGCCATCTACGCGCACAACAGCGGCATCTCAAGCAAGACGCGTTCCATCTGGCGTGAAGTACTGGATTTCCTCGTGCGACTGGATGGCGCCGACTTCCGGCAGACTGCTCCGTTGACGACGACTGCGCCACTGCTGCGCCCCAATGGGTTGGAATGGCTGCGGTGCGAGGAAGCATTGACGCGTCCACTCGGTCATATCAAACCTACGATGATCGCTCGTGCCGGCGGACTCGATCAGGGCAACATCCTCCTCAATCTGCACGATGCGGCGCAACGTGGGTATGGCGATGGCATCCTCTACCTGGCGGGATCGGCGATCAACTCCGTGCAAGATGCGCAAGGCCGGCCATCCCCCGACCTGGGTGCGGCTGCCATGCTTGAGGCGCTGGAGGCCTATAACTCTGGTGCGGTATCTGCGGATGAACCCCACGGGCATGTCGAGGCACTGTTCGCCTATGCTGAAACGCAGAGAAAAACAGCGTTGGTGGCTGCTTTAACGCAGCGTTACCCCGGCATACAAGCCTTAGCCAAACCGTGATAAGTCGCATGAGGAGAGAGCCATGATTGTTAAACCAGTGAAAGAAGTCAGCAAGCCCTGGGGTGGGGAGCTCTGGGTTGCAGTGACCGATCAGTATGCACTGAAGATTATCGTGCTGAAGGCGGGGCAGCGCAGCAGCCTGCAATATCACCAGCAGAAGCACGAGCATATTTACATCGACCAGGGGCAGGCTAAGGTTGAATACATGGGGCCGGACGGCATTCTGACTACAGCGATTTGCGGACCGGGGACCATCATCGAGAACAAGCCGGGAGCTCTGCACCGCGTGGAAGCATTGGACGACCTGCGGCTCATCGAAGTGCAGACGCCGTTTCTCGACGATGTCGTGCGTGTCGAAGACGATTATCAACGGGAGGCCGGGCAGTGAATACGCGGGTGATGATACTCGGCGCCGGGTCCAGCGGACGCGGTCATATTGGACAGTTGGCGCATGCCGCCGGCTGGGAACTGGTGCTGATAGACCGTGACGCCGACCTTGTTCGCGCGCTACAAGCCGCTGGTCGCTATACTGTCCGGTTCTGCCGTGCCACGGGAGAAATGACGACGGTCGTCGATGGGTTCCGCGCCTATCACGTCAGTGAAACGGAAGCGCTCGTTCGTGAGGGGTTGGAGATTCCGCTGTTGCTGACATGCCTGTTCAGCCACAACCTGCACCAGGTGGCGCCACTCGTTGCCGAGATTATCTCGGCTCGCTGCCAGGCGGGTGTGACGGTTCCATTAAATATCATCTGTTGCGAGAACATGCAGCATAGCTCGTCGCTGTTGCAATCGCAGGTGCTGCCGCTGCTTACCCCGGATGCCAGAGCGTATGCCGAGCGCATGGTCGGTTTCCCCGACTGTATGATTTCGCGCGTCGTGCCGCTGGCGACTGACGATCCGCTGTCATTGCTGGCGGAGGACTACAACGAGTGGACCGTGGACGCCATGAAGTTTGTCGGCCCCCCGGTTCCGTTACCGGCGATGGAATTGGTGACGAACCAGGAGTCACGCCTGGCACGTAAGTTTTTCATGCACAACGGAGGGCATGCCGTGTGCGCGTACTGGGGGTTCCATCACGGGCACACCTTCATCCATGAGGCGGTAGCTGATCCGGCGGTGTTGGCGCATGTCGGCGCCGCGATGGGCGAACTCGCTCACGTGGTATCGCGCCGTTACGGATTTACCTACGAAGACACCCTTGCCTACGGCCTGGAACTAGGACCGCGCGGGGAAATTGCCGCACTGCAGGATAAAATTCTACGGGTCGTGCGCGATCCGTTGCGCAAGCTGTCCCGCGAAGAGCGCTTTGTCGCCCCCGCTGTGATGGCCACTGAGGAAGGCACGCCATACACAGAACTGGCGCAGAGCATTGCCGCGGCACTCCACTACGTTCATCCCGATGACCCACAAGCGGTGGCCATGCAGGCGCAAATCCAGGCCGAGGGGCCGGCGAAGGCGATTCCGGCGATTCTTGGCTTGCCGGAAGATCATGCGGTGTGTGCTCAGGTGCTCGCGCAGTACCTGGCGTGGAGGGAACTACATGCACTCTGATCATCTCCGCACGGAGATCTTTGAAGCGTTATGCACCATACCGCTCTTGGATGGCCATACCCATCTAGTGGGAGGGCGGTTATGCGCGCGCGGGCTCCATGACATCCTGTTGTACCATATGGTGATCAGTGATCTGTATGCCGCCGGATGTCCTTCGGGCATGCGTTTGACGGCATATCCTGACTGGCCGGACCAGGACGAAGCGCACGCACGATTGCACGAGGCTGTGCCATACGTACCCTCGATCCGTAATACGAGTTGCTGGTTGGGGGTTCGTACGATCCTGCGCGACCTGTATGACTGGCACGATCCGATAACGCCGGAGAACTGGCAGGCGCTGGATGCCCTGATCCGCGAACGAGCGGATGACCGGGCATGGTCCCGTGAGATCCTGCAGCGCGCGCAGATCCACAGGGCCTGCACGGAAATATCACGTCGCGAAGCTGGACAGGACGATGCAGTGTTGTCCTATTCCCTGGAGTGGGCATTTTTCACGCGCTGCCAGGATGGTGAGTACGATACGGCACTGTTTGAACTGGAGCGTTGTTGGGGCCATACCCCCGAGAACCCCCTGCGGGTACACAATCAGGAGCGCCCGCCAAACCTGCGGACGATACGCACGCTGGACGATGTCCACGCGGCGCTTGCGTATTATGTGCAGGTCATCCCGTATGATAGGGTCATCTCACTGGCCACTCACATTTCAACCGATGTGGACTTGACTCCTGTGAGCGAATCCACGATGGCGGCTGCGCTGGAGAGGCGCACACAGGCCGGTCCGGCTGAACGCGACATCTATGCTGCCTATATGCATGAAGCGTTTCTCTGTGCATTGGAGCCGTATGCGGACCGCCTGGTATTTCAATTCAGCTTCGGCGCCGAATCGCTGCCCTATGAGACGGCCAGCCGTCTTTCACAACGAACAATAGCGCAATTAGCCGACAGCATCGCACGCCATCCGAAAGTTCGTTTCCAGTGCTTGCTCGCCAGCCGACATGCCAATCAGGCGATGTGCACGTTGTGTCGTGAGCTGCCCAACCTTTCGCTCGCCGGCTATTGGTGGCATAACTTCTTCCCCTCCGCCATGCGCCAGGTGATGGAGGAACGACTGGATATGCTGCCGGTGAATAAGCAGGTCGGGTTCTTCTCCGATGCCTACACGCTGGAATGGGCATACGCCAAGGGGGTAATCGTTCGCAGACAACTTGCCCAGGTGCTCGCAGAGAAGATCGTTCAGGGGCAGTACACCAAAGAGGAAGCCCTGTCGATCGCATACGCGATCCTCTATGAGAGCCCACAATCTTTGCTGCAGATGCCAACGGAGGAGACAGTTGGGCACACGTGTTAACTGCCTTGGGCTGTTGGTGGTCGATGCGTTGAGCGGCCCGTTGGCGCACTACCCTGAACCGCGCGTGCGCCCAGTGGTGGTCACTGACACCATGCGGCAATATGCCGGCGGGGGCGCGGCAAATACCGCCGGTGCGTTGGCGCGCATGGGCGTGCCGGTCGGCGTGTTTGCCAAAGTGGGGGATGACGCTAATGGCGCGTGGCTGCAACGGGCGCTAGGCGAGGTCGGCGTGGATACCTCAGGCATTGTGGTGTCGTCAGCGGACTCGACGCCCTTTACGTTTGTCGGCATTCACTCGGATGGCGACCGCACATTCATCCATACCCCTGGCGCAAATCGTACTTTGCATCGGGAGGATCTGCAGATCGACCAGCTACTGGCGGCGGATTTCCTTCTCTATCAGGACTGCTGGGCGCTGCCGGAGCTCGACGGCGCGCCTGGAGCCGAACTGCTCGCGGAGGCACAGCGGCGCGGTGTGGTGACATTACTGGACGAGTGCTGGGGCTATGGGCCTGACTGCAAGGCCTTCGAGGCCATGCTGCCGTACTGTGATTACGTGTTGCCCAGCATCGAAGACTTACGCGCAATTTATCCCGAGGCCTCCCCCGAAGAGATGACTGTTCGCCTGCAGGATTGTGGAGTAGGGACAGTGGCCTTGAAAATGGGCAACGCGGGGAGCTTACTGGCGACTGGAGAACACCGTATCGTTGTGCCGGCGTTGCCGGCCCAGGTTGTCGATACGACGGGAGCCGGTGACTGCTGGGATGCGGGCTTTCTCGCTGGACTCGTCAACGGGGTTGACCTACACACGGCAGGTCGGCTGGGAGCGGCTTGTGCCGCGTACTGCATCACTGCCGTCGGCGGCACAACCGCCGTGCCGCGGTACGACGAGGTATATGCACTGGCGTGCCACGACATTGCGTGATGCCATGCTGCACCTGCGGTTCTACCGGTCCCTCGTTGAAACTTTCCTGCGACGCAACGCACAACCAGGGCACATGCCCCATCTGTCGATGGTACAAGCACTCGGTAATGTCACAATAGTCTGACGGCCTGTCGGCAAACGCCGTGTGGTTACGTCTTCACTGATCTCCACCGGAGCGGCCCCCGGTATGGCACGTCCCTTTTGCCCACTTGCCTACACCGCAGGCTTGCAGCAGAGCATCACATCGTGCCCCCGACGACCCGGCACGCACCGTGCTCCCATCCCTCCCGTTCCGTTGCGCCAGAAATTCCCGGGCACGGATTTTGGCCTCAAGGAGGACAGCATCAGCGTTCGCATTTTTACGGAGGCAACACCACGGCACGGATAGATGGTGCAGCACATCGGCTTCTCATCTGATATCCTATGGTTTGTGTCGAGGCTTGCCGGAATGTAACAACATACATGTGAAGAACCACCAGCTGGGGAAGGCGGTCAGGACATGTGCCCTTACCGAAACATCAGCCGGTGATGTCATGATCGCTCCGAGCGGTCCATTCGTGGAGAGCGGTGATAGTTGAGCGCACCTCGTCCGTCGGCCGGGTGAAAAAGTTGCGAAGGTTGTTCAGTAAGGGCAGCCACGTTCAGGCCCCGTTTCACGCTCGAAACGGGGCCTTTTTCGTCATCGCGGCCTCAACCCGAACTGGACTCGAAACCCTTTTCGTATCGTTGCATCCGCGGCTGGATCAGGTGTGTTATTTATTCACGACTCGGGCGGGCGCAGGACCCACGCTTGATGAGGCAGGCGGGGACGGCGATTGTTGACGGCGGACAGAGCGCCGGTTCTTGCCCTCCGTCGATGTGCGTGAGGATGAGTGCCATGGCTTGCCGGCCAATCTCCATGGGGTCCTGGTCGATGGTCGTGAGGGGCGGGATGAAGTGCTGGCTCATCGGGAAGTTTGCACACCCGATGACGCTCAAACGCTCGGGCACACTGAGTTGGAGGCGATGCGCCAGTAAGAGCACGAGCGCCGCGATATCATCGCTGAAACAGAAGACGGCCGTCGGCCGATTCTTAGCCCGCAACATGTGCATAATCGCGGTGGAGAATTCTTGCTCATCGAGCGCCCCGAACCAGAGACCACTATCGACAAACCAGTCAAAGGGAAGGCCCTGTTGCCTTAATCGTTCGCGCACCGCATAGGTGCGGCCAACGGGGCGGTCAGCGGAGGATGGACCGATGTAGGCGATGCGGCGATGTCCCAGTTCCACCAGGTAGGATATGGCCAGGTCGGCGAGTTGGCGTTCATCAGTCCACACGCGATCGGTAGCCACTTCAATAGGGGTGGAGGCGTCAACCGCCACCAAGTAGATGCCGTGCGACCACAAGTCGAGTACAGTGCGCTTGGGAATCGGCTTCTCGTGGCCGGTCAGCGCAATCACCCCCTTGACGTCAATCTCTTCCAGGGCAAAAAACGCGCGTTGGATATGCGTAAGTTGGTTGTGCGATTCCATCAGGGTGAGGTGGAATCCATGCTCGAAGGCTACCTCGGCGACCCCCTTCATCAGGTATGCATTGAACGGGGGGTATCCGATGCGGGTGGTCATCAGCGCTATGCCCCGTGCACTGGTACCGTCCGCACGCATCTCCTGCACGGGACGTTTGTACTGGTAAAGCGCCGCCAGTTCCAGGATGCGCTGCTTCGTATCAGGGCTGATGCGTCCCGTGTCGTGCAAGGCCCGGATGACCGTCTGGCGAGAACAGCCTGAGAGTTCAGCGAGTTGTCGGATGGTCACCATAATCTTCCCTCTGTAGAAGCGCCGGCAGGTGCGGTGTCCTGGCTGGTTCTGTTATGATATCCCTTTGCAGCAGGACGGCCAACCGCAAAGAGGCCATGATAGTGCGTGACTTGTCACGCGGATTTTACCCCCTTGACACCGTTGACGTCAATGTCGTCTGGGTTACAATAGGACCATCAGTTATCTCAACCATGTATACGTCATGCGTACTTTGAAAGGAGTGATTCCCCATGCGAACAATGCACCTGCATAGGAAGGGGTTCACACTGATTGAGCTCCTGGTCGTCATCGCGATAATAGCCATTCTGGCGGCGATTCTCTTCCCGGTCTTTGCCAAAGCGCGGGAAAAAGCCCGCCAGACCTCCTGCGTCAATAACCAGCGGCAGATCGCGGTGTCTATTTTGATGTGGGCGCAGGACCACGATGAGGTCCTGCCCGATCAATCCAACGTGTGGCCGGAGATCAATGTCGACCGCAATATATTGATGTGCCCCACCAAGGGCAAGAAAGTGGCCAACGCCTACGTCTACAGCTATTATGTGGGCAGCAAGGCGCTAGGCGAACTGAGCACCCCATCGGAAGTGGTGCTTACCGGCGATGGGCAGCACGCTGCTACCACCAGCCCGGTGACGTACGACAATATTCTGTACGATGCCAATGATGTCGATTTCCGCCACAGCAACCGGGCGGTCTTCTCCTTCCTCGATGGGCATATCGAAACTGCGCAGCACTTACCAGAGATGCGCATGGTGCTGGCCCATTTCAACGAGAAGATCAAAATGGACTACTGCATCTCCGCCCAGCTCTCCGGCGCCCCCCTGACGTATGGTGATACGCGGATCACGACCGGTGGCCTGGGCTATCCGTATCAGGGGTCGCGCCCATCAGCGGAAGCGCTGGAGATCGCCTGGGATAACGCAAATCCTGGTTACGTGGCGTTCCCGAATGTCGGCTTGAACGTCAACCCGTATGGGGGCACCATCGAGTTCTGGGTGAAGACGAATTACGCGCAAACTACGAACTGGCCATTTGGAGCCGGTTACTCGCCCACCTGGGTGTATATTCCGTTAGAGCATCCCACCAGTCCCCATGCCTCGATCACCGTTTATAGCTATGCCGGGCGGTATGTGGCATTCAACTATAACGATGGAGCGAGTGATCACCCGGTCATTTGGGGCCCAACAAACTGGGCAGCAAGTACCTGGCATCACGTTGCCGTCACCTATACCACGGTGGGGGCGGCGATTTATGTGGATGGGGTAAAGCGCCTGGATACCGCCTATTCGCAGGGCGTAGTCGTGCCATGCTCATCCGCCAAAGATCACCTCTACATCGGCGGGATCAATCAATGGATGTATGCGCGCCAGGTGCGGATCGATGAGTTGCGCATCTGCGGATGGCCGTTGAGCTCCATTACCATGCCAACCGATGCCGAATACCGGTAATGGCATGTCACTTGTTGCCGGCTTCACACCTGCGCAGGTGTGAAGCCGGCGCGGTCCTGGTTTGAGTGATCGAAAGGATGAAGGGAGACGAGGGAGATGAGGCACGCTGTTCGAGTTGGCATAATGTTATTTATTGGTATTGCCGTCAGCATGCCGGTGTGCGCCGAGGTGGCCTTTCTGGCTCACTTCAATGTGGACGCCACGGGTGAGCCTGCATCAGCTCCAACGGTCACGCTGGAGAACGGCGCGAAAATTTCCGCGGGCAAGCTCGGCTATCCCTTTGCAGGCGAGGTGACATCCGAAGCCCTCGACCTGGGGTTTGCCTCTGCTGATATCGCTGCCGGCGCACAGTTCGCCTGTCCGCTGAACGATCTGTCCACCGGGACGATCCAGTTCTGGATCAACACCGGGTATGACTGGTTCACCCCGGCCACAAGCAAGGAGAAATGGGATGAGCGCAGTGTGCTGTGCATTCCGGTCTCCGGTGGAGTGCATTATCGGATCAGCGTCGGCTGGTACAACCGTTTTGCCCCCTGGTTTTGCTTCCATATCTACGATGGCAAGACAGAAAAACTCATCGGACTCACGCCGCGCAATGCGCCAAAAGGTTTCAATTCCAAACCGGGTGTCTGGCACTACGTCGTGGCGACTTGGACGCCAAACAACATGCGCATGTTCATCGACGGTCAGTTGATCCAGGAGGTCACCCTGGAAACCCCCTTCTCGTTCCCTGCTCCCGGCGGGCTGGTCAGGCTGGGAGCCGGGCCGACCCATTACGGCGCCAAAGCCCCGGTGGCGCACGCGTTGCTGGACGAACTGCGTATCGATACCGTCGCGCTGTTCACCGACACAACGATGATATCCATTCCAACCAAACCGTTTTCGATACAGGATACGGGCAACGGTACGCCCTGACGTCCGGCCGACCTACAACTCTTTTCGATCACATCTTTGGAGGATTTCATGCGAATCTCACGACTGTCGCACATAGTTGCGCTCGTCTGTCTGTTGCTCGCGTCCACGGGGCTCCGCGCGGAAGTCGTCTTCCTGGCCAACTTCAACGAATCGGCTGACGCTGATATGTCGCTGGCCTCAACGCAAGCGACGCTGCACGGCGGGGCGGCCATCACGACGGGCAAACAGGGTGTGGCCTTTGCCGGGGAAATGGCCAGCGAAGCTCTGGATATCGGCTGTGCGGACCCAACGCGCAAAGCGGTGGCCGAGTATCCCATCCCCGTTCAGGATCTGCGCAGCGGCACCCTGCAGTTCTGGATCAAAACGGGCTTCGATTGGCGCACGCGCGCCCAGCAGCCGGATAAATCGTGGGACGAACATACCCTCATGCGTATTCCCACCGAGGGCGGTCCGCACAACGGCATTCGGATTGACTGGTACAACCGATTCGGCGCCTGGTTCCATGTCTATCTGTATGATGGCAAACACGACATGCAATTCGGGCTGCATGAACGGCATCCGGAACTGGCGAAGTTCGACCTGCGCCCGGGCGTGTGGCACTACGTCGCCATCACCTGGACGCCGCAGCAGGGGCGACTGTTCATTGATGGCCGGCTGGTTGAGGAGAGAACGGTGGAGACGCCGCTCAATCTCTCGTTGCCGCAAGGCCCAATTCTGTTTGGGTCCGAGCGTGAACCGGCCAACGCGATGATCGACGGCTTCCGGTTGTCCAACCGTGTGCTCTTCACCGGGTTGAAAGAGATTCCCGTGCCCACGGCGGCACTCACGGCCGTGGAGGATGAGGAAGCGAAGAAGGTGCTGGCGGTGGGTGGACCGGGCACGGTGCTCTACGCCAACCCGCGCAAGACGCAATACGCCCCTCGTCTCGCCGCAGCGCCGGTGATCGACGGCGACCTCTCGGATACTGTCTGGCGCACCACCCCGCGCGTGACCGGCTTCACCCGCCTGGGCATGGAACACCCGTATATCGATACCCAGACGAATGTGCAGGTGGGCTGGGACGATACCGCGCTGTACCTGGGCATCACTTGCTACGAACATCGCATGGATAAGTTGAAGGCGGATGCCCACGGTCCTGACTCCCCCGCTTACGGGGATGATGCGATCGAACTCTTCCTCGGGCCATGGCCTGACCAGCCTAAAGAGTATTTCCAGCTCATCGCTAATACCGGGGATGGCTTCTTCGACGGCAAGGGATTCAACAGCAAATGGAACGGTGAGTGGAAACGGGCTGTGAAGCGCGGGACCGACCGGTGGACGCTGGAGATCGCGGTACCCTTCGCGACCCTGAATGCGCCCGTCCCGCAGCAAGGCACCATGTGGCGGTGGAATGTGGCGCGCGACCGGCAAGCGGGCGGGGGCGTGGATATGTTATCCGCGTTGGCCGAGATCTCGGGCGGTTGGCATACCCCGGATGAATTTGACCGGCTCCTGTTTGTCGACGCCATGAAAGATGTCGCCGCGCAGGAACGCGATGTCAACGCCGCCTACACGGCCGCGATGCGTGAAGCACTCGCCGATAAAGCCAGTGAAGCGCAACGCGAGGTTGCCGCCGGCAAACGCGTGCTCACGCGTCCCGGTATCACCGATACCACGCAGGCTGAGCGCCGGCGCATCGAGCAGTGGGTGAAGGAGTTCAGCGCTATCGCGGCGCAGCCGCACACGGATATCGATATGCTCAACCGCACGCGGTTGAATTTCCCGGAGTTCGAGCTGGCCCTGCAGCAGTATATGCAAGCGGCCAACAAGCTGGGATTCGTCACCGCGACCCCGCCTAAGACACTGCAGCCGGGCATCCGTAAGGTCGATGGGTTCTGGTACCTGGTCAGCGAGCATCTCACCGCCGCCGTTGACCCGAACACCGGTATCCTGTGCGGCCTGTATGCGAAAGATGGCACGCCGCTGGCACGCTGGAGCTACGACTTATACCTCATCGAAACGCGCAAGGCGAACCGGAAAAGCGACGAGCGGTTGGATGAAGGCATTTCGGCCAAGGTCGAGGGCGATGCGCTGGTGATCGTCTGTCAGAATCCGCAGTTGCCGGGGACCACCATCACCAAACGGTACCGGCTGGCCTCGGTCGCCGGCCAGGTGCGCAGCGTGCCCAAATCCATCACCATCAGCGGTGATCCGGGCGAGCAGACACTGCTCTCGTTCGTCTCTCGCACCTACATCGACGATGCCTACCGGGAAGACGCTTACTACCATCGCGTCAAACCGGCCGGCACCATGGGCGACCCGCGCACGGTGTTCCGGGCGAAGGAGATCAAAGAGCCGGTGCTGCTGCACTTCCTGTTCAACTTCAGCGCGGCCGCGAACCTCTGCGCCGTCAATCCGCACACGCAGCAGGGCTTCGGCCAGTACTGGTTGACGGCCAACGGCAAATGGGTGCTGCCCTGCGGCAATCATGCCAGCAAGAGCTTCTTCACCGACACCGGGTGGGATATGTCGTGGTTCACCACATTCATCGGGAACACGCCGCAGACGGGCGAACTGCGCTACCACCTGTTCACGGGCGATCGCACGGCCTACCATCAGGAGTATCGCGACCTGCCCGAACGTCAGGCGGTGATCAACGCTGTTCAGGTCAGCCAGCAAGCGCAACGCCAGAAGCACCATTTGAACCTGGGACCGCTGGAAGGCTTCGATAATCCGCTGGATCCCAAGTCCCGCGCCGGGCAAGTGCTGCCGTTTCTTTATGGGCGATTGCGCTCCGGGGAGTACTCGTCACACTACGCCGTGCCCTATAACGATCTGCGGCACGGGGATTATCCGACCGGTGACGAGGCGAAACTCTACCATGAGTACGGCGAGAACTCGAAAACCTATCCGGCCGTGAAGATCAAGGAGGGGATTGCCGCTGCCAAGGCGACATACCCGCGCATCCTGTCCGGCTGGTACCACACCCCGCAAAATATCTGCTACCTGTCAGAACTCGCCAAGGAACACCCGGAGTGGATTCTGAAAGGCAAGGATGGCCAGCCGGTGCCGAGCGGATGGCATCCACTGTATGGGATGGGCGATTTCTCCCCCACCTGCTGGGATGAAATCGAGCGCCGACTCATCCGGCAAATGGACTATTTCGGCATGGAGCTCATGTACCTCGATTTCAGCATCTCCTGGCCCATGGTCGATTGGGAAAAGGGCGTGGTGCGACACAGTGACACCAGTTACGATTTCCTCATCAAGCTGGCCAACGATGTGCATCAGCGCGGCGGCATCCTGCACCTCAACTCGGTCACCTTCGACGGGGTGCAC
The DNA here is from genome assembly GCA_020060775.1 of Armatimonadota bacterium. Taxonomy (GTDB): domain Bacteria; phylum Armatimonadota; class Hebobacteria; order CAIYQO01; family CAIYQO01; genus JAGUZN01. The sequence goes on from JAGUZN010000029.1 coordinate 12,146, forward strand.
GATCTGGGCTATTACGAAGGATTCCATAGCTACGATTATGCCGGCCAGCGCTGGCGTGATATCGCCGATGCGTTTATGATCCGGCGCATCTATGACCGCCCGGGCGCACGCACGATACCGCTGTACTGGCATGGCGGGGATCAGTTCGGCATTAGGAAAAATTACCGGGACTACACCAATCTGGTGCTCTCGCACCTGCTGATGCTGCACGATTGCTTCCACGATCCATATCACGTGCACTTTAATGACTCGGCGACCGGCCAGACGGATTGGGCAGCGAATTACGCGCACGCTGTGGCCTACCACGATACCTCCGCCGAGGCTGTCGGCGCCGTATGGCAGGACATCGGGGTGCAGCCGGCGTGGTGGCGCGACGATAGCACCAACCTGGAGGTCAATACCTTCCGCAAGGGCCCAGCTCACCTGCTTACGGTGTTGCTGCACGATCAGGCCACGCCCAAGCCTGAGGGAGTATACCTGCCCGTTCTACCGAAACCAGCTGTCGATACCGCCATCTCGGCGGATATGCGACTGATGACGTGTCGTACGGACAGGCCGACGTTCATCTGGCAGTTCCAGCCGCGCGACCCGGACAAGCTCCCCCGCGGAGCCGGCTTCCAGCAGCAGCCCGGGTGGGACAAGCTATTCACGCTGCGCACCTGTACTGTGGCGCCGGCGGGCACGGTGAAGGACCGCCTGTCGATCACCGTGGCACAACTCACGCCCGAGTTGACCAATCTGATCGCAGTCACCCAGGTACCGGCGGTCTTCTATTCCCTCGAAGGGAAGGAGACCAACCTGCTGCTGCCCGATCTGCTCGGCTGCTCGATCACTGGGCCGGTGAAGAACACCAAGGCGGGCTATGACGTGCGCGTGCAGAGCGTGTACCCGGCCGAGGTGTTGCTGTACGCACCGAATGGCAAGGCGAAACAGGTGCTGGTGCAGAATGTCGCCCAGCCGTTCACGCCTGTCGTCTTCGGGACGACGACGTTTCTCAAAGTCTCGGTGCCCAAGGGCGAGAGTACGGTGAGCATGGTCTATTGAATGCCATGCGAGAATCCGCAAGGCTGAGGGCAAGAGGATTGATCAGATGGCGATCCCTGTGATTCTGGATACGGATAGGCTAGCAAACCCATTATCTGGCGGTGATGGGATAAGTACGAAGGACGACTATGCTATTTAAGTTCGCACAGATGACTGATACACATCTATATGCACCATCGAGCACGGAGGATCGCGCTGTACGCAATACCTTCATGCGATCGGCCATTGCCGAGTGCGCGGCCCACGGCGTGGACTTCATTGTTAACACCGGCGATTTCTGTACAGCCAATGACGCAGGACACGGGCTCCGGGAGTTCAGGCGAATCTGCGATGAGGCTGCCGTTGAACACGGAATCCGCTACCATTATGTCCGAGGCAATCATGACTGCGAGGTGAGTGATACTGAATATCACGAAATCTTTGGGCCGGAGACCTGGTGGTTCGCGCATAAAGGCTGGGCATTTATCGGCATCGACCGTTACCACAAGTGCTATGAGCATACCCAGCATGCCTACTGTATGAGCGCTGAAACAGTTGATAAAATTGCTGCTTTCATCGAGGAGATTCCGGCAGAGATGCCGGTAGTTGCCATGCTGCACGACGATCCAGTGGGCATTTCGCGTTTTCATCGTGGGATAGAAATGTTACGAGTCCTGCGTCGCCGCAACCTGCGTCTGCTGCTGTTTGGCCATGTGCAGTCCAGCTACGTTGGCGAGTTCGAAGGTATTCCGTTCGTTACCGTAACAGGTGAGGACCGGCCCCATGATTGCTCGCCGCTCTCCTACAACATTATCACCTGTCGTGATGGCGGTGATGTTGCATGCCGGTTTCACCCATATCGGGTCAACTTGCCTCCAGCCGTGCCGGCACCACTCCCGCCGCTGTCAAGGAGCGCGGAAGTGCACGTAGAGGAAAACTGGTTGTCACTGCGTGGTCCTTACGAGTCTCGCTGCTGCGAAACGACGCTGCCAGCAACGCTGCCAACGCTAGCATGGACACAACGACTCCCTGGACGAGTCGGCCCGGGCGGTCTCACGCTGAAGGACGGGGTCGTGTTTGTGGGCACAACCACCCGCGGGGATTTCGCTGAGTGTGGGGTGCATGCCCTAGAGGCCTGTACAGGCGAGATAATTTGGAGCACGCGTACCGATGCGGGCGTTGAGGGGGGAGTCTGTCTGGCCGATGACGCCGGTTTCGCCGCGACTACGGCTGGATCACTCTACCGACTCAACCCGCATGACGGACAGGTGATGTGGCAATGGAATAACCGTGACAACATGCCGATCGCCTGCCAGCCGGTGTGGGCCGACGGCATCGTGCATTGCGGGGCCAACTGGGAGATGTACGCTGTGGACAGCGCGACCGGCAACACGATTTGGCGCAAGATCGCTACTCCGGATGGCTTCACCTACATGGGCCCGGGCAATGCTTCGCCGTTGATCGTCGGCAGTCGCGTTTATCATCAGCGGCCGTTTAATGCCACCACCAGGGGACAGGGCTTGATTCAATCAGTCCGTGCCCGTGATGGCGGCGACCTGCGCATCAGTCGTGAAGCGCCGATCATGCACCCCATGTACCGCCAGGCATCGCCGGTTCGCTGGGATGACAAAGTGGTGGCGGTTGGCCAGGGTGTATTGGCCATTCAGGGTGACCAGCTTGCTGCGCCAATCCTGGAACTGCCTCATGACTCTCCTAGTAGCGCAACGCCAGCAGTCTCGGCGTCGGGGATGGCATTTGTCGCCTACCACCGTGAAATCGTTGCCTACGATCTTGCCTATTTAGGCAATGTGCGTTGGCGTGTGCCACAAGAGCCGGCGCTCATGCATTTTTCAGGGAACTACCAGTCGAAATGGGGTACGGGCCAGACTCCCCTGGGGGCTTTCTCCGCCCTGTTGCTGGCGGGCGATACGCTGGTCGTGTGTGACTGTGGTGGCCATGTCCGTGGTTTGTGTGCCGTGGATGGGCGAGAGCTATGGAGGATTAAGCTGGGGGTGCCCATCCTCGGCGCACCGGTTGCCTCCGGTAACGCGCTATTTGTCGCGGACTATGAAGGAACGGTATATGCATTTGCTTGGTGATATACGAAGATATCAATTCTCCTCGATAGAGTTGGCAGCTTGCTCAGTGGACAATGTGGTGAGGAGGTCAGGATGGTGACAGCACGTGGGCAAGCTCCTGTTCCGATGCGCCTGGATGATGGCACATCGATCTTTTATCGCGTCGATGCCCTCACGACATGTGAGCCGCACGGCGATCATCTGCTCTGCCGGGGCACGGCCGTCGGCAAGCGTCCGGTGGTGACGGACAGCAAGGGTGCCTTGTACAGCCGGATGCAGGAACTGGGCGGCGAGATCACGCTCACCCTCCGCTTTGACTGGGTTGACCCGCACATCTTGCGCGTGCGGATTCACGAGGGGGATGTCTCGCCGGCGCATCAACTCCCCTTGCTGGTGGCCGCGCCGCAGCCGTTGCCCGAGACCGCGTTTACATCGGGAGAGGCGCCGTTGCATTGCCTGCGCTACATGGGAGAGCGGCAGGGCTTCCAAACGGTCGACGCGATGACGCCGTACGCGGAGTTGCATTCCCCCGTGCTCACTGCCCGGATTTACCAGTGTCCGTACCGGGTTGAGCTGTATACGCGGGAGGGCGAGACGATCTGCGCCGTCGATGGTCCCGAGCGCAACGCCTTCTCGCAAAACGACGATCCGGGGTTGTCGCGCGTGCGCAGCGAAGCAGACGACCGCGCGCTCTTCACGACCGCATTTGACCTGGCGTACGACGAGGTCATCTACGGGTACGGTGAGCGTTTCCGTGAGTTCGGCACCCGGCGCGACGATCACCTGCTCTGGCACGGCGATGCCCTGGGCACCACCACGCCGCGCAGCTATAAGAACGTACCCGTCTTTGTCTCGTCGCGCGGGTACGGGGTATTCATCAACACTGCCGGAGCGGTGCGCGCCTCGGTGGGCACACGGACAGCCGCTAAGCAGGTGCTCTGCGTCGATGACGACGTGCTGGAGTATTTCATCATCTACGGTCCGGCCCTCACCGATGTGTTGTCGCGCTATACCGGTCTCACCGGCAGGGCGCCCGTGCCGCCCTTCTGGTCGTTCGGCGCCTGGTTCAGCCGCTGTTCCTACACCAGTGCGCAGGAAGTGCACGGCATTGTCGAGACGATGCGCACCCGGGATATCGGGGTGGATGTCATCAATCTCGATCCCGGCTGGATGGATCCGGAAGACTGGGTGTGCGATCTGCAGTTCAGCGAATGCGGTTTTCCCGATCCCGCCGCCTTCATGCGCGAAATGCGCGAGGCCGGCGTGCGCATCTGTCTCTGGCAGTTGCCCTACATCGAGAAGCGCTCTGATTTGTATCCCGTATTGGCCGAGCAGGGGGCCTTCGCCGCGGGCACGCCCTTCGCCGAGACGGTGATCGACTACTCGAGCCCCACCGCCGTTGCGGCGATGCGCAAGGAATTCCGACGGTTGTTTGACCTCGGCACTGCCGTCATCAAAACGGACTTCGGCGAGGAAGCACCGTGCGAGGGACAGTATGCCGGCCTGCCGGGCCGTTTCATGCACAACCTCTACCCGTTGCTCTATAATCAGGCCGTCTTCAACTACACCAAAGAGGCCACGGGCGAGGGTATCGTCTGGGCGCGGTCAGCCTGGGCGGGCAGCCAGCGCTTCCCGATCCACTGGGGCGGCGATGCTACCTCAGATTATCCGAACCTGGCGTCCCAACTCTATGGCGCTCTCAACCTGGGCATGTCCGGCTTTACCTACTGGAGCACCGACATCGCCGGCATCACCGGGGTCGCCACGCCGGATCTCTACGTACGGTGGACGCAGTTTGGCGTCTTCAACAGCCACATGCGCTTCCACAGCGGCTATCCCGTCGAACCCTGGGAGTATGGAGCGGAGGCCGAGGCTGCGGCACGCGCGTGGATCGATCTGCGCTATCGCCTGTTGCCCTATCTGTACGCCCAGGCGCATCGCGCCTCGGCGTATGGTTGGCCGATGATGCGCCCGCTGGTGCTGCACCATCAGGACGATCCTAACGTTAGCACCCTGGGCGACCAGTTCTACCTGGGCGACGATCTGCTGATTGCCCCGCTGTTGCAGGCAGGCGGATGCCGTCGCGTGTACCTGCCCGCGGGCGACTGGTACGAACTGCTCACCGCGCATTGCCACCATTCACGCGGCGAGTGGATCGACTGGCAGGGAGGCCTCGCCGATTATCCGGTATTCGTGCGCGGCGGATCGGTCATTCCACTTGGTCCGACGCGCCGTCATACCGGTGATGCGCCAGAGGGGCCGATCACCCTGCTGTATTACCCGGGGCCCGCGGGTGAGACACAGTGCATCGAGCCCGCAGAGGCGGTGTCGATTGCCCACCGCCCGGTCGCGGACGGCGCTGTGGTGAACGTTGAACAGCGCAGTATTGCGCGCGCATGGTCCATTATGCCGGTGGCAGATGCTGCAATCGCAGAACAGGGGGGCGCGCTCGGGGAACTGTTGCCGGCGTTTCCGGCCACCGCCCTGCCGCCGGCGCTCGATCCCTGTGAGATACATGTAGCCTGGTAAGGCGCTTGACGTCGTGCCGTTCATCGAGGATATTGCTATGAAATATCAGGATACCGACTGCTTCTTTCCCTATGGCACGCAGTACCATCGTGCGCCGACGCCCGAACCGGGCGAGTGGGCGGAGGATTTACGCGAGATCGCTCGCGTCGGCTTCACCCACATTCAACTGCGCCCGCAGTGGCGCTGGCATGAACGCGTGCGTGATCAACGCACGTGGGACGATCTCGACACCCTGTTTGATCTCGCGGCATCGCACCACTTGCGCGTCGTGCTCAAGCCGATGCTGGAGACGGCGCCGGATTGGGTGTTCACCGAGCTGCAGGGCACGCGTATCGGTTTTCACAACATCCCTATCAGTCCGATTGCCCACGGGGCATACTATGTGGGAGGGTGGTGGCCCTGTTTCGATAATCCACGGGTCGTGGCGGCGGCATCCGACTTCGTGCGCGCCCTGGTGGCCCGTTATCGACAGCATCCGGCGCTCTGGTGCTACAACGCCTGGAATGAGCCGGTGAGTCGTCCGTTGGGTCAATGCCAATGCCCGTATTCCATCACATCCTACCGTGATTGGCTGCAGCATCAATTCGGGACCATCGAGCAATTGAATGCGGCGTTGGGCAAAGCCTGGACATCGTACGAGACGTTGATGCCGCCCTCGGCGGCGAGTGACTATGCGGAGATGTTTCTCTGGCGACAATGGGCCGGCTATGCGGTCGCCCAGCAGGTGCGCTTTGTGGAACAGGCCATTCGTGCGGTCGATACAGATGCGCATATCATGATGCATGTCTCAGGCTCGCTCGTCACCCAGGATCCCGCCTGTGAAGTCTCCGATGACTTTCAGAATGTCGAGCATACCGACCGGTATGGCACGTCGTTCTGGGTACCCATGCATCCGGTGACGCCGACCGAGCATGCGGCGCCGGAATACCAGTCGTCCTGGATGCGCCGCATTGATCCGGCATACTGGTGCCATGAGTTCTACCCGAATCACGGCAACTGGTGCCGGCCGCCGGAGCCGCGCACCCTGCAGCGCCTTATCTGGCTTGCCATTGCCGGCGGGGCTGATGGGTTGACCTTCTGGCAGTACCGCTCGGAGCGGGTGGGCTCGGAAACGAATGGCTATGGCCTGCGCAATATTGATGGCACTCCTACCGAGCGCAGTCGCGTGGTGGACGGCATTGCCGCGACACTGCAACAATATGGGCATCGCCTGCGGGGCACGCGCCGTGTGCCCGCACAGGTGGCGCTTCTCTACAGCCGGGAGTCGGATTTACTCAGCCGGATTGAAATGATGCCCACGGGCATTCACGATGTGTCGCGGGAAACGGCAAATGCCCGACACCCGTATAAGCGTGCGATCCGCGCCGCTCACGCCCTGTACCTGCACCTGGGGCACGCGCCGGACTGGGTGGTGCCCGGCGATGACTTGGGCCGCTTTGCGCTGGTGCACGTCACGGCAGCGGAAATGATCAACCAGGACATGGCGATGTGGCTGCACAACTATGTGCACCAGGGCGGCACGCTCGTCATCGAATACCCCTTCGCCTGCCGTGACGAGCGCACCTGGGTGAGTCCGGAGAGACCCTGCCACCAGTTGCATACGCTGACCGGGTGTCGCGAAGGCGAGCGCCTGGTCGCCCATAATGAAGATGTTGCGACCTTTGCAAGTAATCTGCAGCTCCGTGCCGGCGAGTGGTGCACGGAACTGATCGCTCATGGAGGGCAGGTCATTGCCCGTTGGCAGGACGGTGCGGTAGCCGGGGTTCGTTACTCATATGGAGAGGGCACGGTCATCACCCTCGGCCTGAATGCAGCACTGGCTTATCAGGACGCCTGGGACGACCCGAGCCGTGCGCTGTACGCCTGGCTGCTTGGGGAGGCACAGGTGGTCACCCCTCCCTGGGGCGAGGGCGTGACGGTGTTGCGCCGCCAGGGTGACGCCTATGAGGTCTGGTGTGTGATGAACTTCCGGCATGCGTCGCAATCGGTCGTGTTGCCGACAGCGCCGACTGCCGCCTGGAGCCAGATAGGGTGTTGTGTTGATCAGCAATGCATTACCATGGAGCCGGGAGCGGTGCTGGTCATGGAGATGCCGTGCGTGCTGGATACCGCCGCCGACTTGGCTGACTTGCCTGTTGTTCGGCAGGTAGTGCAAAGGTGACGCATGTCTCCAGCATAATCACGCGCGTTTCATACTCTGATAACCGATGAAAGGGTACAGCCATGGTCGTATTGGGCAACGGGACACTGCATGTCCGCCTGGATGAAACCACCTTGAATCTTGCCGTCACCGATCTGCGTGCCGGCAAGATCTGGGAAACGCCGGGGGCGTCCTTCGCCCTGCAGGTGTACGATATCGGCAACCAGGTCTTCCGCTGGTACACCACTGCCGGCTTTGACGAGACGAAGGTCAAATACGGCGATAATCCGCAATCCGCGTGCTGGATTTCGCTGATCGAGCAGAGTGCAGATCACGTAAAGGCCGAGGTAGTGTTCACCGGTCTTGAGTTGGGGTTTGTCGTGGAGCTGGCTCTTCATGGCGCGGAGTTGACCGTCACTATTCCGAACGACGGATGGGTCTACACCGGTGAAAAAGGCAGTGAGATCATCTGTCTCGATTGCTACCCTCTCTTCGGTGGGCAGCCTCACGGCGCAGACGGGTGCATGGTCATGCCGCACTTCGGCGGGGCCATACGCACCTTTGCCGAGGATCCTGCGCGCCAGGATCGCATGGCCGCCGCGCTTGCCGCCGACCCCGGGTCGGCATATGCGTATGAGATCGGCGAGAGCAAGCCGGACCCGACCGCTTCGCAGATCTACGCCGCGATGGCCTATGGGCAACAGTCAGCCTGGCGCGACCTCATCGCCTATCCGCTTTGGGGCATCATCACCGGCGACAGTGGGTGGGCGGCCTACGTGCCACTGGGCGCAGGCGATGCCGATGCCGCCGTGGTGACGGCCGCCAACCGCGGGCCGCAGCGACTGTGCGGCGTGTGGGGTCGCTTCCACTTGCGTGAACACGCGCATGACCGCCGTGTCGATGAAGACCGGCAATTGGTCATCACCTTCCTGCACGAGCCCGGATTGCACTACGCGACGGTCGGACGGGTCTACCGCGAATATCTGGTACAGCGTGCGCACATCCCCACCTTGCGTGTGAAAGCGGCACAGAGCCCACAGACTGCCTATTTAACGCAGGCGTATTACATGCGGCCGATGCTGGCGTTGAAGCGCTACTACTACATCAATAATCCGAATCCTGACGGCAAAGGCATCCTGGACGTCTATATGACGTGCGATGACCTGGCCGACGAACTCGCCCGCTGGAAGCACTCCGGGGTGGACAAACTGTATGTGCAGATCGTCGGTGCCAATAGCGAAGGACATGACGGCAACTACCCCACGTACTTTCCGCTGGAGCCCAAAGTCGGAGGCGAAGAGGGATTCGTTCGCCTGCTGGAGCGCATCAGAGCACTTGAATACCGCAGTTCCGTGCATGTGAATATCCGCAGTTACAACCGTCCGGCGCCTGATTTCCGGATTGAAACCGTCATCAGGGATCGTGATGGCGGCCTCTTCTACGAGGGATCCGGCCCTGGGGGCGATGACTACGGGGCTTGCCCGGCGGTAGCGCGCCACGAATTTACACAGATGGCATTCCCTCGACTCAAGCAGCTCGGGTTGTCGGGGGGGATGTATACCGACTTTATGCTCGGCGTGCTCTTCCGCTGCTACCACCCCTTGCATCCGTTGACGCGGCGCGGTTACCTCAATGAGGTGAAAGCGTACCTGAACACCTGCGTGACGACCTTTGGCGCCACCCGCATGGAATCGATCATCGCCCCGATCCTTGATACCGTGGATTGCGTGGCGCGCGCGCATGCGCTGGAAGTGAGCGATCACCTGTTGCGCGGGGCGGAAATCACCGCGCGCGGTTTGGTTGATGCGACTGTCCCGTTGCAGGTAGTCATCTATCACGGGCTGGTCATGCACGGTGTGGACAATAGCTGCCTGTTCAATCCTGATCCCTGGGCGCACACGCTGCGCCTGGTGAGTATCGCGGCAAAGCCGATCGAAGAACTGCGAGGGCCACAGCCGCAATGGGATGCCTTCCATACTCTACAGTACCGGGTGCTCTGCGAGCAGTTGCACTGGCTACAGTTCGAGTGGCTTGATGATTATCAGACGGAAGGCGACCTGTCCTGCACGCAGTTTGGCGATGGCACAGTGATCTATGTGAATCATGGTGCGGAGCCGGTGATGGCGAAGGGTCGCTCGCTGCCGGGGCGGAGCTTCTGGGTGATCCCGGGAGATGCCGCGCACCAGGAGCTGTTTATGACCGAAGATGAATCGATCACCCGGTGTGAACCTGCCATCGCCCCTGACGGATCTAGGTGGCCGGATGGCCGCCCACGCGAAGGGGTGGAGATGACCGTCGGGGCCGGCACTGACAGCCTGGGGATCATGATCGGCAAAGACTTCGCCTGAACGCCAGCGCTGACAGGACCATCGAGGTCGGTGAGGGGAAGCTTATGCAACGCCGGATCTTTGTGAATGAAGATGATGCCCACTTTACGATGTGTCACCCCACTGAGGATATGACAGTCGAGGGGCTGCAGCGTCTCGTCGATTACTATGCCGAGGGGACACAGGTTGGCGTCCTGCTGTTTTGTCCCAACCTGCAGAAAGCGCTCTTTAACAGCCTGGCCTGGGAGCCGATTTATGCTGGCTACGATCCGGAGGGTGGGGAAGACCAGCCGTTTCTCGCGTTGCTCGGCGAACCGTATCGGACGATCATTCCCGGCGATCACGCGCGAAATTGGGTGCACAACCTCTGGGTGCTCGAGCAGGAACGGGGCATCGATCACTTCAGCGTCTGGCTGGAGCGCTGTCGCTACCACGGCATCGAAGGATGGCTGACCATGCGGATGAATGATGTACATGGCTTGCAGGAGTACGCACAGCGACTATCCGGCGAAGGCTCGTATGACGGATGGGCGTTGCTCTGCCCATCGACATTCTGGAAGCAGCATCCGAAATGGCGGCGTGCACCGTACCGTTGGGAGCGGAGTTGGGAAGGGGCGTTCGACTTCGGGCATGTCGAAGTGCGCGCCCATCACCTCCGGTTCATCCGCGAGTTGTTCGAGCGCTTCGATATGGACGGGCTCGAGCTTGACTGGCTGCGCTGGGGGATGGTGTTTGCACCGGGATATGAGCAAGCGGGACGTGATGCGCTCACGGCGTTCATGCGGGAGGTTCGCCAGCTTGCCGATATGAGCGCGCAACGTGTCGGGCACCCGGTGAAAGTGGGCGTCCGCGTGCCGGCAGAACCGCAGAACTGCCTGGCATGCGGGTTTGATGTGCTTGCCTGGTCCCGTGAACGGTTGATTGATCAGGTCGTGCTTTCAGAGATGGGTGATGTGGCGAACTTCACTTTTCCGATCGAACTCTGGCGCAGCTTCCTTGGCGATGGCATCCGGCTGGTATGCCACTGTGAAGGCAAGCTGACCCCGTATCCCGGATTCGGCAAACCTGTCGGCCATGAGGAATACTACAATGGCTGCGCCGCCTCGCTCCTGCACCGTGGGGCTGACGGCGTGTACCTCTTCAACGAGTGTTACTACGAGAGCGGCGATCCTGCACGTTTGTCACAGCGGTTACAGCGGCTTGGCAGTCTGGAAACACTGGATGATCATCCACGTCGCCATGTCGTGACCTATCCGCAAAACTACGCGGCCGGTGATCCGGCGCGCACCGTGCTCCCCATCCCGCTGCGCCAGGCGTGCCCAGGCACCGATTTCGGCCGGATGGAGGACAACATCAGCGTTCGTATCCATACCGGGCCACAGCCCCAGCATGGTCAGGCGGTGCTGCACCTCGGTTTCTCTCCTGACACACCAGCACTCCCAGCCCATGCGCTGACCGTTCGGCTGAACGGGCAGGTGCTCACGGCGTATACTGAAGCGTCTGTACTCTCCGGCATCGAATACGGTGAGACAGATCAGGTATGCGACCGGGGGCGCATTGGCCAGTTCTTGCGGTATGCGATCCCCGTTGAACTGCTGCAGGCCGATACCAATCTGGTCGAATTCGTGCCTCCTCCGATCGATGGCGAACTCCGCTGGGTGGAAATCGCTGTCACACCGTAGACTCGTGTGTTAGATCGGAGTAAGGGACGATGGCAGATCTCCTGTTGAGTTGTGATTGGGGGAGTACGCATTTCCGCCTGGCGCTGGTTGAGCGGGGTAGTGGGGGCATTATCGGGATGTTCAAATCAGCGAACGGTGTTCAACAGATCGCGGCACAGACCTGCGGTGCATGCGAGCGGGCTACAGCCTTTGCTGCCGCGCTGCGAAGTGCGGTGCAGCAGTTGCAGCAGGAGGTCGATATCGCGCTGGCC
>JAGUZN010000111.1 GCA_020060775.1 Armatimonadota bacterium
ACGGCGATGATCTTATTGAATACGCCGCCGCAGGATTTCGGCGTGGGCACCTTCATCGTGGTCGGGATAGGGGTCGCATTAAGCATCGTGCTCGTCCGACAGGCGATCTTTCACAGTGCGATTCAGCGTGTGGAGGTATCGCAGCAGGGGGAGGCCATACTCGGTGCGCCGGTATCCTTCAATATTGACATCGGCCTCATTCGCGATATTGCCATCACGGAAGCGACGCTGACGATCAGCGCAGAAGAACGGGCAACCAGCGGGGAGGGAAAATCCTCGACCACGTACCGCCACATTTGCTTCTCACAGGCGGCGACGCTGGAACAACACGCAGAGTGGAAAGCAGGAATGGTCGAAAATTTCACCCCGGAAATCACCATCCCGGCGATTGCCCCGCCCTCGTTCTCCGGCAGCGCCAATCGTGTGACCTGGACGGCCTTCCTCTGGGTTGGCATTCCCGGATGGTACCCGGATATTCGCAAACGCATCACCTTTACCGTGCCCGCCCAACGTGCGGTCACCAAAGTGCGCGATATCCATGAGATCGAATACCGCCTCTCTGCCATGGCCGATTTCCCGGTGCACCTCACGCTCGAATGTCCCATCGACCGGCAGAGTCGCCCCGTCATCGCCGTCGGGGATCGGGTGCCGTTTACCCTGCGCATGGAGCCACGCACTGCGGCGAAGAACGAACAGGTCTCCATTGAGCTGGCCTATCGCATTGCCGGGCAGGGAAACAGCGAACAGGCCACCCTTGCGCGCCTCAACTGCTTCCGTAACGGATGGCAGACCGGCGCGCTGATAGAAGAAACCGGTTTCCTCTACCTGCCGCCGCATGCCCCTGTGACGTATACCGGACATGTGCTGAGTACGCATTGGACGCTGACAGTGCGGCGTAAAGTCCCCTGGGCGTTAAGCGCCGAGCAGGTCATGGAGATCATCGTTATTCCCAAAGAAATTGCAGGATAGGGCGCCAGACCTGCGCACCCAGCAACGGGCGATCCCTCCATCCGCCACAGCACCGAGCCGCGGCACCGCCACGGTTTACCTGTGTGGTTCACAGGGTAGAACGCTAGGTGACCCGAACTCATGGCGCTCGCGGGTCTATGGGGACTGTGTTCGGCGGCAGGACAACCGCTCGCTCTCCGGCATTCCTTGACACCCCTTCAGCGCCAAACTATACTAGGGGCGCTTGGCGCCACGAGATGTCGGCGCTATCGTCATGTTATGTCCTACTGATTTTACTGTAAGGAGCCATAATTGAAATGGTCGCAACGGCTTCTGATCCCGTAGCTGCACATACTGCAGCCGTCACGCCGGTCGTCGATATCCGCAACCTCAGCAAGACGTATAAGCTCGTGCTGGGCAAGGAAATTCAGGCGGTCGTCGATCTCAGCCTGGAGATCAAGCAAGGGGAAACCTTTGCCATCGTGGGCCCGAACGGTTCGGGAAAAACCACTACGATGAAGATGCTCCTCAGCCTGCTCTTCCCCACCGAGGGCGAACTGCTGCTCTTTGGCCGTCCTCCCGGGCATCCCGAGGTGCAGTCGCGCATTGGCTACCTGCCGGAAGCCCCGTATTTTTACGAGTACCTGAACGGTCGCGAGCTGCTGGAGTATTACGGCAAACTGTGTGGTGTGCCCTCCAGTGTGCTCACTAAACGCATCGAGGACCTGCTGCAGATGGTCGACCTGCTCGAACGCGGCGCTGACATGCCTGTGCGCTTCTACTCCCGCGGCATGCGGCAGCGCATCGGCATCGCCCAGGCGATGATCAACAATCCCGATCTGCTGATCCTCGACGAGCCCACCAACGGCCTCGACCCCATCGGCACCGTGCAGGTTCGCCAGTTCATCCTGGAACAGAAGAAGCAAGGCCGCACCATCCTGCTCTGCTCCCACCTCCTCTCCGAAGTGGAAGCCGTCGCCGACCGCGTGGCCATTCTGCATCGCGGCAAAGTGCTGGCCATCGGCCCCGTTGAAGAACTGGTGCCTGAAAGCCATCAGTGGGAACTCGTCGCTACCGGGCTGTCGCGCGAGGCCATTGCCACCATCAAAGCTGCCGGGTTCTCCCCGGATGTGCACGGCGATGTCGCCACCATTACCTCCGAGAGCCAGGATGACATCTACCATGCCCTCGGCCTTGTCCGCGATAACGGCGGGCAAATGGTGGCCATCAACCGGCCGCAGCCGACGCTGGAACAACAATTCCTCAAGGCGGTGGGAGAAGACGATCTCCGCCGCACGGTGGGAAGCCTCCAGCGCAGCGCACAAAAGAAAAACAAGTAAACCTGGCGCGTCTATCACGCCCACGCTGACTTTATTCTCGAGGGATTGTCATGTCGAATATTCGTCCGATCTTTCTCATCGCCGGCAACACCATCACCGGCACCCTGCGCGGCGTTGTTCTCAACGTCCTGCTGGTGCTCGCCGCGTTGATGATCGTGGCCTCCCTGTCGACGTCGGCTCTGGACCTGACGGCTGCACGCCAAATGCTGGTCGACTCCGGTCTGGCGAGTATCACCGTGCTTGGGGCGCTCATCGCCATTCTCACCGGCTTCACCATGATCCCTGGCGAGATCGAGAGCCGCACACTGTACCCGGTGCTCTCCAAACCCGTCCGCCGCTGGCAGTTCGTGCTCGGCAAGTTCTTCGGCGCTGCCGGCATCAATGCCATCACCGTCGCCCTGCTGGCTGTCCTGTTCTTCACGCTGTACTTCATTAAAATCCGCGACTTCGATATTCGCCTGCTCGCGGCGATCGGCATGATCTACGGGATGCTGCTGGTCCTGTCGGCGATCATCATTTTCCTGTCCACCTTCATGTCGTGGATCGGCACCATTATCGTCTCCTCGGTCATCTGGTTCATCGGCAATTACTCGCAGTTCCTGTATGACCTGGGCAACTACCATTCCGTAAACGAGACCAGCAAGCTCATCTTCCAGACCTCGCAGAAGCTATTCCCCAACTTCCAGGCGATGGACTTACGTTACGATATCGTCCAGTTGGGCGTGCCCGCCTTCGAGGCCCAGCGCATCCTGGTGCCATTGGGCAGCGCGGTCATTTACCTGCTGATCGCCCTCTTGCTGGCTATGCTCATTTTCAGCTATCGCGAGCTGTAAGGAGGCCGTGTGATGAAACAAGCTCGAGATCGCTCGGCTTATGCAATCATCATCGTGGCGCTGGCGCTATTCATCATCCGCTGGCCCCTCGATAATATCTCCTGCAGCACCGATGCCAGGGTCTGGGGGGGTACGCATCCCAAAACGGGCAGCGTCATTAACTGGCGTCCCCCGGCGACGGAAGGCACGGCAGTCTTTGATGCCATCTTCCGCGGCGGCGGCGGTACACCGGCGGTCTTCGCTATGCTCGGAGGCCAGCGCTACATGGTCGCGAATATTCTGTGGGACTATTCTGATGTGCTCTTCCACCAGGGGAAGCCGTATCAGATGGTGTCATCGCTCGAATCCACGGTAACGTTGAACCCGACCTTCACCGAGGCCTGGTCGCTGTACGGCTGGCACCTCGCATGGAACCTGCAGACCTACACCACCGACCTGGCGCAAAAAGCAAAGTGGCTGCGCGCCGGTGAAGTGATCTGTAAACGTGCCATCGAGAGCAATCCGCTGCGCGTGCGCCCGTACTTCGACCTCGCCTGGTTGCGCATGCAGCGCAAACATGACTTCGAAGGCGCGCTGGAGCCCTTGCAGAAGGTCGTGGAGTCTGGTCAGTTCGAACCGTTAACGCCGACTGATCGGAAGCGTGCAAATCGCGAGGTTATTTCCGAGACGAAGTGGGATCCGAGGATCTTCGGGCATCGCCTGGCGTATGTCTATAAGAAGCTTGGGATTATTACCGGTGATGTGACGTACTTCGAAAAAGCCATTGCCACCTATCGCCGTTGTCTCGAAATCGACCCGGACGATAAAAATGGCCAAGAGAACATGGCAAAACTGCAAAGGGATTACGTTAATCCCGAGTGGATTGCCGAACAGCGTGAGATCGTGCAGAAAGATCGCGAGCGGTATGGCATGGGCCCGGTGCAATTCCCGCCCACGCCGGATGAAGCCTTCCGCAATCGTGCCGTACGACGCTAATCTCATACCCTGTAGCACAACGCCTCCCGGCTTTTGTATCCGGGAGGCGTTTTTTTCATTCGTACGCCCCCCTGCCCCCGGCAGGCATTCCTGGATGCGTGACGAATACATGGATGGTATGCATCCTATCCGTCTCCTCCGAGATCTATCCAACGGCGTGGTCGTATTTATTACATCGGCGGGCACTGGCGCATTGTTGCTGGCGCAGGCGATGGCCGGCATCCGCAGCACCAACCGCCATGCCTGGCGTCGCATCATCGCGCAAATGGCGCTGGTCGGCTTTGAATCGCTGCCCATCGTGCTCATCACGTTGCTCTTTGGCGGCATGGTGCTGGGGTTGCACACCGCAGAACAGTTTGTGGAATACGGCGCCGGCGGACTCGTCGGCGGCGTGGTCGCGGTGTCCATGGCACGGGAGGTCGCCCCGACGTTAGCGGGCATTGTCGTCGCAGCGCGCATCGGTTCAGCCTTTGCCGCCGAACTCGGCACCATGAAAATCACCAATCAGGTGGATGCGCTGCGCGCCCTTGCCGCCAACCCGGTGCACTATCTGGTCACCCCGCGTCTCATCGCCTCGGCAATCATGCTCCCGGTACTCACCATGTATGCGATTCTCACCGGCATGCTCGGAGGCGGGCTGGTCGCCATCAACGCTGGCGTCACCGTCCATAACTTCATCAACTCGGCCTCCACCTATCTGCAGCAGTACGATGTGGGTGTCGGCCTACTCAAAACGTTTGTCTTCGGCATCATCATTGCGGTCACATCCTGCTCCGTTGGCCTTTCAACCGAAGGCGGCGCCGCCGGAGTCGGACGCTCTACCACTGCAGCGGTGGTGTGGAGCATCGTCCTGTTATACGCCAGCAATTTCCTGTTGTCCTGGCTGTTATATGCGTTCCGATAGCAACCGATGGCGCCATGCCCTCGTGAGTGCCGTTTAATCATGCTCGCGTAAGGGCATCCTTCGCGAAGGAAAGTTCCTACAGTATCGTGGAAGAGGTTCCCATGACGGATGTATTGCATATTACGGGCAATGTCCCGTTGCACGGTGAAGTCACCCCGAGCGGCAGCAAGAATGGCGCGCTACCCATCCTGGCCGCCGCCCTGCTCATCGAAGACGAGGTTGTGCTGCGTAATGTGCCGGCGATCTCGGATATCGAGAAGATGTGCCAGCTCATCGCGCGCCTGGGGGCCAGCGTACGACGTGAGGGCGATGCCGTCATTATCAACGCCACCCAGTTGAACGCCACACGCGCGGATCGTGATCTATCGGCAGCCATGCGCGCGTCGTTCTATGTCGCCGGTCCTCTGCTCGCGCGCCTGCACCGCGCCGAGGTGCCGCTGCCAGGCGGGTGCGCTATCGGCAATCGCCCGGTGGATTATCACATCAAGGCGTTCCGCCAACTAGGCGTCATCACAGAAGAAGAAACGGATCTGGTGATCTGTGCCGCTCCCGATGGGTTGCACGGTGCGACGATCACACTCGACCCCACCTACCGCAGCCCCGGCGCCACCTTCAATTGTGCCATGGCCGCCAGCCTGGCGCGCGGACGCACGGTGATTGAAAATGCCTCTGCGGACCCTGAAGTGGAGAATTTCTGCAGATTCCTCCAGGCGGCGGGCGTCTGTGTTGATGGCGCAGGCACCGACCGCCTGGTCATCGAAGGGGCACGCCGGCTGCACGGCTGTGAGCATACGATCGTGAGCGATCGCATCGAAGCCGGCACTTTTCTGCTGGCGGGCGCGGTCACGCACGGCGAAGTACGCGTGAACGCCCTGAAACCCGCACATCTCGGCGCTGTGCTGGATAAAATCGAAGAGATGGGCATGGTCGTGCTGCGCGAGAGCGATGCCGTCACCGTGCGCGCGACGGGGCGTCCGCGCGGCGCCACCGTCTATACGACTGCCTTTCCCGGCTTCCCCACCGACCTGCAACCTCCCATGGTCGTGTTCATGTGCCTCGCCGACGGACGCAGCATCATGCACGAGACCATTTACGATGGCCGGTTCACCTATATTCACGAACTGCGCCGTATGGGAGCGCTCGTCAAGTTGGAAACGAGCCAGCAGGCCATCATCGAAGGCGTCTCCACGTTGGAGGGTCGCGCCATCGAAGGAGGCGACATGCGCAGTAGCGCCGCGCTGGCTGTTGCCGCGCTGGCTGCAGCAGGCGAAAGCCAGGTGACCGGGCTCCATTTCATTCGACGCGGATACGAGCGGTTTGAGGAGAAGTTACAAGCGTTGGGTGCGCGCGTGCAAGTCAAATCAACCTCAGTTGATACAACCGCACCCGGCACCACCCTGTAGCCATACGTCACAGGAGACCTGCAGCACCCCGGCAGATACCCACGGGGTACTGCCTTTGTTATACCGCTTACACCTCGTCTTCCTCCGGCGGCAACACCGGTTCCTGGTCGAGGTCGGCGTTCGGTCCCTCGGTTTGATATTCCCAGGGCTCTTCCGCGTGAATGATGTCAGATGCCAGGGGCGCGGTCATGTTCAGATCCATCGGATGCACCGGATCGCCCTCATCGCCCCCCACCGGACCGCCTTTCGCCTCACCCTCCGGCGGGAACGCTTCGTCCGACTCATCCCCGAATGGGCCGATGCGCGTCAACAAGCGTCCCTCTTCATTGATATCCGTGGTGGGCTGCGCGCGCAGATCGATCCCGTCGCGATGGGCGGCGATGTCGTAAGGTTGTTCAGTGCAGATGAGATTATTCGTCAATTCCCCTACCCCATGTATCTGACCGGCGATCCGTTCCGCCTCGTCATACATGCGCGGGGTCGGCACTTCCCCTTCCAACCAGACATCGTTGCTGTACACTACGACGCGAATGCGGCTGGCATCAATATCGTCATCAGCCCACAGGGTTTCTACCACGCGGGCGCGTAATTCTTGCGGCGTCATCGACTGTGACCCTCCGTTACGGAATCGATACCCGCTCACGCACGTCGCGCCCGCGTGCGGATAAACAGCGTGTGCAACTTTCGGCACAGAGAAACTCCACGGCACGAACAGGGAGCGCCGGCTACGCCGTCGAACTTCATATCCACGTCCCCAACATGTCCGCACCGTCGGCATCGCACTCACGCGGAGCACGTATAGGTCGGCGGCGGACTGGGCATACTGGGGAGGAACACGCCACACGCTATGCGACGCATTGACCGCTATTTTTTATCCGAAATGACCATCCCCGCCCTGGTGGGGGTGGTGATGCTGCTGCTCCTGCTCATCGGCAATGTGCTGTACATGTTGCTCGGGTTGCTGTACGAACGCGCCCCACTGCACGAAGTCGGGCAGATTCTTCTCTACAGCATGCCGGAAGCGCTCATGCAAGCCATCTCCGGATCGATGCTGCTCGCGACCGCTCTCGCCCTGAACCGCCTGGCGCGCGACCGCGAACTGCAGGCAATGCGCATGGCGGGCGTCCGCCTCACGCGCTTGATTCTGCCCTTCATCGCGGCAGGCATCGCGGCCGCGGCGGTGATCTTCGTGCTGCAGGAAAAGGTCGTGCCGCACACCACGCATCAAGCTCAGCGCTTAATCATGAAGATTTCGTTCCGCTCGCCCACCGCAGTGTTATCCGGCGATATGTTCCTGCGTGCGGGGCAGAACATCATCTACATTCGCCAGGTGGATCAACAGCAGAAGATCTTGCGCGGCGTGCTCATTTACCGCCGAGAACCGAACGCCATCACGCTGCTGAGTGTGCCGGTGGCAGAAGTGCACGGCAAGCAGTGGCAGTTCAAGCCGGATCCGCTCACCGGCGAGATGCCGCAGGCCTTCGTGTTCAACGACCAGGGCGATCTGGTGCAGGTGCAGGCCACCGGCCTGGAGAGTATGCTGAACCTGCGCGACGAAAACGACCTGTGGAAGTACATGAGCGATACGCCGACGAAACCGGAGGAGTTAACGCTGCAGCAACTCCAGGAACTGCGCAACAACCTGCGTGGGTTCAACACGGCGGGCGCGTATGGCAGCACATTGTTTCTTTCGCAAAAACAACTCACCTTCTTCATGCAGCGCAAGTTCGCGCTGCCGCTGGCCGCCCTCGTCGCCGTGTTGATTGCCATCCCGCTTTCCATCCACTTTGGCCGCTCAGGCGGGTACATCGGCCTGCTGCTCTCGGTGGTGGTGGCGTTCTGCTTTGTCGTCATTCAACAATGGGCCACCGTGCTGGGGGTGAAAACGCAGATGCTGCACCCGCTCATCGCGGCATGGGCGCCCAATGCGTTGTTCGGCCTGCTGGGCATCATCCTGCTCTTCCGTGAGGAATGATCCTCACGCCGCTTCCGCTTCTTCGCGATAGGTAAAACCGCCCGCTTCCTCCCGTGTGGCAATGCCCGCGCGCAGCAAGTCAGCATCGGTCACCGGCACAATGAAATCAGCATCCAGTTTCAACTGCGGCGCAAGCGAACGCCCCCGCGTTTCGGCCATGCCGTTTCTTTGAAACTCGATCACCGCCACCTGTTTGCCCTGGTTCTTCACATAGTCCATGCCGAAGACGCCGTCCGCCTCGCCGGTCACCAGCAGCGCCACATCGTAGCTGTCGCGCAGCCCGACCAGGTCGACGGCAAAGCAGACGTCCAGCCCCTTTTCGGTCACCGTCTTGCGCAGCAAGTCCAGCTTCCAGCGCCCGCAACGGCAAATCTCGATGAAGTCTGACGAGATTTCCAGGGCGTGATGAAAACGATTCATCCCTCCGAGAATCTGCACCCGCTTGTCATACCACCCCTTGAAGTCATCAAAGCACATGTTGAAGGCGATCTGCTCCAGCTTGAACTGATCTGGGGCGTGGTGCAATCGCGCTGCCTCCGCCACCCAGCGCGTCTTCACCTCGCGATCTTCCTGGAACCGCTCGAACAAATACTGCCGGGTTCGCGGATTGCTTAAATCCCACTCGTCCATGGAATCCACCACGTACCAGTAGGCGCGCACGTGCTGTGCCACCGGCCCTTGCTGCGTTGAGAACGTTCCATGCCAGCGGGCCACCGTCTGCTCGAAAAGATGGCGATACAACGCTTCATAGTCGTTCACGTAGACGTCCAGGTGCTTGAAGGCCCCGAACAGGTGGCTGCCGTTCACAAACGTCATAAATCGATACAAGACGGTCACCTCTCCCTGTGTGTTTCACGCCGCTCTGGTCGTGAGCGAACAGAACTTCCTCATGCATGGATCACATCAGTACCGGCAAATCGTATATCTGCAGCATGTATCCCCCATGCTAACAGCCTTTCCACCCGGGGAATGTCAACCGGCGTTCAAAAAGCCGCACAGGGGAAGGCCGATTGTCCGCTGAATTGCTGTACGCATGGGCACGGCACGTGCAGAGCCCGCCTGTGAATGCTACGGCCCTTCCGGGTGACGGGAAGGGCCGTGCGGTGAGCAACGCTCATCGGGTTGGGGCTTACCCGTCGCACCCCGGCGCGAGCATCATCGCCATGGCGAAGTTATCGCGAAAGATTTCATCCCCCGCCAGCTCCACGTAGCCGACCGCACGCGCGTTGCCGCAGACCGTCTGATATTCCTCGCGCGAGAGCAGCGCCATCTTCGCGCCGATGCCTGCCGCATTGCCGAGAAACACCAGCTTGTCCACGTCGATGTTGGGGATGAGCCCGATGCCCAGTGCATGTTCCTTGCTGATGTAGGTGCCGAATGCGCCGGCGATCATCAAGCTGTCCAGCTCCTCTGGCCGGTGCCCGAGCTTCTCCAGCAGGGTCACCACGCCGGCATAGATCGCCGCCTTCACCAGTTGTACCTCGCGCACGTCGCGCTGGGTGAGCAGGATGTCATGCCCGGTGGCGCTCTCCGCCGCCCAGGCCAGCACCACGCCTTCCTCGGTCAGGCGCGCGCGCAACGGCTCCGGCAGATGCGTCACATCGTCGGTGTCGGCAAAGCGTCCGCTACTCTCCAGCATGCCCACGCGCACCAATTCGCCGATGGCGTCAATGATGCCCGAGCCGCAGATGCCGCGCGCCGGTTTGTCGCCAATGGTGTGAATAAATAAATCCTGCCCGATAGAGACCCCATCGATGGCGCCGGGCTGCGCGCGCATGCCGTGCGAGATTTTCGCGCCTTCGAACGCCGGTCCCGCCGCGGTCGAGCAGGCAATCACTTTGCCGTTCACGCTCACCAGCACCTCGGCGTTGGTGCCGATATCCACCGCCGCATGCAGCCCCGACAGTTTCTCCAGGTCGCCGGCCGCCAGCACGCCTACCGTATCGGCGCCGACGAAGCCGGCGATGTTCGGCAGTGTGCGTACGCGTCCGCGCGGGTGCATCGCCAACCCGAGATCCGCCGCCGGCATTTCCATCGAGTCGGTGATCACCGGGGTATATGGCGCATGGCCGAGCGAAACCGGATCGATACCCAGGAAGAGGTGCGACATACAGGTGTTGCCCACCATCACCAGCTCGTAGATGCTGTTCACATCGATCTGTGCGGACTCCGCCAACCCGCGCAGGATGGTATTCACCGCGCTCGTCACGCTCTGCCGCAGCGCTTCGGTGTGCGCCGGATTGTTCTGCGCGTATTCGATGCGCGAAATGACATCCGCGCCGTACGATGCCTGGGGATTGGGATGCGACTGAATGCCCAGTTCCAGACCGGTGCCGAGGTCCATCAGGTAGCCCACGACGGTGGTGGTGCCGATGTCCAGCGCCACACCGTAGTGATTGGACAGCACATCGCCGGGCTCGACATCGATAAGGTGATCGCCGTATAGCGTGAGGGTCACTGTCGCATTCCCCGCCACGATGGCGTCGTGCAACTCGCGCACGGCCTCCAGGCAGACGCCGGTGACGCCAGGCGTCACCGCGCGCAGTCGCGTCAGGTCATCGCGGAGGTCGCCGCTCTCAATGGACGGCTGCGGCACCGTGACGCACACCTTGCGCGTCATTGGGGCCAGCGTCACCGCGCGACGCAATTCCGCCGCCCCTTTGCGATGCGCCAGGTTGCGGCTCGATTCCGGCACGTCGATGACGGCATGGTCGGTCAGCACGGCCTCGCAGGAAAGGCGCACGCCCTCGGCGAGTTCCGCCGGCTTCAGCAGCGCCGTTTCCTCGGCGGTCAGCGGTGCCAGCATGCCCTCCAACAGGCGCACCCGGCACTTGCCGCATCGCCCTTGTTCTCCACAGGGGGCGTCGATATGGATGCCGGCCTTACGCGCGGCATGCAGCACGGTCTGCCCGGATTCCACCGCGATGGTTTTTCCATCCGGTACAAATGTGATGTTGACGAGGGTCGTGGTCGACGTCGTCACTGCGCTCTCCGAAATCAGCGACACGATGCTTCTCCAACTCTCCTAAGCTCTGCCGGCAACACCTGAACTGGCTTCGCCGCCGGCCGCCTCAGCATACCAGAGATGGGCATCAAGGAAAAGACAACACGGGTATAATCTGCACAGAGAAGCTGTACGAAAAGTCTCTGTCCGGTCTCGTTTGATCTTTTTGCACCAGGGCGTGCCCGGTCTCCTCACCCTATCGATCCTGGATAGTGCCTCGTCGTCCCGGCACGCCCTGGCGCAAAAATCTACGGCGCGATCCGCGAACAGCCACTTTTCGTACAGCTTCTGAAAAGTGCTGATCGTTTCCTCAATCATGCGGTATACTGCTGGGCAAGGATGGTGCAAGCCATGCGTGATCCCCTGCGCATCCTGGTGACGGCGCGCGTGCCCGAGGACTTCACCGCGCGGGTGAAGGCGGTGTCGCCACATGCCGAGATCTACACGACGACAGATCTCGAGGCGAATCCAGCGCTACTGGATTCGATCGAAGTCATCTACGGTTCCGTGCCGCAGGAGCACTGGTCACAGGCCAGCTGTCTGAAATGGGTCCAGACGACCTGGGCGGGCATGGACCAATTCCTTACCCCGGAGGCCATCGCCCATCCGGCCGTGATTACCAATGCCCGCATTCACGCCATCCCCATTACCGAGCACTTTTTCGGCATGTTGCTGATGCTGACCCACCGCCTGCATCTGGCGTACCGCGCCCAACTCGAACAACGCTGGGATGCGCGCGCGTATGCTCGCGACATCGAACTGATCTCCGGCAAAACCCTGGGGGTCGTCGGATTGGGCGCGATCGGCAGCCACGTGGCTGAGGCTGCGCACCATCTGGGCATGCATGTGCTCGGCCTGCGCCGATCCTCTGCGCCAGTTCCCGGTGTTGAGCGCGTGTATACCCATGAAGACAAGCACGCCATGCTCGGCGCGTGCGATGTGTTGCTGCTCACGCTGCCCCTCACGCCGCACACCCGTCACTTTATGGACGCCGAGGCTTTCGCCGCCATGCGCCCCACCGCGCGCTTTTTCAACATCGGGCGCGGCGCCACGGTCGACACCGATGCGCTGGTGGCGGCACTGCGCCAGGGGACCATCGCCGGCGCGGGTCTCGACGTAGTTGAGCCCGAGCCACTGCCTGCTGACCACCCGCTATGGACACTGCCCAACGTACTCATCACCCCGCACACCTCAGGGCTGTTCCCTCGATATTTTGCGGAGGCGGCAGAGACTTTCCTCAATAATTTACGCCGTTACCTGGATGGCAAACCGTTGCATCACACGGTGGATAAGCAACGGGGGTATTGAAACACCAACCCGGCGACCGGCAGGCCGCATCCTGTGCGAACGCACATGCCAGATTGCGCTCCTTGCTGCAAAACGAAGCCATTTTTCGCCTGGTTTACCGATCTAATTTGGCTTTGAATTGGGTTTGTTCCGCATGTTATGTTAAGTCGTGAGCGTGAAATTGGGTTTGTTTTGCCAAAAAAAGTTTTTTCGCAGAACCGATGTTTGATATTGGTTGTTCGCTGTGCGATATTGGGTTTTCGGTGATAGTCAAGGTGGGTTCCAGGTATGGTAGGGCATGCCACACTTTCGACCGATTGCTATGCGGTTGTCAGGGTGCGGTGTATCAAACATATATTCTATATCAATGAGTGGGATTGGTCAAGGGAGTGGCCGGGGGGGTGTTGGCATCTCTGGGGGATGCACGGATCCGGAAGCCACCCTTCATCGAGGGTGCGGAAAGGGTGTGTGCAGATGCCACCATGGCGTGTGCCCGCACCATCGTGCAAAGGGATGCAGCTATTCTCGCGTGTTTATGGTATGATCTTCCGATAGTTCGGTGGGTTGCTCTGCGCCGTTTCGCCCATTCCACGGCACGACATGGCTCCTGCCCATCGACTATACCGCAGCAAATGGAGTAGAAGCTATCACAGATGGAGTATGTGAGGTATAGTCAATGTCCATGATCGATCGCCAGTGTCCCGTGTGCGATTCACCGGAACGGTGCACGCTCATGCAGGTTGATAGGTGGGCCCTCTCCCAGTGTTCGCATTGCCGTATGGTCTATATCCCGGCCGTCCCTGATTATCAGGAACATGTCGACCACTTCACCTGGGAGCGCTCTTATGCTCGTGAAACACAACAGCGCCGAAAGAGTCCCTTCTACCGCTTCCACCCACTGCTGCGTTTCCGCAAAGCACTGCCGGCAACGGTGCAATTGAACTGGGTCATGCGGCATGTTCGGCAGGGCGCTTTGCTCGACATCGGTTGCGGCGGCGGTGAGTTTCTGGCGCAGGCGACGCCGTTCTTTCAGGTGAGCGGGATTGAACTTTCCCCCGCGCTCGCGAAAGCTGCACAAGAGCGCACGCCAACGGCCACGATCTATCAGATGCCCGGCGCATCGATGTCCGTGCCGGCCGGCGCCTTTGATGTCATCACCATGTTCAGCTACCTCGAGCATGAGGTGTACCCACTTCAGGTGTTAACACATGCGCGGGACGCGTTACGGCCGGAGGGTATTCTCTGCATCAAGGTGCCCAACTACGCGTCACTCAATCGCCGTGTACGCGGGAGTTCCTGGTGCGGCTATCGTTTTCCCGACCACTGTAATTACTTCACACCGTCTACGCTGCGCCAGTTGCTGCACCGTGCGGGGCTCCACCCGTTACCCGGCAGGCTGCACGATTGTCTACTCACCAGCGACAACATGTATCTGGCGGCGCGGAGGGTAACAGTACCTCAAGAGGAGCGCCTGGTGAGTTCCTAGTTCCGGGTTTCTGGTTCCTGGTTCCTGGTTGTAGTAGGCCGTCACGTTGTGCCTTGTTCTGCGACCTTGTGCTGGCTGAGTCCGCGTTTCGCGGTTGGGTCAGTGGATAGTGGTTGGTGGCATCCCTGCGGGATGCCTGGATAAGGAAGACCCCCACCCTGCCCTCCCCCGCTGCGGCAGGGGAGGAAAAAAAGAAGACCCCACTTCGCCAAGGCTTCATGGGGCAAGCCCCCCTCCCTCCTTCGCATGAAGCTTTCCCCTTCGCTAAAGCTACGGGGGATAAAACGGGGGGCAAGTCGGAGGACGAGCTGCTTCGCTGCATCTGCTCCTACACCGTGTTCTGCTTGCACACGGTGCTGTGCTTGCAGTTATCACCAGCACTGGGTTGACTTGCTAGTACACCAGTCCGCCGCGGCCGAGGCGCCAGGCCATGGGCCGCATGAAGAAGCGGCTGGAGACGACAGTGATATGCGGGCGATTGAGCAGCGCCGTGCGGAGCCGCCGGGCGGTGAAGTTATGCAGGAAGTGGGTGATCACGTTCCCGGTTTCAAACTCGGGCAGCACCACAATGACGCGGTCGCCGGTGCGCTCGAGGTCCGTCCAGTCGATGTAATCGAGCACCGGCTCGATGAGCCAGCGATAAGGCGAAGGCACGATATCCAGCTTGATCTTATCCCCGAGGTAGGGCTCGACGAACACTTCCCACTTCGCTTTGAGGCGTGCGGATTTTTCGGGGTCGAGCTCGACGTGTACGGCGCGCAGCACGCTATCCGGGTGGTGCGCCGTCAAGGCCCGCCCGCACTCCAGCCCTTCCAGGATGCCGCGATGGATATCGGAGGAGATGAGCACCAGCACGGTAAGCGGCTCGGGCTGGTCGGCCAACGGATTGTAGTCGTAGTCATGCACGATCATGGTGCGGTCGAACCATTCGTAGTGCCGCCTGATGAGCATGGCGATGAGCACGAGCACCGGGATGAGGATGAGCACGATGAAGGCGCCGTCAGCGAATTTGGTGATGGCGATGACGATGGTGACGATGCCGGTCGCAAGCGCCCCGATGCCCCCGATGATCAGCCGGCGCTGCCAGCCGGGCCCACGTTGGTCGAGGATGCGCCGGACCACCGCCGTCTGCGTGAGGGTGAAGGTGAGGAACACGCCGACGGCATAGAGACCGATCAAACGTGTGACGTTGGCATTCAGCGCCCACACGAGAATGATCGACACGACGGTGAGCGCCAGGATGCCGCGGGTGAAGACGAGACGGTCACCAAGGCTGGCGAGCGCTTTGGGCATGTAACCATCGCGCGCCACGATGGCCGCCAGGCGGGGGAACCCCGCGAAAGCGGTGTTCGCGGCCACCATGAGCACGGCCAGGGTGGCAAACGTGGTCAGGTAGTACAGGATAGCACTATAATTTGCCTGTATGTCGGTGCCGAAGACATGCGCCGCCAATTGGGTAACAAGCGTCACGGTTTCCGACGGTCTGGCATGGTAGATATAGGTGGCAAAGCCGACCCCCAGGAAGAGGAAAATGAGGGTGCCGATGAGGATCATCAGCGTGCGTGCGGCATTGGTGGCCTCGGGGGGTTTGAAGGCGGTCACGCCGTCGGCGACGGCTTCCACGCCCGTCATGGCCGCGCAGCCGTTGGCAAAGGCATGCATGATGACGAAGGCGGCCAGGAATCCGAATACGCCACCGGGTTCTGCCGTGATGACGTTGGGCGGCACCGGTGCGGGCGCGACGTTGCCACCTGCCGCGATATAGCGGTAGACGCTGGTAATGATCAGGATGCCGATCATGGTCACGAAGCTGTAGGCAGGCAGTGCAAACGTCCATCCCGATTCCCGCGTGCCGCGCAGGTTCACCAGCGTGATGAGGATAATCAGCAGGATGGCCAGCCACACCGGCCCGGGGTGTTCACGCAGATACGGGAAGGTGGAGGTGAGCGCCGCCACGCCCGCGCTGACGCTCACCGCGACAGTGAGGATGTAGTCGATGGTCAATGCGGAGGCCGCCACTGACCCGGGGATGCGCCCGAGATGATCGCGCACCACGGAGTAGGAGCCGCCGCCCGCGGGATAGAGGTGGATCGCCTGACGGAAGCTTATCCCGACGATGATGAGCAAGGCCACAATGGCGAAGCTGATATACAGCACCAGGTCCGTGATGCCGTACTCGGCCAGCACCAGCAGCAGCTCTTCAGTGGCATAGGACACCGAAGAGAGCGCGTCGGAGGCGAATACGGGCAGCGCAAAGATGATCGGCAACCGGTGTTCGAGTTGCACCGAGGTGGCCAACGGCGCCCCGAGTAATAAACTTCGCACACGTGCTACGAGCGCTTGCCAGGTGAACCCTGCCCAGCGCCCGCTCGTCGGATTGGTCATGTCGTACTCCCGGCGGACCGTCCGCTGACGATCCTCGAAAAAGCCTATCCGCACCCCGGCTGCCATGCATCAGGTCGGCCAGGATAGCGAATAGGCTGTTACGTCGCATTGTTGGCAGTCCAACGGACCGCGACGCCTATTGTACTCCTCTCGCGCCTCCAACGCAACGGAGTCCGGGGAGAGTGAATCGTGGTTGGTGGAGTATGCCCTCATGTATTGCTGTGCCACCCCCGGCAGTCACCATGAGCCCTGGCCTGGTGGGGGGCGGCTGGACCGTTCGGCGCGGCTCACGGCAGGCGCGAGCGCTCCGACCGGAGACTCCAACCTGCTGGCATGGTCGAATGAAACATGATAGGATAGATACAGACTTTCTGCCGGTCGGCGCGATGCCGACATCGGCGCCATCAGGAGTAGATATGGAGTTGAAAGCGCGTATTCTGCCGATCAAATTACTGGCATGCGATGTGGACGGGGTATTGACCGACGGCAACATCGTCTACGGCAGCGGGAGCCAGGAGTTCAAAGCGTTTAATATTCAGGATGGGCTGGGCATCAAGCTGGCGGGCTGGAATGGCCTGCCGGTGGTGTGGATTACCGGGCGCAGCTCGGATGCGGTGGAACGCCGCGCGGCAGAGCTGGACGTGAAGATTTTTCAGGGCGCCAAGGATAAGGAAGTCGGCATTCGCACAGCCGCCGAGGTATTCGGGGTACCACTGGAGGAGATCGCTTACGTGAGTGACGACCTCAACGATTTGCCCGCGCTCAAACTGGTGGGCCTGCCCATCGCGGTAGCCAATGCCGCGCCGGAGGTGAAAGCCCTGGCGGCGTATGTGACGGAAGCGCGCGGGGGGACCGGCGCGGTGCGCGAAGCGATTGAGTTGATTCTGCGCGGGCAGGGCCGCTGGGAAGCGGCGATTGAGACGTATCTGAGTCGCCTGCATGTCGCGCGCGTTGGACAGTGATTCCGTAATCGTCGGTGTTCCGGCGATCCTGGCCCAGTGTGCCCATCCCGCACAGTCACCTGCGCGCCGCAGGCTCCTTTAGCGGGATGGGCACACTGACCTCAGGCTTACCGGAACGTGCTGCATGCGGCAAGTCCGCCACGTTTCCACGCACTCTGGAGTCATGCTACTTCTTCTTCGGCAGGTGCTTTTCGATGCGTTCCTGCATTTTCTTGGCGGGCAGCGCGCCGATGATTTTGTCCACGACGACGCCCTTGTCGTTCAGGATGAATTTGGTGGGCAATCCGTAGACATCGCCAAAGGCTTTCTTCAGCGCTTTTTCTTCACTGTAGAGGATCGGATAGTTGATTTTGTGCTCTTTGGCGAATGGTTTCACCGCGTCTTTATCGCGGTCCACGGAGATGCCGATGATCTGCAACGGCGTTTTCTCTTTTTCTGCGGCCTTTTGCATGGCGATGAGGTCAGGGATCTCCTCCACACAGTAGTGACACCAGGTCGCCCAGACGTCGACCACTACCACTTTCCCGCGCAGATCCTTCAGCGAGACTTTCTTGCCCTCGAGATCTTTCAGCGTGAGATCGACCGCTTTCTTCTCACTCTCCTTGGCCTCGGCACGTTGCCAGGCATACAGGGACCCCGCGGTCAACGCCGCCACCAGCAGCAGAGACAGCACTACCACTCGTTGTTTCATTTCAGTAACCCCTCAAGTTTCCCGGATAGTTCGGCGAGCCCTCCGCCGAACTGGTTGATCACGGTCATCTGATCCGTGACGAGCAATACGCCCATCACCAGGAGCAAGCTCCCGGAGATGATTTCCACCGTGCGCAGATGACGGGTCATTTTGCGCATCGACTGGAGGAACAGGTTGACAAAGACCGCCGCGAGCAGGAACGGCACCGCCAGCCCCAGCGTGTAGACGGCGAAGTAGAGCCAGGCGGTGACCGGGGTGGCCGTGCCTGCCGCATAGGCTAATACGCCGCTGAGGATCGGACCAATGCATGGACTCCAGCCAAAACCGAAGGCCGCGCCGGCGAGCGCCGCACCGACAATGCCCAGTTTCTTCCCATCGATGTGAAATCGGCGTTCCGCAAAGAGCGCACGGATGCGAAACAGCCCCAACAAATGCAGGGCGAAGATGATGACGATGGCGCCGCCCACCCAGCGCATGCCCAATTTCCAGGCATCGGGCAGCGTGGTGATCAGGCTGGCAATGCCACCGAGAAAGATGGTGGTGACAATGCTGAAGCCCAGCACGAAGGCGAGCGCACTGCCGAACAGGCGCCCGCGCGCCTGACGCACGGAGTCGGCCTCCTGCAGTTGCTCGAAGGACAGCCCGGAGATGATGGAGAGGTAGGCGGGGACGATGGGCAATACGCAGGGCGAGAGAAAACTCAGTACCCCGGCGAGAAAGACGATGCCATATGATAGTTGCTCTCCACCCATACGCTAGACTCCTTACGACCTTTTGTGCGAAACGATACCGTGCGGGATACGCCTCGATTACCCGCTGGCGCTCACGGTAAAACGCCGTGGCGGCCATTTATTCGTATATGCTTATATTATTATACCTTTTTTTCGACAAGTCAACCCTCCCTGTCGCACAAGACTCATACGATACAGCAGCAGAGAGAGTTGCAGCTTTGTAGAGGATGTGGAGCAGGGGCTTGGTCAATGCCAGCGGAATAGTGTATATTCTGCGGACAGCTCGTATTGACTGTGATGCGCCTGACAGCGCAGGGGTGTGATGTGCGTGGGGGTAGTGCCATGTCAGAATTTCTCGAAGGCAGCCTGCAACAGTATCTGGACCGATTGGCATCGGGCGAACCGACGCCCGGCGGCGGCAGTGCCGCGGGGCTGACCGGGGCGATGGGGGCGGCATTGCTGTGCATGTCGGCGCGTTTCACCGTGGGTCGTGAGAAGTACGCCGACTTCGAACCGGCCGCCGCCGATGTGCTGCAGCAGGCGGAAGCGTTGCGGATGCAGTTAGAGCGTTTGACCGAGGAGGATGCGGTGGCATACGGGCAGTATCGCGCCGCATCGGCGTTGCCGAAAGAGACGGACGAGCAGAAGGCCGAGCGTCGACGCGCGTTGCAGGAGGCCACGCGCGCCTCCGCACAGGTGCCGATGAGCATTGCCCGCCACTGCCATCGCCTGCTGGAACTTGCGGGCATCCTCGCCCGCAACTGTAACCCCTATTTGGTGAGTGATGTGGTGGTGGCCACGCATTTTGCGCTGGCCGGCTTCCGCAGCGCTGCCGTGAATGTCCGCATGAATCTCGCCTCGCTGGCGGATGAGGCCTTTGTCGCCGCTCATGCACGCGAGTTGGACGGCCTTGCCACGCAGGCGACGGCGCTGGGAAACGATGCATTGCACGCGGCCTACCAGGTGATGCAGCTTCCCCTGGAGGCGGATGTGCCGAGTAGTTAATGGAGGATCGTGATGACCGCAACATTACTGAAGGGTGCGCCCATTGCGCAGCACATCAATGAGCAATTGAGCGAGGAGATCGCCCATCTCTCCGACCATGGCATCACCCCCTGCCTGGTGTCCGTACAGGTCGGCGAGGATGAAGCCTCGCGCATTTACCGGAATCAGCAGGAGAAAAAGGCCGCCGCACTGGGGATCACCTACCGGCGGTTAGACCTGGCTCCCGATATGACCGAGGGTCAGTTGGCCAAGCAGATCCACGGGTTGAACATCGATCCGCAGGTGCACGGCATTATCCTGCAAACTCCGCTGCCGAAGGGCATGGACTTGAACGCCATGCAGGAGGCGATTGACCCGCGCAAAGACGTGGACGGCGTGACGCAGGCGAATCTGGGCGCGGTGATGGCGGGGCGACCGGGCCTGTACCCCTCCACGGCGCTCTCCGCGTACGAGTTGATTCTGTCTACCGGCGTGCCGTTGAAGGGCAAGGAAGCCGTGGTGATCGGGCGTAGCGCGATCGTTGGCAAGCCGGTGTCGATGCTGCTGGTGAATCAGCGTGTGACAGTGACCATGTGCCACACGGGGACGCAGAGCGCCGGCCTGCTGGAGTATCATGTGAACCGTGCGGAGATCCTGGTGGTGGCGACCGGTCAGCCGCAACTGGTGCCGGGCGCGTGGGTGCGCGAAGGGGCCATCGTGATTGACGTGGGGATTAACTACGTGGACAACGCCATCGTGGGCGATGTGGCTGCCGAGGCTGCGCTCGAGCGGGCGGCGTATCTTTCCCCGGTGCCCGGCGGCGTCGGCCCGCTGACCGTGACCATGCTCATGCGCAATACCGTGCAGGCGACGCGCAGCCTGACAGGATTCTGACTTCTCTACACCCAATGACCGGACGGCCTGTCACCGTCCGGTCATTGGGCATGTTACTTCGCGACTTCATCTTTCAGGGGCGATCCGCACCGGC
This sequence comes from Armatimonadota bacterium, assembly GCA_020060775.1. Lineage (GTDB taxonomy): Bacteria > Armatimonadota > Hebobacteria > CAIYQO01 > CAIYQO01 > JAGUZN01. The sequence continues at coordinate 20,897 of JAGUZN010000111.1, forward strand.
ATCTCTTCCAATTGTCCGAGCGGATTGAAGAGATCGTTCAACCGCTTCCAGGTCACATCTTTCGTCTCTTCGCGGTACCAGTCGCCCCACATTTTGTTACATTTCTCAACGCGTGCGAGGTAGAGTGCACGCGGGAAAGCTTCTTCAAGTTTCGTTTGTTTTGCCGGATACACCTCGTTCACGTAAAAAATCATGTATTCCGACTTGCCCTGCAACAGGCTATCTTTGAATTCGATGACTTCGGTAAACTCCCCCTTGCGCAGACCATTGCCGTTACGCGCATCAAAGAGTTTCTCCGCCGCCAACACGTTCATTTCGTTACGGGCCTGTGGTTTCGGAATCAGTCCTTTATTCGTTCGCAGCACTTCGCTTTCAGAGAAGGTGGCCGACACCTCGCCAGGGTCCTTGCCATCGCGCAACCGCTGCCAGGCTTTGCGGATATCGTCACGGTTGCTGGTGGAGATGATGGTGAGGCTCAGGCGTTTTGGCTGGAAGAACAGGTGCGGGTGGGTCATGTAGTAATCTTCCACTTCGCCACGGCTGATCGACAGCTTCATCAATTTCTCGGCCAGCAGCACGGCACGCATATCTTCCTGCAATAGCCGGACCGGGGTGGCTTCCAACCGTCTCAAGTCTTCCTGACTCTCGACGAACGCCTTCGACTCATCGATACGCTGCTGTACCTCTTCAGCGCTCACCTCGATGCCCGCTTTTCGTGCTGCTTCCTCGGTGACCGCCGCATATTTCAGCTTATTTTCCAGCATATAATCACCGGTGCGGGCAATGCAGTACTCGGCCAGCAAGCCGCGCGTAATGGTAGTTTCGCCCACCTGGGCGACGACCTGGTCCGCGTTAAAGGGTATGGAGCTGCCGACGCCGACGGTGAGGGTGGCGCCCAGCAAAAATCCCAGGCCGAGGCCTGTCGTCAACAAGAGCAAAGGCGATATGCGTTTCAATGGCCACTCCTTCAACAAACGATGGCTGTTTATGTGTGCGTGTGGATCGTCTCTATGGTATCGACTTCTGGTGATGCCGGTCAAGCAGCCTGCGGATAAACTCGCATCGGCATTGGCTTGTTCTTTTGGCGCTGTGCTGTGTGCGCATATCTGGCGTCTGTCACCCGACAGAGTAGCTCAGATATGGCGCTTGCCCAGCGCCAAAATACCTGCGCCACTGCTCAATGGGACTTTATCTGCAGTCTGCAAGGCGTGATCTGCAGAAAGAGCATTCCCCGAAACGCCCGGCCTCTAACGCCCAGTGTTGGAGCACGCACACCCTGGCCAGTTCGGTCAGGCCAGGGTGTGGATAGTCTGCTCCCGTCGGGGAAGCTCACGCCGGTTTGCTGGCCACCAGCACCTGCCAGAAGATACCGCTCTTCACTTCCGGTTGCTGGAATCCCGCCTGCGCCGCCATGAGGGTGAGTTCGGATGGCGTATAGGCGGATTGAAACGAGGCGAGCGGCTCGCCCATCTCCCGGATCGGCCCGGGCATGAAGAAGCGCGCACTGACGGCAGCCAGGCCCAGCACCAGGGGATTGGCGTCGCGCCGCAGATCGAACACCATGAGCCGCCCACCCGGCGACAACAGGCGATAGACCTCCTGCAGTACCGGCATGGGGTGTCGCCAGTGATGGAGCGAGAGGGTGGACACGGCCAGGTCGAATGCGGCGTCATCAAACGGCATCGATGCCGCATCCACCTGATAGAACGTCGCATTCGCCCCGCGCATCTCCGCCAGCCCTCTGGCGATTTCCACCATGTCGCTGGAGAGATCGACGCCGGCCACCGTCTCCACGCCGGGACGCTGAGCCAACTCCACCGCCAGGAAGCCCGCACCGCTGCCGACATCGAGCACGCGCGGGAAGACGCCCCCTTGCGTGGCGCGGCGCGCCACCATTTGCCAGAGCGGCCGCATGATCGGTCGTCCCGCCACGCCGGTCCAGGTTTCCGCGATCACCGGTTCATCCATCTCATATTCGACCGGATGCCGTGCCTCACGCCGTTCCCGACGCCCAATCATATACAAGGCGCCCAGTGCCGCCAGCATAATCCATATACGTTTGCGGCCCATGCCGCCTACGATCGGACACCACATACTCATCCCTCCTCTTCCAACTCCCAAACCCGTCACCTATCATACAACCTGCCGGGAACGCCAACTTTTGCAGAACGGCACAAACCGGGTACAATGCGCACAACGCCTGCCAACCGGAGATCGCCATGCCCTCACCCTGTCATCGACCATCCTGTGCGCCTGCCGCAGTCCACCTCGCCGCCACGGGGGAACTCCACCGACGCGCGGAGGAACTCTCACGCCGCCTCTCCCACTGCGACCTCTGTCCGCATGCCTGCGGGGTCGACCGCTGGGCGGGCGAGTTGGGACGATGCCGCAGTGGGGCGCTGGCGCGCATCGCCTCCCTCTGCGATCACCATGGCGAAGAACCGGCGCTTTCGGGCAGTTGCGGGGCGGGCACGGTGTTTGCCGCGGGCTGCAATCTGCGCTGCCTCTACTGCCAGAACCACCAGATCAGCCAGGGCGATCCGCTCGCCTATCCCGAATACACCGCGGAGGATCTGGGGCACGCGTACCTGCGGCTGCAACACCTGGGTTGCCACAACCTCGACTGGGTTTCCCCGACGCATATGTTGCCCCCGCTCGTGCAGGCGCTCGATATCGCCATCGATCTCGGCCTGCGCCTGCCGGTGGTGTACAACACCAATGGGTATGACCGCGTCGACGTGCTGCACCTGCTGGACGGCGTAGTCGATATTTACCTGCCCGACCTGAAGTACGCCGACGCGGCCACGGCGGAACGGCTCTCGGGCGCACCCGGCTATCCGAATATTGCCGTGGTCGCCATCCGCGAGATGTACCGGCAGGTGGGCGACCTCACCCTGGATGAGGCGGGGGTGGCGCGGCGCGGCGTCATCGTGCGCCACCTGGTGTTACCACACTCCCTTGCCGGCACGCGCGAGGCGTTGCGGCGGCTGGCGGAAGAGGTGTCGCCAACCATCACGGTGAGCCTGATGGCGCAATACTATCCCACCCACCAGGCCGCGACCTGCCCTGAACTCGCCCGTACGATCACGGCCGGTGAATACGATGACGCGCTCGACGCGTTTGCCGAAGCGGGATTGGAGAATGGTTGGGAGCAGGAAGTGCGCGACGCCCCGGATACCTACCGCCCGGACTTCGACGAGGACCACCCGTTTGAGGAACGATGATTTGTGTGGTTGGTGAGTGGTGAGTGGTATCCCGGCGGGATGCATGACAGCGGAATACCCCCACCCTACCCTCCCCCGCTGCGGCAGGGGAGGGGAATACGGTAGCCCCCTCCTGACCTCCCCCCGCTGCGCTGCCGCTTGCAGGGGGAGGGATTCGGCGGCCAGGGACGGCCGCCCTCCCGATATGCCATTACGTTGCCCTGTATAACCGCCGGCAGCAACCATGGACCCTGATCCGTTGAGGCCGGCTGGACCGTTCGACGTGGCTCACGGCAGGCGCGGGCGCTCCGACCGTTCATCCAACCTGTTACATATATAAGCAACCCCTCTCTGGTTGCAGGAGGAATCAGCGCCCGCTGGACGAAGATTACGGAAGATATATCCTCAGCAGTATGGCCTGCATGGCAGTCGGGGATGAATGGACCGAGGAGTTATTCATGGCATTTCCACGCGATTTCACCTGGGGCGCAGCCGCCGCTGCCTATCAGGTTGAGGGGGCGGCATTTGAGGATGGCAAAGGCCCCTCAACCTGGGATATGTTCTGCCGGAAGCCGGGCACGGTGTGGGAGGGGCAGAACGGCGATGTGGCCTGCGACCACTACCACCGTTACGCCGAGGATGTCGCGATCATGCGGCAGATCGGCCTGCAGGGTTACCGCCTCTCTATCGCCTGGGCGCGCGTGCTGCCCGAGGGCGCCGGCCGGGTGAACCCGCGCGGGCTGGAATTCTACGACCGGCTGGTCGATGCCCTGCTCGCCGCCAATATTCAACCGTACGTCACCCTCTTCCATTGGGACTACCCGTATGAACTCTACTGCCGCGGCGGCTGGCTCAACCCCGACAGCCCGGAGTGGTTCGCCGATTACACACGGGTGATCGTCGACAAGCTCTCTGACCGGGTGACGCACTGGATGACGCTCAACGAGCCGCAGTGCTTTATCGGCACAGGCCATAGTCTCGGCATCCATGCGCCCGGCGATAAACTGGGGCTGAAGGAAGTGTTGCGCGCCGGCCATCACGCGCTGCTGGCGCACGGCAGAGCGGTGCAGACGATTCGCGCCTGCACCAAGCAACCGTGCAAGGTCGGCTATGCGCCGGTGGGAGTGGTGCGATTGCCCGCATCCGATTCCCCGGAGGATATTGCCGCGGCGCGCGCGGCGACCTTTGCCGTGAGCGATCGTACGACGTGGAACAGCACCTGGTGGATGGACCCGGTATTGCTAGGGCAGTACCCGGAAGACGGCCTGCGCCAGTACGGGGCGGATGCGCCGAGCGTCGGGCCGCAGGACATGGCGATCATTCACCAGCCGCTCGATTTCTTCGGCTGCAACCTGTACAACGGGGAGTTGGTGCGCGCCAATGCGCAGGGGCAACCCGAGCCCGCATCCTATCCGCTGGGCGGCCCGTTGACCGCATTCCACTGGACGGTCACCCCGGAAGTGCTCTACTGGGGCCCGAAGTGGTTCTGGGAGCGTTATCGGCTGCCGATCATGATAACGGAAAACGGCATGGCCAACACGGACTGGATCATGCTCGACGGGCGAGTGCATGATCCGCAACGCATCGATTTCCTGCGCCGTTATCTGTTGCAGTTGGAGCGCGCGATCGCGGAAGGCGCATCCGTGCAAAGCTATTTCCAGTGGTCCATCATGGATAACTTTGAGTGGGCGGAAGGGTACAAGCAGCGCTTCGGCCTCGTCTTCGTCGATTACCCAACCCAGCAACGCGTGTTAAAGGATTCGGCCTACTGGTATCGCGAGGTCATCGCCACCAATGGCGAGGCCCTGCATCGCGATGCGTATGCACCCGCATGATGCCAGCAGCGGGTATGCGTACCAGGTTGTCACGTTGGGTCCATGTTCGGCGACCCGCGCCGTCACTCTACCCCTCGGGGATCGTGTTGGGAGAAGCGAAGCATAACGTGATGACCCACTGCAGATAAGATCAGGAGGATAACGGCATGGCGTTCGAGCATGTCAAGCTCCGCACGTTTGATGGGCAGGAGTACGGCCCGGTCAGCATGCAGGAGTTGATTCGCTGGCACGCGGAGGGGCGGGTGCCCCACTGGGCGACGGTCATCGATGTCCACACTGGCGAGCGTCGTCCGGTGCGGGATTTCCCCGCCCTGGTTATCCCACCGCCACCACTCTCGAACACACCAGCGGCTACATCGCCGACGCAACAACATGCCATCAATCACCTTATCCCAACCGGTAACAGCAGTTCCCTCGTGGCGTACTATTGCGGCATTTTCGGTGTCATCCCCTGTTTGTCACCCGTGTTAGGCCCTATCGCCTTACTGTTTGGCATCAGCGGCCTGTCGGTCGCGAAAAAGATCAACGTCGGCCGCACTCATTCCCTGGTCGGCATCATCGCCGGCAGCCTGGAGATTTTATTAAGCATCGCCATCCTGATTGCCATCATTGTGGTGGAGATCAACGAGTAGTTGTACCGGGTCGTCCCGTTGCTCCTTGCTCTCCGACCTCATCGTGTGAAGCCCGCGGTGTGGTGTATGGGGTTTCGCGTATTGACGAGCGTGTTTGCCCTCAGGTTATCTTCCCTCACTCCTGTGTCCCCTTTCCCAGCGGGAGAAGGGAGGAAATCTTCTTCTCCGCGGAAGCGATAGAGGACAGGTCGCTGGCGTTCGCAAGGGGGAGGGCATGACGCATCT